>DATKGE010000165.1:0-27429 GCA_035510955.1 Occallatibacter sp. | reverse complement strand
GCCACGGGAGAGAATCTCGGAAAGCGCCTTCAGCGCCCGTTCGTTCTCCGCTTCTGTTTTGATGACCTGGGGCTCATACTGCCTCAACAGATCGACATACAGCCGTTCAGCAACCGCAGCCATTTTTCCACCCTCCCCGATTGTATTCGGCATGCGTGAGCAGCGACACCACCGTTGACCAGGCTGAGACCGTAATAGATTTTGGCGATCAGTCGATAGCGGTTGTGGCGAATATCAAACACCACGCAATCTCCAACGCGGTCGGCACTTGCAGCGCACATCCAAGAAATCTTTCCACTTTGCACTCTCGCAGATCTTCTGCCAGGAGGCTAGCGACCGCGTCGATGCCCTATCCCATTGAACCGTAGCAGGTTCGCCGTTCCCGGCTATGATCAAAGGCGGCGCACCGATCCTTATGTTCTCATTTTGAGAACCGCATGGCAACAGTGTTCACGTATTGACATTGTTCACGTTCCGTGTACACTTGATATTAGTGAACGAAAACGCGGTATCGAAGGAGATCCTCGACACGGCCTTGGCGACCCTCAATCGCGTCACCGGCCTCACCGCCGTCGTGTCAGACTCGCCCCAGTCCGCCGCCGATCGAAGAGTTGACGCATTGATCAAGATCCAAACCGATCGGGGCGAGAGACATTTTGTAGTCGAAGTCAAAACCGTAGACCGGTTCCAAACACCAGCGCAGGTCAAAGCAGAGCTAGCGCACTACGCGGAACTGCCTCTTCTCGTGGCTCCATTCATCAGCAGGGAAACCGCGGAGCATTGCCGCAATCTTCATCTGTCCTTTATAGACACGGCTGGCAACGCGTACCTGGAAGCTCCGGGCCTCTACGTCTACATTGCGGGGCAGCCACGCCCTAAAGATGCACGGGAATCCCGATTTCGCGCTGTCGGAACCGCGGGTCTGCAAGTGACCTTCGCGCTGCTTTCTCGTCCCGCGCTCCTCCACGCTCCTTATCGCGAGATCGCGCATGCCGCGGCGGCGGCACTAGGAAGCATCACGCCCGTGATGCGAGACCTCGAAGCGCGCGGTCTGGTGGCCGGAGATCGACATCGCGCCGTGCTCGACCCTCGCCGGCTCCTTGAGGAATGGGTGACCCACTACCCCATCACTCTTCGCCCTAAGCTTCATCCGAGGCGATTCGATGCTCCGCGCGAAGGAGTCGCGGAAGCGGATCTCAGTTCACTGGGTGCCTACTGGGGCGCCGAACGCGCGGCGGAACGTCTCACCCATTTTCTTAAGCCTGCCGGTTTCACCATCTACACGCACAAACCGGTTAACCGGCTCCTTGCCGCCCTTCGTCTTCGCGCTTTCCCTACCGGAAATGTGGAGGTCCTCGACACGTTTTGGAACTTTGAGCCAGATCCAAACTACCCGGACCTGGTCCCGCCAGTGCTGGCTTATGCAGACCTCCTGGCCACCTGTGATGGCCGCAACGTCGAAGCTGCCAACCTGATCTATGAGCAACGCATCGAACCCGCCTTTCGTGCTCTCAAGGCCTCCCGCTGAAGACTTCCTGCGGGTAGTTCGCGAACTGAACAAGGTCGCGACGCGGCTCGGAATTCCTTTCTTCCTGGCTGGGGCCGCGGCACGAGATATCGTTCTCGTGAACCTTTGGGGCCAATCGCCGGGACGAGCGACCGCCGATATCGACTTTGCTTTTGCGGTGGAGGATTGGACCGAATTCGAAAAACTTCGCGAAGAACTGCAAGGAACCAGACGCTTTGAGCGAGTGCCCCATAAGGAGCAGCGCTTGCTGTACACGGATACGGAACAGGGATTTCAGCTCCCGGTTGACTTCATCCCCTTCCGTGGGGTCACTTCGGAACGGCAAACAATTTCCTGGCCCCCGGAGGGTGACTTTGTCATGAATGTTGCCGGATTCGAAGAGGCGTACGCGGCAGCGCTCCGTATCGAGTTGGAGCCCGGGCTAGTCATCTTAGTCGCATCGCTCCCCGGGCTGGCGATCTTGAAACTCGTCGCGTGGGCCGATCGGCATCCGGAGAACAACAAGGACGCGGCTGACCTCTACAAGATTTTCAGCACGTTTGATAGTGCGGGCAATCAGGACCGTATCTTCGATCAGGAGCTCGAACTTCTGGAGGCTGTTGATTATGACTTGACACTCGCCGGCGCCCGGCTTCTTGGCCGGGATACGGCCCGCATCGCCGATTCCCCCGCAACCGGCCAGATCGTGAGGCTGTTGAACTCCGACACGAAGGTCAATTTGCTTATTAGCCACATGACTATGACGGCAAGCTACGAAGAAAATGCCGGCTCGGTCAGACGACTTTTCGACTGCTTCCGCCGAGGTTACCTTGAGGTAACGTCATCGTGATGCGTCTTTTTGGAAACGGAGAATAAGTGGAGGAACACGCTCCACGGGTACCAAATCGAGCTCATGGGCACCGTCCATTCAACGTGAAATCAATAGGTTGCGGCGTCACGGTAGAATAAGAGAAATGCCCCGGAGAATTCCGCGTGCCCTGTGGCTGGTACTGCCGCTCGGGTATTTTCTGTATTTCTACCACCTGGCCGCCGTGGGATTGATCGGGCCGGACGAGCCGCGCTATGCCGCTATTTCCCGCACTATGGCAGCGTCCGGCGACTGGGTCACGCCGCGCCTTCTGGGGCATCCCTGGTTCGAAAAGCCGGCGCTTCTGTACTGGATGGAGGCCGTCTTCTTCCGCGCCGGCTTCGGCGCCGAAATCGCGCCGCGGCTTCCCATCGCCCTGATGGCTCTGGCCTTCCTGGGCTTCTACTGGTGGATTCTCCGCCGCGAGTTCGGTTGGCTCCCCGCCAGCTTTGCCACCGCGATCCTGGGCACGTCGGCGGCGTGGATCGTCTCTTCGCAGATCGCCACTACGGATTTGCCGCTTGCCGTCACCTACTCGGCCGCCATGCTGCTGGCGCTCCCCTGGGTGCGCCGGCGCGACTCGGGATTTCTGCCCTGGGTGGCTGCCCTGCTGGGTCTGGCAGTGCTGGCGAAAGGTCCGGTAGCGGTGGTACTCGCGTGCCCCATCCTGATTCCCTGGCAGCGTCCCTTTTGGCCCGCCCTCGGACACACCATCTTCGCCTTTCTCCACCCGCGCGTCGTGGTCCCATTCCTGGCCGTGACCCTGCCCTGGTATGCGCTCTGTACCTGGGCCAATGGCACGGCGTTCTTGAAGGAATTCTTCTGGAAACAGAACGTGGAGCGGTTCCTTTCCTCCAGTGCCGTCGGCCAACACGGGCAACCGTTCTGGTATTTCGGCCCTGTCCTGCTGGCACTGCTGCTGCCCTGGACTCCGCTCGTGCCGCTGACCGTTCGCCGCGCCTTCCATAGCGATTCCGGCCGCCTCTTCCTACTCGCCTGGATCGTCCTATGGCTGATCTTTTTTTCCTCCTCGGCCAACAAGCTGCCCTCGTACATTCTCCCGCTCGTCCCCGCGGCGGCCGCCCTGTTGGGCCTGGCCCTCGCGGAGGCCCGCGACGCGGCGCCGTGGCTGGCGGCCTGCGCCGTGCTGTTGATCGCCTTTCCCATCGCCGCGCCGCTGCTCCCCATGGCGGTGGCATCCGGCCTTTCGCGGGCGCCGGCGCCGCAATTCCACTGGACGTGGCTGCTCCCTTTGGCCGTCGCCGCGCTCGCCTGGACGCTCGACCGCCGCGGACTCCGGCTCGCGGCTCTCCTGGCGGTCGCCACCGGGGCTACCGTCGGGACGGTAATGATGAAGAGTGCCGCTGCGCCCGATCTCGATCGCCTGGCCTCTGCCCGCACCCTGCGCTTCGAGCTTGGTCCACGGCAAGAGGCGGTGTGCGTAGAGTGGGTGCCGCGCGGGATGCGGTATTCGCTCGACTATTACTTCGTGCCGCAGCTTCCGGATTGCGCCCAGCGCTCCCGCCCGCTGTGCCTGCATCAGCTTGCCGGCGAACTTCCCGCCCTGGGACCGCCTAGATCGACCCACTGACGCGCTTGCGATGATTTCTCCCAGGCGTTTGGGTGCGCCAGTTTGAAGGTGCGGTGACGTGTTCCAGCCCTCCGCTGGAATCAAGGAGTTACCCGGAGGTTTCCGGCGAGTGCCTGCGCCACATCGACCGGCGGCGCTTGAGAAATGCGCGCTAGGGTTGACCCGGCGCCCCGCCGCATTGTACCCTCGGTTTCCGGGGTGGATTCATGATTCTGCCACATACCGATACGTCGCTCGTCTTGTTGATGCTCGTATGCATGATTTGCTGGGGTTCCTGGCCGGTTTTCTATAAATTGGCCAATAAGTACCGCTTTGAGTTGTTCTATATCGATTTTGGTTTCGGGCTTGCACTCACCGCGTTGATCTGCGCCTTCACCGTGGGCAGCCTGGGGTTCGACGGCTTCAATTTCACCGACGACCTGATGAACGCCCGCAAGCAGGAGTGGCTGTACGCTCTCCTGGCGGCCATGATTTTCAATTTCGGCAACATGCTCATGTTGGCCGCCGTTTCCGTGGCCGGAATGGCCGTGGCCTTCCCAATGACCTTCGGCGCCGCCATGATCGTGGGATCGTGGATGAACTATCTGGGACATCCCGGAATGAGCGTCATGCTTCTGCTGGGGGGGACCCTGCTTATTTTCCTGTCGCTGATCGTGGAGGGTTCGGCATTCTCGCACTTGAGAATTCTGCAGCACGAAAAGCTGGCGCGCGCCGGGAAGGCGAAAAGCACGCGACGTCCCAATTCCCTCAAAGGCATCGTGCTGGCCCTGGTGGGCGGGCTCGGGATGGGCACTTTCGCCCCGCTGCTGCTCCGAGCGCAGGACCCGGATGAGGGAGTGGGACCTTATGCCCTGCTCTTTCTGTTCGCCGCGGCGGTAGTGATCTCGACTTTCGTGTTCAATCTCTTCTTCATGAACCTGCCGGTAGAGGGCGAACCCCTGGAAATCGCGGAATACTTCACGACGACCGTCAAGAATCACGCCCTCGGATTGGCAAGTGGCGTGGTTTGGGGAATCGGCGCACTCGCCAGCTTCGTGGTGGCCACGCCCAAAGGTGTTGCCCACTTGGGCCCGCCCTTCGAATCCATGCTGTGGCAGGCGGCCCCACTGGTGGCGGCGCTTTGGGGCCTGCTGGTCTGGAAGGAATTCAAAGGCGGAGATACCCGCGTGAAGGCGTTTGGGGCACTCATGCTGGTGCTGTTCGCAGGCGGACTGGTGGTCTTTTCCTACGTCCCCCTGTGGATCGCCAAGCCTTAAGTGGGGGCGCGGGCTCGCGGGCGGCCGCGCCGAGACTTGAACTTCTGAACTCGCCTGGAATACGGACTGCCGGGGCTGGCTTGAGCGAGTCACAATGCTCCTGTACATCAACAGATACGCCGCCGGAACCATAAACATTGCCAGGAGCGCTGCGGCTCCCTCCGGCGCTGGGATAGTCCCCTCTGTTCGGCGGCTCATTGGTTTCTCAGCGGGACGCGCTACTTCGCATGCGAGGCTTCGATGTCAGCCGGGGGAACTGGGCAAATGTCCCGTTGAGGGCTACTCCCATATTTCCGGCGAAGTCCTACGAAACGAGTATTGGAGTGAAATCAGCGGCACCCTAAAATAGTTACGAAGTATGCCTAATACCTAGAAAGCAGCTTGACGATCTGGTGGCGCCGAATCGCCGGATGGAACCGCTGCGGTTCTGACCGTGTTTATTGTTCTGGCGCGTATCTGGTCGATGTACCGGCGCAACAGGCCCGCGCGGAGGACTTCAATGAGTGGTCGATTAGAGAAATCAGTCCCGTCGCCGGAGCAGACCGCGGGAGTCCTTGCAGTCAGTTCTTCGCCTGCTGATCGGGGTCGACTTCGGGAGATTCTTTTCCAGGCGAATTGGAAACTGCATGAGGCTTCAGACGGTAGTGAAGCTTTGGCGATGTTGCGCGACCAAAGTGTGCCGGTGCTCCTGTGTGAGCGCGACTACGCCGACGGCAACTGGGAAGACCTCTTGACTGCCACGGCGAAACTGCCGGCTCCGCCGAAACTCATTGTGTTCTCTCGCCTGGCCGACGACTCCCTCTGGGCGATGGTACTGAATCTGGGCGGCTTCGACGTGCTGATGACGCCTTTCGAGCCAGAGGAAGTCTTGCGAGTCACCTTCGCTGCCTGGAGCCGCTGGGAATACGACTTCGTTGCGAGCACGGCTCACGCGGCGCGGGCTGCGGACCGAAGGAAAATGTCCGCATTTTCGGACTAACTAACAGAGCTAATGAAATGATCGATAAACTAACCCCGATCGAGAAATTGACCACCATCGAGCCGCTAAGGCCGCCCGAAGGCGAACAGGGTAGAGCCGTTGGAACTTACGGTATCTTCCGTCGATGGCGTCCGTTGAAATTCATCATCGCCGCGGCATTCGTGCTTATCGCTCTCGTGGCCGTCATCCCCGGCTGGATACAGAAGTGGCTCTGGATGCGGCAACTTGGCTACGTCGGCGTCTTCTGGACGATCTGGTCCGTTCGGTGGGAACTGTTTGCCGCTGCCTTCGTTGTCGCGCTTCTGTACCTTGGGATCAATCTTCGCTATGCTCAGAAAAACGGCGCTGCTCTCAGCGGGGGCAAGTTAAGAAGCCCGCCTACGGTTGCGGCTGAGCTCGACATCCAGCTTTCTCCCAGGGCTTTGAAACTGGCTACAGCGGCGATAGCAAGTGCCGCAGGCTTGGGCTTCGCGGCCGTTTTCTATACGCAGTGGGACACTTATCTCCGCTTTCGTTATGGCCCATCGTTCGGGATATCCGATCCTCTCTTCGGAGTCGATACCGGCTTCTATCTGTTTCGCCTGCCATTTTATGAGCTGCTGCAAGGAAAATCTAAGGCTGCGCTGGCGCCTTTCGTGGCCAGGGAGTTTAGCGGTGAGCGGACCGGGGCGTAAGGTGGGACAGGCCGATCCCGCCAAAAGAATACAACCGCGTCAGAATACCGGCGTCAAAAAAAGCGCTGACGTGCTGGAAGAAATCTGGCGTACCGCGGACAGCAAACGCCCAAAGGCCAACTTCACTTTAGGCTCAGGCTTACTCCGTAAGCTCCGGGTTGCTCTGGCCGGCATGAAGGCCGACGTCTTCGGAGCCTGTCTGTGTTGCAAAGCTTCGCTCGGGCTGAGTCGTCTGACGGCAGCACCCTGGACTCCCTTGTGCCTTCGATGCCAGGAAGCCGCCGACCGCGACGATGCGGAGGTCCTCAGAATTCGTTCACGAGGCTGAAGCGTATAGCGCCGGAACTCGTGCGGAAATGCAGCAGAATCGATTTGGACAAGAAAGAAAGGAACGACAGTCATGTTGGAAACGAACTCGGTAGTAGCCATTTACGGAACCCACGCCCAAGCAGAGGAAGCAGTGAAGGAACTCCAAAGGTCTGGGTTTGACATGAAGAAAATGTCCATCGTCGGCAAGGATTATCATACCGACGAAAACGTTGTCGGATACTACAATGCCGGCGACCGCATGAAGTATTGGGGCAAGCAAGGCGCCTTCTGGGGAGGTCTCTGGGGCATGTTGTTCGGCGCCTTCTTCATCATTCCAGGCCTCGGGCCGATATTGGTTGCCGGTCCGTTGGTCGCCTGGATCGTCGGCGCACTGGAAGGCGCCGTGGTGGTGGGCGGTTTGAGCGCGCTCGGCGCGGGGTTGTATAGCATTGGTATCCCCAAAGACAGCGTCGTGGAATACGAGACAGCGCTCAAGGCTAACAAGTTTCTCCTTGTAGCTCACGGCACAGTGGGCGAGGCAGCTCAGGCTAGGGACACCCTCCAGACGACGAACCCACTGGAGCTTGCAGTACACGCTGCGCAGCGCGAGGAACCCGCCTTGGCTAGCGCCAGATAGCCTTGCGGTCAGAAATTGAAGCACTTCAGCTCCAGGTGGTAGACACAGTGTAACCAGAGCCCTCACAGCCCTGAAAAAGCAAGAAAGTTTAAGGAGAAATATCGTGTACAAAAATGTGTTGATCGTTTCGGTTGCGGGCCTCGGTTTGGTCCTGCCCGCTTTGGCGTCGGATCGCGATGATGACATTGGGCGTATTCAAAAGGCGACCCAGGTTTTCCACGAGATCATGACAACGCCCGACAAAGGCATTCCCCAAGACCTGCTGGGAAAGGCGAAATGCGTTGCCATCATTCCAGGAGAGGAGAAGGCAGCCTTCATATTCGGCGGCAACTACGGCAAGGGACTGGCGACCTGCCGCACCGCTAGTGGCTGGAGTGCTCCGATGTTTCTGGCTGTCGGGGGAGGGAGCGTCGGCTTCCAGATTGGTGCTTCTTTCACCGACGTGGTGTTGCTATTCATGAACGACCATGCCTTGCAAAGCCTGATGAGTGACAAATTCACGATCGGCGCCGACGCAACCGTGGCGGCCGGCCCCGTGGGGAGACAGGCAGCCGCCGACACGGACATAAAGCTCAAGGCGGAAATCCTGAGCTATTCGCGCAGCAAAGGGGTTTTTGCCGGGGTCAGCGTGGATGGCGCCGTCGTGCAGGCCGACCATAGCGGAGACAAAGCCATGTATGGCTCCGATACGACCCACCAGGAAATTCTGAACGGCAAAGCCGCCGTTCCGGGGCCGGCGCGAAGCCTGCTGGAGGAACTTGCCAATTACCCCGCCCACCGTTGAAATTGGCGCGCCGTGATTGGAAGCGGCTCTTGCGACTGCCGGAAGTGTGATGGAGGCGAAATGTCCAACTGGGGGACGAGGCGCACCGGCACGTGCGACTATTGGGCCCGCGTCGAATCGAAGCTTTTATGCCTCATCAAGACGTCGATAGTCATGACCCGAAGGCCCTCCCGGACGAGGACCGGACATGCCTGACCTGTGCCGAGCCCGCATTGCGGTGGCGGGACTTGGGCTCGGCGCAGCGTGCTTCGGCCTTTCCTCGCGAACAAGAAAGCGATGCGAGCCCCCGGACGCAGTCCCGACGGACGGTGCACCGCCCAAAATTGCACCATTCGAAGCTCTTGCACGATGCACGCGGACGTGGCCGTGGCAGTCTACATTTGGACCCGGAAGACAGACGCCCACTTCCCAGACACGGTCGGCAAGATGATCAGCGTGATCGAATCAGGAAATGAACCCCATTAACAGACTCAACCAGACGAAGGCTTTTGGATGGCCGGGCATCGAGCCCCGATGGACCCACGGAGGAAAAGATGGAGTGGGAACTGCCTACGCAGCTTCCAGCCGGGTCTGGTTTACTTTTTGGAACGGTATCGTCACCGAAGTCTACTATCCCACGGTAGACCGGCCACAACTCCGGGACCTCCAGTATCTCATCACCGACGGCACCAGCTTTTTCCACGACGAAAAGCGTGATCTCAAGTCCACACTGGAACGTCTGGCAGACCACGTTTTGGGTTACCGCTGTACTAATTCGGACCCAGCCGGTCACTATGCGATCGTCAAAGAGGTTATCGCTGACCCACACCTGGCCTGCATTCTCCAGCACACGAAGCTTACTGGTGACGAATCGTTCCTCTCCAAGCTGCGGTTATATGCCCTGTGCGCACCTCACCTTGAGGTTGGAGGCTGGGGCAACAATGGCACGGTGGCGCGAGTGGCCGGCCGAACGGTGCTGCTTGCCGAACGAAAGGGAACATGGCTGGCGCTGGCGGCCACGGTACCCTTTTCTCGTGTCTCATGTGGCTACGTAGGGAGGAGCGATGGCTGGACAGACTTGTCCGGCAACTTTCAAATGGACTGGGAGTTCGATCGCGCACCCGACGGCAACATCGCACTCACGGGAGAGTTGGACCTGACCGGTACGCGTGAATTTACCTTGGGACTGGCGTTCGGCAATAGCCAGCACCACGCTGTCTCCACGCTCTTTCAATCGCTGAGCACTCCTTTCGCCGAGCATGAAAAGCGGTACGCGGAACAGTGGGGGCGAACGGGCGCTGGCATTTTCCCGCTGGAGAAGGCGTCGTGCGATGGAGGTAACTTGTACCGCGCGAGTTGCAATTTGCTCCTCGCTCACGAAGATAAGTCGTACCCCGGAGCCTTCATCGCGTCGCTCGCCATTCCTTGGGGAGAAGCTGTGGGCGACGAAGACCAGGGTGGCTACCACTTGGTATGGACGCGCGACATGGTCAACAGTGCGAACGCAATGCTGGCCGCCGGAGATCGCACCACACCTTTGAGGGCGCTGATCTATCTCAATGTGTCCCAAGAGGAAAACGGAGGGTTCGCCCAGAACTTCTGGATTGACGGTGAGCCCTACTGGCAGGGAGTCCAACTCGATGAAGTCGCCTTTCCCATTCTGCTCGCCTGGCGGCTCCAGCGTGAGAACGCCCTGCAAGATTTTGATCCGTACCCCATGGTATTGCGGGCCGCTGCTTACCTGGTCCGGCATGGCCCGCTGACTCCGCAGGAGCGCTGGGAGGAGGTCAGCGGCTATTCCCCTTCCACGCTGGCGTCTAACATCGCAGCTCTGATCTGCGCCGCATGCTTTGCTCGCGAAAGGAGCGATGAGGCGAGCGCGAAATACCTGGAGGAATACGCCGACTTCCTGGAATGTCATGTCGAGAGCTGGACCGTCACAACGCAAGGAACGCTGCTCCCCGAGGTGCCTCGGCATTACTTGAGGATCCTTCCGGAGCGGGTCGACAACCAAACCCCCGCGGAAGATCCGAACCAGGGAAACATCAACATTGCGAACCTCCAGCCCGGCGCGCAGAATGTCTTTCCGGCCAAAGAAATCGTGGACGCAGGCTTTCTGGAACTCGTGCGGCATGGAGTCCGCAGACCCGACGATCCGCTGATTGTAGATTCCCTCAAGGTGGTGGATGCCGTGTTGAAGGTGGAGACTCCATCGGGCCCTTGCTGGCACCGCTACAACCACGATGGATATGGACAAAGAGAAGATGGCGGCGCCTTTGTAGGCTGGGGACAAGGGCGTGTCTGGCCGCTACTCACAGGCGAACGAGGTCACTACGAGTTGGCTGCCGGGCACGACACGAGGCCATTCCTCCGGGCTATGGAAAGCCTGGCCTCATGCACCGGCTTATTGCCCGAGCAGTCGTGGGATGCCCCAGATCAACCCCAGGTCTACATGTACTGCGGACGGCCAACGGGCTCAGCCATGCCTCTGATGTGGGCTCATGCAGAGTACATCAAGCTCCTTCGCTCCGTTCGCGATGGGAAGGTGTCCGATCTAATTCCCGACGTTGCGAAACGATATCTCGGTGCGCGCGCGGATCGTCAGCTATTCGAAGTCTGGAAATTTACCCGGCAGGCGCGGAGCGTCAAACGAGGCTACATACTTCGCATTCAAACCCCGGCTCCTTTCCGGCTCCGCTGGTCGGCCGACGAATGGCAGACTATGAAGGACACGTCATCGTCCACCACCACGCTGGGAGTTGAATATGTAGATATACCGATTCTTGCAGCGCAGCGACCGCCCATTCGATTTACCTTCTTCTGGACCACAAGCGATTCCTGGGAAGGACACGACTATCTGGTATCAGTCACCTGACCAATGTACATAAAGCAGTTAGGCTGCATTCTGAGTATGGCAGTGAGAGTACAATTGCTGCCATGCAAGGGGCGTCAAAAACCGATCTGAGGAGTGAGGATAGTGACAAGAACGCAATTTTGGCGATCGCTGGCGGCGGCACCTTTTCTGGTTTTGTTTTCCCTCGGACCCGCCGCCTGCCAAGATGCCCAAGAAACGTCAGCCCGCGATGCATCGACCCGCTTTGACTACTCGAAGAGTCACAGCTTCCCCCGTGGTTTTTATCCCTACACCGTTCCCTCCCTCCCCGGCCCGCGACTGGCCAACTCGCCACGGCTCCAAGACCTGATTGTCGGCGGCAAACTGACGCTGACACTTGATGACGCCATTGCGCTGGCCCTGGAAAACAATCTGGAGATCGCCGTGACGCGGTACGACCTGCCCATTGCCCAGACGGACCTGCTGCGCGCGAAGGGGGGCGGCGCGACACGTGGCGTGGCTGGCTCCTATCAATCCACCACCCTTTTTTCCGGCAGTCTGGGCGGAGGTGTGGGCAGCGCGGGAGGCGTTGGCGCAGGTGGCGCGGGAGGCGTACTGGGAGGCGGCATTGATCGCGTTGGTTCGTCGCCCTGCTGTGATCCGAACCTGCGTGTCAGCTATGGCTGGAGCAATGCCATTACACCCCTCAACTACACGGTGGTGAGCGGTGTGCCGATTGACACCACTCACCAGGAGTCCACTTCCGCCGGGTACAGCCAAGGTTTTCTGACCGGTACAAGCCTTTTCGTGTCCGAGAGCAGCTCACGTCTATCCTCAAACACCACAAAAAGCATCTTCAATCCGGAGCTTGTCTCGGACTTTTCCGTAGGTATAAGTCAGCACTTGTTGCGCGGCTTTGGGACCAGCGTCAACGCCAGATTCATCCGTATAGCCCGTAATGATGTGAAATACTCCGCGAGTGTCTTCCGGCAGAACGTGATCGCCGCGCTGGCGGTCGTGATGACCAGTTACTACGACCTGCTAGCCGACCAGGAAGGTATTCGCATGGCACAAGGAGGACTGGAGTATGCACAGAAACTCCTGGAGAACAACCAAGCAGAAACCAAGATCGGGCCTTCGGCCCAGTATGATGTGCTCCGGAGCCAGGAGGAAGTCGCGTTGCGGCAGCAAGTCTTGCTCGCAGCGCAAAACACTTTCTCTCAAGACGGCCAATCCCTGAAGGCTAAACTCTCTAAGAGTTTCAATGAAGAGTTGGCGAAGGTGGAGATTATCCCCTCTGACCGGCTGCCTGAGCCGCGTGCCGAGGATGTGCCCACTCTGGCCGATGCCTTGAAGGAAGCCGCCAGCCATCGGCCGGAGATCGAGCAGGTCGAGTTGAACTTGCGCAATCAGCAAGTCGTGATCCAGTCGATACACAATTCGCTGTTGCCCTCGCTCGATGTCTATGCATCGTATTACCTCGCTGGGCTGGATGGGGCGTTGAGCCCTACCTTCACGAATATCCTCCACGGCGCCTTCCCCAACTATTCCTTTGGGGTGACGCTTGACATGCCCCTCCGCAATCGAACCGCCCAGGCCGACGCCGAACGGGCGCTGCTGGAACAACGGCGGTTGCAAGTGAAGCTACAGGATGCGAAGAACCAAGCCGTTTGGGATGTCAACAAAACTTGGAGCGGGGTGCAGCAGTCCCGGGATCAACTCGACGCCGTCCAGAAGTTGGTGGTGCTCGCGCGCCAGGTGCTCGAAATGCAGCAGCAGAAGTCCACTTTGGCTTCGGCCACGGTGGAAGACGTCATCACGGCACAACAGAATCTGGCTATAGCCCAAGGCCATGTCGTGAAAGCCCACGCCACCTATGCCAAGGCATTGATTCAGTATGAACAGGCGACGGGAACCCTCCTGGAAAGAAACAACATCGAGATGTCGGAGGCCGTAGATGGAGAAGTTCACCGCACGCCAAATATTCCCGGCACACGAGAGCCGGCGAAGTAGGACTATCTGGTATCAGCCACCTGACCATGTACACTCCCCACACATACCCGGTCGCTCTTGTGATGATGCTGCTCAGCATGCTGTGCTGGGGCAGTTGGGCCAACGCCCAGAAGATCGATAAATCGTGGCGATTCGAGCTATTCTACTGGGACTACATGTGGGGGATCCTGGTGTGCGCCATTCTGTTCGGCGTCACCATGGGACGGACGAATTCCGCGGCTCCGGCGAGCTTCTTTAATAATCTCAACAGCGCCAGCACACGCGCCCTGATTGAAGCATTCGCGGGTGGAATGATTTTCAATCTCGGCAACTTGCTTTTGGTCGCCGCCATTTCGGTGGCCGGCATGGCGGTCGCCTTTCCGTTGGGCGCCGGCCTGGCCCTGGTCATCGGTGCGGTTCTCAATTACGTCATTTCGCCCGCCGGCAATCCGTTGCTCCTCTTCGGCGGGATTCTGCTGATCGGCGCTGCTATCGCCGCCAACGCGATGGCCTATCGTGGACTGTCGAAAGGCACTAAGGCGGGTACAAAGGGGATCGTCCTGAGCCTATTGTGCGGCGTGATCATCGGGCTCTTCTATCCTTTCGTCGCGAAAGCCTTGATCGGAGAGGACCACCTTGGGCCGTACACCGTGTACTTCGTATTTGCGTTGGGCGCTCTGGTCTCAAACTTTCCTCTCAATTCTGCGTTCATGCGGTGGCCGGTGAGCGGATCGCGACTTTCGGTGAAGGACTATTTACAGGGTGGACCCGCGGTGCATGCTTGGGGAGTCTTGGGAGGCCTCGTTTGGGGAACCGGTACCATCTGCAGTTTCGTTGCGGCCTATACGCCCATGGTGGGGCCGGCAACCTCGTTTTCGCTTGGTGAGGGCAATACAATGATTTCCGCGATATGGGGCGTTCTCGTGTGGAAAGAGTTTCACGGCGCCACGAGTGAAGTAAAGCGCTTGCTCGCGCTGATGTTTGCCCTTTTTGTGCTGGGTCTGGTTTCAATTTCGTTAGCACCGGTATTCGGATAGAAGCATATGGCTGCGGACAACGGCGACATGATCCCTTCCACACTGGCCCGTTCCGGCGCCGCGCGCTTCTGGTTGGCGGTATTGCTTACCGGTATCGGTACGGGCATAGCCGCGGCGGCGCTGACTCGGCTGCTGGAAATGGTGCAGCACTTGATGTGGAGCGGCCCCGGCACCAACCTGTTGGACGCCACCGAGCATGCCAATGCGTGGCGGCACGTTTTCGTGCTGCTTGGCGCCGGCCTCGTGACTGGCGCGGGGCAAATTATCCTGAAGCGCCTGTCCAGTGGTAACGGAATTGACACTACCGCTGCTATTTGGTTCCATGGCGGCCGGATGCCGGCTTGGCGTACTTTGGGTAGCGCTTTGCTATCCGTGGTCATCGTCGGCATGGGCGTGTCGCTGGGCCGCGAGGGCGCACCGAAACAAGCCGGCGCGGTAATTGCCAACTTCTTTTCGGATAGAGCCCGTTTGTCCGACGAACAGCGGCGGCTCTTGGTAGCCTGCGGCGCGGGAGCCGGGATGGGCGCGGCCTATGGCGTTCCGCTCGGCGGCGCGCTTTTCTCGCTAGAGGTGATGCGCGGGATGCTGGCACTCAGATACGTGCTGCCTGCCCTGTTCGCTTCGGTGGTTGCGACCGCCGTCTCGTGGGTGGCGCTACCTGATGCGCCGACCTATCTCATCCCGGCCTATTCCAGCTCCATTGCGTGCGTGGTCTGGGCACTCCTGGTCGGGCCGATCGCGGGTGTGGTTTCGGTCGGCTATGTCCGGGTTGTCACCTGGGCTGATCGCAATAAGCCTCAGGGCTGGCGCCGGCTGATGGCACCGTTGCTGGGACTGGGCCTGCTGGGCGTGGTCTCCATCTGGTTCCCGCAGTTGCTCGGCAACGGAAAGGACATCTCGCAACTTGCGTTCACCAACCATGTAGCGCCAGCCTTGCTATTGGTGCTGCTTGTGCTGAAGCCCGCCGCGACAGTGCTCTGCGTGCGCACCGGCGCTCCCGGCGGCTTATTCACACCTTCTCTGACGGTAGGCGCATTGCTTGGCGGTGTACTGGGGCATGCCTGGTCCTGGCTCTGGCCCGGCATACCCCCCGGACTGTTCGCCATACTCGGTGCGGCAGCTGTTCTCGCGGCCACTACCCAAGGCCCCATCTCGACTGTGGTACTGATGATGGAACTGACTGGCCGGGACCGATCATTCATCCTGCCGCTGTTGCTGGTGGTGGCTACCGCCACTCTCGTGGCGCGGACCATCGAACCTCGCTCTATCTATGACGCGCGTCTGACTGACGAGGAGGTCGAAGCACGCCAAAAGTTACGCGACCGGCCCACCGCGATAGGCGAGGCTGGTGTCCGGAACGAGGCATTATGACTATGGAAAATCATTACGACGTCATCATCATCGGAACGGGAGCTGGTGGTGGCACACTCGCTTACCATCTGGCGCCGTCAGGGAAACGGATTCTGCTCCTGGAACGGGGCGGCTACTTGCCTCGTGAGAAAGATAACTGGGAGTCCCGCGCCGTCTTTGTCGAATCGAAGTACAGGGCCAAAGAGACGTGGTACCACAAGGACGGTAAGCCGTTTTATCCCGGCATTCAGTATTATGTCGGCGGCAATACGAAGGTTTACGGCGCGGCTTTACTCAGATTCCGCGAGCAGGACTTCGGAGAAGTCAGGCACCACGGCGGCATCTCGCCCGCCTGGCCGCTGAGCTATGAGGACTTTGAGCCCTATTACACCAGGGCTGAGTACCTTTATCATGTCCACGGGCAGCGCGGGGCTGATCCGACGGAGGGTCCGGCCAGCGCGCCCTATCGTTATCCGCCGGTGAGCCACGAGCCACGCATTCAGGAGCTGTTCGACGATTTCCGGGGGCTTGGCCATCATCCGTTCCCTTTGCCGCTCGGCATCCTGCTTGATGAAGCGGAGGGAAAGGTGTTGCACACGAGTGCCTGTGTGCGATGTGCCGCATTTGATGGATTTCCATGCCTGGTCAACGGCAAAGCAGATGCTCAGGTGATCTGCGTGGATCCCGCCCTGGAGCACTCCAACGTCAAACTCCTGACAGGCGCTTGTGTGGAACGCCTTGAAACAGACCCGTCCGGACGGGTGGTGACCAAAATCGTCGCCAGACGCAACGGCTCCGTGGAGGAGTACTCCGCCGATATCGTCGTGGTTGCCTGCGGGGCGGTCAATTCCGCGGCACTGCTTTTGCGCTCCGCTAATGAGAAACACCCCGCCGGACTGGCAAACAACTCCGATGTAGTAGGCCGGCACTACATGCGTCACAACTGCTCCGCCTTCATGGCGATTTCGAAGGATCCCAATCCCACGGTATTCCAGAAGACTCTCGCGTTGAACGACTTCTATTTTCGCTCCGACGATTGGGAATACCCTCTGGGTGAGATCCAGATGCTCGGTAAATCCGACGGAGAGATGCTCAAGGGGGAAGCGCCCGGCTGGGCGGTTTGGAAGCCGGAGTTCGCGCTCGACTTTTTGGCGGAGCACTCCATCGATTTCTGGCTGCAGTCGGAAGATTTGCCCCATCCCGACAACCGCGTGACGATCACCCAAGATGGACGGATCGTGTTGAGCATCGAGGAGACCAACGTGGAAGGACACAAACGCCTGACCGCAAAGCTCAAGGATATGCTCACCGAGATTGGCTGTCACGATCAGTTGGTGCACCGCTCGCTTTATCTCGGCAAGGACATACCAATCGGCGGCACCGCGCATCAGGCCGGGACCGTCCGGTTCGGTCGCGATCCGAAGACATCGGCGCTCGATGTAAATTGCAAGGCGCACGATTTGGACAACCTTTACGTGGTCGATGCCAGCTTCTTTGTGTCGATTGCCGCCGTGAATCCCAGCCTGACCATCATGGCGAACGCGCTGCGAGTCGGCGACCATTTGCTGGAACGCCTGGGATCAGCCGAAAGCCGTAAGTAAGAAGGGATGGAGAACTCGTGAAAGCTATCGCTATTGTTCCCGGTACTGCTGGTTCGCGTCTGGTGGAACGACCCGAGCCTTCGATCGCCACACAAGATGAAATCAAAGTCCGAATAATCCGGGTGGGTATATGTGGCACCGACCGGGAAGAGGTATCCGGTGGTCGAGCCGAGGCCCCCGATGGTCAGACTGAACTCGTCATTGGGCACGAAATGTTCGGCCAGGTAGTGGACGCGGGCTCGGCAGTCACTCGCGTGAAGGCCGGCGACTATGCTGTCTTCACTGTACGGAGGGGATGTGGCGAATGTGCCTGCTGCCTGATGAACCATGCCGATATGTGCCAAACCGGCAAATACCGCGAGAGAGGCATCCGCAGACTGGACGGGTACCAAACGGAATTCGCTGTCGATCAAGAGCAATACATCGTGCGGGTGCCAAACGAACTGGAGCCCGTCGGGGTTCTGATGGAGCCGCTTTCCGTCGTGGAGAAGGCGATAGACGAGGCCCTACGCGTACAGATTGTGCGCTGCCCCGACGCCGCCACGACACCCGATTGGTTTCATGGGCGCCGCTGCCTTGTTGCCGGACTGGGACCTGTCGGCCTGCTGGCTGCTATGGTCCTGCGCTTGCGGGGTGGCGAGGTTTACGGGCTGGATGTGGTCGATGCGAACACCGCCCGCCCAAAATGGTTGGGCGGAATCGGCGGAACCTATATCGACGGCCGCGAAGTGCCGGCGGACCAGGTAGAGAAGAAGATCGGCGCCATGGACTTGGTCTTGGATGCCAGTGGGATTGCCGAACTGGAATTCAATCTGCTGGATGCACTCGCCCTGAACGGGGTTTATGTGCTGACCGGCATCCCCGGTGGCGACCGGCCGCTCCAGATTCCCGGCGCCGAACTCGTGAGGCAGTTGGTGCTGGACAATCAGGTAATGCTGGGCAGCGTGAATGCCGCGCGCGGACATTTCCAAATGGCCGCCGATGATCTGGCCCAGGCACATCTGCGTTGGGGCACCCTAATCGCAGGATTGATCACGAATCGATATCCGCGGGATCAATTCGCCGGACTAATAAACCAGCACCAACCCGATACCATCAAGCAGGTTATCGAGTGGGCGTAACGCCGACAACTAAACCAGGAACACGAGGACTGGATTACCCCAATGACTTCACATTCTCCCGTCAACGATGTCCGAACGTCGACCGGCCTCACGAACTTTGAAGTCTTCCGCCGACCTGCGTGTGATCGAAAACAAGGTGTAAACCACCAAAGCGCCAGAGAGGACCTTCTCCATGCAAACGATCCCAGATAAATCTGAAGCCAAGCCGGCGCCTCCCAAGCCGGCAAACGGCAAGCCCCCTGACATCGCCGCTATGTCGGTTCCCGACACGCTTGCGGCGCTCCACGTAAACCCCGACACCGGCCTCACGCACGCAGAGGTGGACGCAGGCCGGAAGGAGCACGGCTACAACGAAGTGGCCCAAACAAAAGGGCACCCGGTCCTCAAATTCCTTCGGAAATTCTGGGGAATCTCGGCGTGGATGCTCGAACTGATCATGGTTCTGTCGGGCGTGCTAAGGAAATTCTCCGACCTCGCTGTGGTGGGCGCGCTGCTGGTGATCAACGCCGTGTTGAGCTTTATGCAGGAGAGCCGAGCCGCCGGCGTCGTCGAAGCACTGCGGAAACGATTGCAGGTCAGTGCGCGCGTCCGGCGCGATTCGAATTGGCAGGTGGTTCCTGCCCGGGAACTGGTCCCGGGCGACATCGTTCGTGTGCGACCCGGCGACATCATCCCGGCCGACGTAAAACTCCTCACCGGCGCGTTGAGCGTAGACGAGTCGGCCCTCACCGGCGAATCGAAGGACGCGGACAAGAAGCCGGGCGAAGTACTCTCGTCGGGGTCCGTCGTCCGGCGGGGCGAAGGCAACGGCGTGGTGATGCTGACCGGGGCGAAGACCTACTTTGGCCGCACCACGGAACTTGTGCAGAAGGCGCGTCCGAAACTTCACATAGAAGCGGTAGTGGCCAAGGTCGTCCGCTGGCTGTTCGTCATTGTCGGCGCGCTGCTATGCGTGGTGGTCGTGTTGTCGCTGATGCGCGGCTCACCGCTCATCGAAATGGTCCCGCTCATGCTCGTCCTGCTCATGAGCGCAGTGCCGGTCGCTCTCCCCGTCATGTTCACGGTCAGCATGGCCGTCGGGTCGAAGGAGTTGGCCAAGCGCGGCGTGCTGGTCACCCGCCTTAGCGCCGCAGAGGATGCCGCGACGATGAACGTGCTGTGCGTGGACAAGACCGGCACGATTACGATGAACCAACTCGCCGTCACCAGCGTGATCGCGCTGGAGCACGCGACCGAAGCCGACGTGCTGTTCGCCGGCGCGCTCGCCTCGCAGGTTGCCAACCAGGATCCCATCGACCTCGCGTTTCTGGCCGCGGCCAAGGACCGGCACGTCTTCGACAACCTTCCCAAGGTCACGCCCGTCTCCTTCGCGCCCTTCGATGCGAAGAACCGGCGGACTGAAGCCGTGGTCGAGCAGAACGGACAGCGGCTGCACGTGATGAAAGGCGCCATGCGCACCGTCGCGGAGGCCTGTGGGCTCCAACCGCCGGCGATCGAGACGCTGGAGGCGCGGGTAAGCGAATCGGCCGCGAAGGGTTACCGGACCCTGGCCGTGGCACGCGGCCCAGAGACCGTCACCCCCACATTGCTCGGATTGGTGTCGCTCTACGATCCGCCCCGGCCGGATGCAAAGCAACTGATCGCCGAACTCCAGGGCTTGGGCGTTCCAGTCAAGATGCTCACCGGAGACGCACTGCCGGTGGCACGTGAGATTGGCCAAGGTGTCGGGTTGCCTAATATCCGGCGCGTTGCAGACCTGAAGGCGGCGGGCGCTCTGGCCAGTAACGAAGCTGTGGACTTGTTGGCGGGCGCAGATGGTTTCGCCGAGGTATATCCGGAAGACAAGTACACTGTGGTGAAGCACCTCCAGGCCGCTGGGCACGTGACTGGCATGACGGGCGACGGGGTCAACGATGCGCCAGCCCTCCGCCAAGCCGAAGTAGGAATCGCTGTCAGCACAGCGACTGACGTAGCCAAGGGAGCCGCGAGCGTCGTCCTGACCGAACCAGGGCTAACGAACATCGTGGCGCTGGTCGAGCAGGGGCGGACAATTTACCAACGCATTCTGACGTGGATTATCAACAAGATCAGCCGGACCATCCTGAAAGCTGCTTTCGTCGCCATCGCATTCGTGGTGACCGGTAAGTTCGTGGTCTCCGCATTTGCGATGTTGCTGCTGGTCTTCATGACGGACTTCGCGAAGATCTCCCTTGCCACAGACAACGTTCGGCCATCCAAGAAGCCGGAAACGTGGAACATCGGAGGCTTCATCGCGGTGTCCGTGGTGCTTGGTGTCGCGATGGTTGTGGAAACGCTCCTCCTACTGTGGATCGGCTGGGCGCATTTCGGTTTAGCAACTAACGACAATGCCCTCTACACCTTCAGCTTTCTAATGCTGCTCTACTTTGCCGTGTTCTCCGTCGTGTCCGCGCGGGAGCGCAGTTGGTTCTGGGCGACCCTGCCCAGCAAGACTTTCCTGTCAGCCCTCGCTGCAGATGCGCTCATCGGTACCGTCCTGACGTTCGTGGGTCTCCCCGGGCTCAAGCCTTTGCCTTGGTGTCAGATGTTCGCGTTATTTGTCTATGCCATGGTGGCGTGCCTGGTTCTGAACGACGCCGTGAAGGTCGCGATGATCAAATGGCGCGTTCTTAACGCCGTGGCCAGGAAAGCCGTCGATGTGACCCCGCAGATCGCCAAGCGTGCGTATGCACTATACGAGCAGCGAGGCCGCCAAGACGGGCGAGCCGCTCAGGACTGGGAGCAGGCGGAGCAGGAGATTCGGAAGAATCAACCCCATAAATGAAGAGATGAATAGTGCCCGTCGACAGGCTGCGAAGCCGAGCGTATCTTTCCGGTGACGGCAAATCCAGCCACCGGCGGGATCCCCGCAAACATGCAAGGAGCAACGTGACCCCGCATGTATCCTTACATTGCGCGGGCGAAGGTCCAGGAGTTCGATCGCATTCGACAGCGTACACGAATCGAAGCGCCGTAACGCCTCCACATCTTCGGGCGAAATATCATGATGAGAGTTCATGGGAGTTTCCATAAAGTTCGTCACTGGCTCTGCGCCGCGGGCCTGTTGCGCCGGTACATCGGCCAGATACGCGCCAGAACAATAAACACGGTCAGAACCGCTGCGGTTCCGTCCGGCGATCGAAACGTCTCCTCTGTTGGGCGGCTCATTGGCTCCTCAGCGGGACGCGCTACATCGAATGCTAGCCTTCGACGTCAGTCGGGGGAACTGGGAAAATGCCTAGTGAGAGCTACTCCTATTTTTCCGGCGAAGTCCTACGAAACGAGTATTGGAGTGAAATCAGCGGCACCCTAAAATAGTTACGAAGTATGCCTGGAAAGCTGGGAGATTCAGCCGCATCATAGGCATGAGTCACGCCGGAGTACGGTAATCGGCAACAGAGTATTCAATGGTGGTTAACGTGCAGGGCATAGAATTGAAACTGAGCCAATACGCTGACAGCCAGCCTCGCTGGTACGTGATCCGGCCGGTGACGACGGAACGCGTTCCCGCTGCGAACGAGACTCTAAATGTCCCTGCCGGTCGCCGAAAAGGACACCATGATCCAACAAAGTGAGATGTCACACAGAGTTTGTCGTTATGGCACTGCGGTCTGCGCCGCTCTATTCCTTCTGCAGACGACAGCCGCGCCGTATCCTCCGCAGAACGCCCCTGCCGCCACGCAGCCAGGGCCGCAGATATCGCCCCAGCAGCTTGACGATCTGGTGGCACCCATCGCCCTATATCCCGATCCGTTGGTAGGGGAGGTGTTGGCCGCTTCCACTTACCCGATGGAGGTCGCCGAAGCTGAGCAATGGGTACGGGACCATACACACTGGAAGCCCTCGAAGCTCATGGACGAGGCGAAAAAACAACCCTGGGATCCCAGCATACAAGCGCTGGCCGCTTTCCCGGATGTGCTCGGCCACTTGACCCAGGATATGAACTGGACCACGCAACTCGGTAACGCGTTTCTGGCCCAGCAAGCGGACGTGATGAAAGCGGTGCAGCGCATGCGGGCCAAAGCCGAGGCCAAAGGGACCCTCCGTTCGACGCCGCAGCAGACCGTCACGACTCAAAACCAGGGTGGGCAGTCGGCGATCACCATCGAGCCGGCAAACCCGGATGTATGGGACGTGCCGAATTACAATCCCGCATACATATGGGGAGCACCGGACTGGGGAGCTTACCCGCCACTCCTTTACCCGGGGATCGATCTGGGTCTGGGGTGGTATCCCGGTATAGATCTCGGTCTCTATTTCGGCGGCTGGGGCGGTTGGGGTTGGGGCGGCTGGGGTTGGGGTCCCAACTGGTACGGCGGGAATATGTTCATCGACAACTCTTTCTTCAATCGGTATGGGTTCCGGAACTTCCAGGGAGGAGGAGCCTTGGGCAATTCCACGTGGATGCATAATCCGCAGCACCGGCTGGGCGTGCCGTATGCCAATCGCGAGGTGGCTGGCCGGTATGGGTCTAACGGCGCGGGCGGGAGGTCCGGCAGCGTTATGGCCCGCGGCTCGAATCGCGGGGCGCTCACGCCTCAGCAACGCCTCGGAAATAAGGGCTTTGAACAGCGTGGCTCGACGGCTAAGCACAGTGTCTTCGGCGGGTATCAGCACGGCGGGATGACGCGCATGCAAAGCGATCGCGGCTTCGGAAGCATGGGAGCGGGACGCATCGGCGGATTTGGCGGTGGTGGAGGGATGCGCGGCGGCGGTGGAGGGATGCATGGTGGCGGGGGGAGGAGATAGCATAATGACTGGCAAATTCTGCACTATTTGCGCGGCGATGGCGATTGTCTGCGCCACGCCTTCAATTGCGCAGGAGCGCTTCGATTCACCCGACGCGGCCGCCCAGGCCGTTATCGATGCTGTGGACAACCACGACTCCGCGCGGATCTCAGCCATTTTTGGTCCACACGCGAGTGGAATTCTTACTTCGGGCACTCCCGCGCAGGATCGCGCCGAACAGGCCGAGTTCGCGCGGCTCGCGCGCGCCAAGCACCGGATCGAAAGTTCTCCTATGCACCCGAATCGTGCGATTCTCGCGATTGGCGACGAGGACTGGCCGTTTCCGGTTCCGATGGTTCGCGCCAACGGCAAATGGAGCTTTGACGCCTCTGAAGCCCCGGTCGAGATGCAGGCACGGCGCATCGGCGCCAACGAACTCGATGCCATCGAAATTTGCCACGGGTATGTGGAGGCCCAGTTAAAGTATGCTTCGGAGGATCGCGACAAGGATGGCATGCTTGAATACGCTCCCCGTCTCATGAGTACCTCTGGCAGGCATGACGGGTTGTATTGGGAAGGCGCGAGCGAACCGCTGGTTCCCGAGGGCTTCGCCAGGGCCGCATGGGACGGTGCGCTGAAGGGACAAGCCAAACCCTACCACGGATATTACTTCCGCGTTCTCGATGGGCAGGGCTCTAATGCGCCGGAGGGATCGCACAATTACCTCGTTAAAGGTAAGCTTGTTGGCGGGTTCGGTCTGGTGGCGTGGCCCGCCGAATATGGAGTGACTGGAATCAACACGTTCATCGTGAATCAGGACGGCGTGGTCTATCAAAAAGACATTGCGCCGGTTCCAGGCAAGGCGCCGTTGCCGATCACCCGCTTCGACCCGGACCATTCCTGGGAGCCGGTGGAGTAGGCCCGGGCGCCGCAAGCAATCGACGCAGCGATCAGACCCAGAGGAAACGCCAGTTGGATTCGGCCGCCCCTACTTGACCATTCACGAAGCGCATCCCGGCAGGCGACGGGGCCCCCATTTCCGGCAAGGTGGCTCAAAACGGGTCTGCGGTATCTACTTACAGTTCACGGGTGAATATGATCCAACCGAAAAGCACCGGGCGAATCCTGCTTGCGGTAACGCTCTGTTCTTCATCCGCAATCGACGCTTACGGCTTCTCCTCTGCCTCGCTCTTACATCCATCGATCCAACAGGAAGAACTGACCATGTCATTTGTGGCGTGGGTAGTTCTCGGTCTGTCCGCGGGGTTCATAGGCGGCCGGCTTGCAAACAGGAGCGGGAAAAGCATTAGGCCTGACGTCCTGCTGGGACTTGCCGGCGCCGTTACCGGAGGCTGGTTGTTCTACGCTTTCGGACCGCCGGGCGTAAACGGCTTCCACCTTCAAAGTCACTTCGCGGCGGTATTTGGCTCGTTGGTCTTTCTGCTTACATATTACGGCTTTAGACCAGTTTAATCCGGTTTACTGCCGCCCATTCGTCCACTGCGTGTTATCGAAATTCCAGCCGCCGCCCAGGGCTCGATAGAGTTGGACGATGGCGAGCCGTCGATCGCGGGAAGTCTCCGAAAGACTGATTTCGGCGGGGTAAAGTAGTTGCTGCGCTTCCAGGACCTCATAATAGCTGGCAAGGCCCCCAAGATATCGTCGCCTGGCGATCGAGACAGAATCAGCAAGGGCAGCAACTTCACGTTTCTGCTGTTCTTCGACGATGGACAGTTTCTGTGAAGCGACTAAAGCATCGGACACTTCCCGAAATGCTCTGAGGGCGCTCTGTGAATACTGATATTTGGCCTGATCGAAAATATCGACTGCCGCTCGATACTCGCTTGTGAGCCGGCCGCCGGTGAAGACAGGACCCGAAAACGAAGCGGCAAGCGCCCAGATGTCCGCGGCCCCGCCGCTCAGCGAACTGAGCTCCGGGCTCACCCTTCCCAAAAGCGCCGTCAACCCAAAGCGGGGGAAGAAATTTGCATTAGCAATGCCGATCCTCGCGGATGCGCTTCTGAGATTCTGTTCGGCTTCGCGGATATCAGGCCGCCTCTCCAACAGTTGCGAAGGGATTCCGGCGGGAACGGTTGGCGGTGGGTTCATCTCTTTGCCCGGAGCAGTTCTTTGTACGGTACCAGGGTTGCGACCGATAAGAACGCAGATCTGATTCTCCTTCTCCGAGACTTGCCGTTCGATGTCGTTGAGCGTTCCTTCCGCCGCCGCCAATGCCGCTTCGGCTCGTGTGACCTGCAAGCGCGAAACGATCCCCGCTCCGTACCGCTTATTGAACAAGGTGTGTGTGGCGTCGAAGGCGTCCCGGCTGTCTTGGGCTACAGCCACGCGCCCATCCAACTCCACCAACTCCAGGTAAGCCTGCGCCACCTCGGTAATCAGCGCCAGCATCAATCCGCGGCGGCCTTCTTCCGTAGCGAGATATTCCGCATTGGCCGCTTCGTTCGACCTTCGGATGCGGCCCCACAAATCGACTTCCCATGCCGTGGACAGACCGCCCAAGAACAGATTGCTCGTTTGGGCATTCGTGGGAAGCGTTAGTTCGGGGTCCATTTTATACACGCCATGATCGCGTTGAACTCCGGACTCCGCGTCCACTGTGGGAAAGTAAGCGGAGCGCGCCACCCCACGATATGCGTCGGCCTCTTTTGCCCGGGCAATCGCCGTTTTCAAGTCGTAATTGTTCTTTAGCGCTTCTTTGATGAGAGCGCTCAACAAGGGATCGGAGTACACGCTCCACCATCCCTGATCGGCGAACGAGTTCTGTTCCGCCACGGGCTGCCCGCGAAACGCCGCCGGGGCGGAGATTGTGGGGCGCTTGTAATTGGGTCCCATCAGACATCCACTGAGCATAGTGCTGAAGACAAGAATCGCAGTCAAAGAGAGCTTCACGGCCCACTCCTTCGTCCGGCCATCCTATCCTTCAAATGTTCCACGGCGTAATAGCATACCGGGATGATGAAGATTGCCAGCAACGTGGCCGCGAGCATACCTCCGATTACCGCTGTCCCAAGTATTCGCCTCCCGACCGCACCGGCGCCGCTGGCTATTGCCAGTGGCACGGTACCGAAAATAAAAGCGAATGCGGTCATTAAAATCGGTCTGAGGCGAATACGGGCGCCCTCAAGCGCCGCATCCAGCGCAGGTTTGCCCTGCATTCGCTCTGCTCTGGCGAACTCGACGATCAAAATAGCGTTCTTTGCGGATAGGCCTATTAACATGACCATGCCGATTTGAGCATACACATCATTCTCAAAGCCCCTGATCCACAGAAACACGAACGCGCCTAACACGGCGATCGGCGTCGCCAAGAGTACGCTGAAAGGAAGAGCCCAACTTTCATACTGCGCCGCCAGGATCAGGAACACGACCAGCAATGAAAAGCCGAAGACCGCGGCGGCGCCTACCTGGGTGGACGCCTTCTTCTGCTGGTAGGAAAGAGCATTCCAATCGTAACCCATGCCTTTCGGTAACACTTGGTGAGCTACCTGTTCCAACGCATTCATGGCCTGAACGGTGCTGTAGCCGGAGGCTGGCGATCCGGTAATCTCCACGGCGCGGTATTCGTTGAATCGCGAAGTGAATTCCGGTCCCGCTCTTGTCTGGAGCGACACCACTGAGGAAAGCGGTAACATCTGTCCCTCTTTGTTGCGGACGAAGAAATTCATGACATCTTTGGCCTGCGAACGGTATCCATCCTCGGCGGCTATATAGACCTGCCACGCCCGGCCAAAACGGTTGAAGTAATTTACGAACAGGGAGCCCATGAAGGCGCGAAGGGTGCTGTATACGTCATCTATTTCAACGCCTTGTTTAAGCACCTTGTCTCTATCTACCTCTACAAGCACCTGCGGCACGTTGGCATTCAGGGAACTGTTTAGCCTCGTCAATTCGGGGCGCTTCCGCGCCGCATCGAGAAACCGCTGAGTATTGTCGGCTAGATACGGGACGTCTTTACCCACCCGGTCCTCAAGCATGAAACTAAAGCCGCCGGACGTACCGACGCCGGAAATGGCGGGAGGCGAGAAAGCGAATGCGTGCCCCGCAGGCATTCTGTCGAGCTGTGAGTTCACCGATTCCATGATCGACTGAATGCTTGTCTTCTTGGTCTTTCCTTGGTCCCACGGCGTGAGGGCGACTCCCACCC
>DATKGE010000164.1:0-5380 GCA_035510955.1 Occallatibacter sp. | reverse complement strand
TTCTGCCGCAATGCGCCTTGCCTACCGCAACGATGAGCGCATGCGCCTCGTTGAAGAGGCGGGCGTGGCTGGCGGGTGGGTCGGAGGCGAAGGCCTGGCGGGTGAGGCCAATGAGGGATTCATATTCTTTGCCCCCGGGCGGAGATGTGAGCAGGCCATGACGGGCGGCGATGCGGCGAAGATACTCGTCGGCGACAGGGATGGCATGGTTGAGGGCGTAGAGCAGGATGGCATCGGCGGTCTCACGGCCCACGCCGGGAAGAGCGAGGAGACGGCGGCGGAGCATGGCGGTTGGCGCGGCTGCCAGCAGATCGAGCGAGCCCTCGAACTCCTCGTCCAGCATGACAACAAATGCCTTGAGCGCAGGAGCCTTGCGCGTATGAAATCCGGTGGGACGAATGAGGATCTTCAAATCTTCAAGGGCAATGGAGCGCAGCCCGTTGAGCGTGAGAGCGCCAGCTGCGCGGAGGTTGGCGAGGGAACGCTCGACGGATTTCCAGGAAGTGTTCTGGGTGAGATAGGCACCGAGGATGACTTCAAAGGGAGTTTCAGCTGGCCACCAATGTTGCGGTCCATAGGCACTTGCGAGCGCGTCGTGCATCTGGCGCAGTCGCAGCGCCGGAGTTGGCCGGGCTTTCACTGCAAAGAATCCTGGCCGCTTGGGGACTGCAGTTCGCGCCTCCACTCCAGAATGCGAGCGCGCGCGGCAGCGGCCTCTGCCTGGGGGATCTGGCCCGCGTGCTGCAGCGCGATGGAGAGCGCGGTGTGCGCCAGCGGGTCGTGGGGCGTGAGGACAGTGAGGGCCATCGCAGCTGCCACTGATTGGTCGAGCTGGCCGGTGTCGCGCAGGGCGCGAACCAGCCCGTGGTGGGCCTCCACGTGGGCCGGGTCGGCAGCGATGGCGGCGCGAAAGGCCTGGGCCGCTTCCGCAGGCTGGTCGCCGGCCAGCAGGTCAAGGCCACGGTGGGAGAGCGCGTCGGCGGTGTGAGTTTCGGTCACGGCTGGTTTTAGGATAATGGACGAGCCGGTTACGAGTTTGCCTGCGGGCATGAGGAGGTGCGGCGTGGCGGATGGCAAAATGAAGAGTCATACGGAATATTTGGTATTCGAAACCAAGAAGCGTCGGGAGATGGTGCACATTACCGATGAGGTGGAAAAGATTGTTCGGCGCAGCGGCGTGCGCGATGGGTTGTGCTTTGTTTCCCCCATGCACATTACCGCAGCCGTGTACGTGAACGACCACGAGAGCGGGCTGATCGAGGATATCGGCAAGTGGCTGGAGGAGCTTGCGCCGGCGCGCGCGGACTACAAGCATCACCAGACCGGCGAGGACAACGGAGACGCGCATTTGAAGTCGTTGCTGCTGCACCACGAGACCACGCTGCCGGTGACCAACGGCCGGCTGGACCTGGGAACCTGGCAGCGCGTCTTCTACGCGGAGTTCGACGGACAGCGCAGGAAGCGGCTCATCGTGAAAGTGCTGGGGATCGAATAACCAACTTGAGTTGGCATGATTCGCGGAGTCAGCCTTGGCCTCAGCTAACACCAAGTTGAACTGAAGTTACTTCAGCTCAACGGTGTCTCCAACGTTATAAAGCTGAAACTCGCGGATGGCGGCGGCATCGGCGCTGGAGAGAATGTTGAGGCGGACGCGGGCAGCGGTGACGGCGGGGAACGCATCGATCTTCTTGTGGCCGATGGCTTGCGCAGCGGCGACGGTCTTCCACACGGCACCGGTCCAGATGTCGATGGAGTATTTTTGAACGCGCTGACCGTCGTTGAGCCATTCCATGGTGAAGGCGCGGTTGAAGATGATGGGCGCGGGGAAGCTGACTTCAAGCGTGGAATGATGCGAGCCCGCCGGCGCGGTCCAGAAAGTGTCCGGGTTGCCATCGAGCGCGGCGGAGACTTCAGCGGAAACCGGCGCGTGTTGCAAGGCGAGATTGTGGCCGTAGCGGGCGCGCAGGGCCTGGCCGAACTCCTCAAGGCGGGCGACGTCGCTGTCCGGCAACAGGCCGCGGCGGTCCGGAGCCAGGCCGAGCATCAACTGCGCCCCGCGGCCGACCGTTTCATCATAGGTGGTGAGCAGCTCGTTCAGGCTCTTGAGCGAGGCTTCGTCGTTGGGGTGCCAGAACCAGTGGTTCTGGCGCAAGGGTGTGTCGGCTTCGACGGGCCGCCAGCGAAGATAGCCGTGGCGGTCGATGACGTTCCAGTTTTCGTATGGGACACGACCGCTTTCGTTGCCCACCCAGCGCGCGTCGCCATATTCGAAAAGGCCGGTGTCGGCGAAGACGATGGTGTTGGGTTGATAAGTGCGCAGAGTCTCAATGATCTTGGGGAAGTTATAGACATGGCCGGCGCTGCCTGCTCCGTCGAGCCAGAACTCGACTAAGTCGCCGTAATTCGAAGCTAACTCTGATAACTCGGCCTGGTAGTAGTCGTCGTAGGCTGCCGAGTCTTTGTATTTCGGCTCGTGCCGGTCCCAGGGAGAAAGATAGACCCCGAATTGCAGACCGTATTTGCGCGCGGCGCGAGCCACGTCGCCCACCACATCGCCTTTGCCATTTTTCCACGGGCTGGATTTGACGCTGTACGCGGTCTGTTCCGTGGGCCAAAGGCAGAAGCCGTCATGATGCTTGGCGACCAGCACCACGTATTTTGCGCCGGAGTCGCGAATGGCCTTCATCCATTGGTCGGGATCGAATGCAGTGGGGTTGAAGATGGATGGGTCGGCCGTGCCGTCGCCCCACTCGCGGTCGAGAAAGGTGTTGGTGGAGAAGTGGATGATGACGCCGAACTCCAGGTCCTGCCAGGCGGTTTGTTGAGCCGAGGGCTTGATGTCGGAGAAGTCTTGTGGTGAGGCTATGGAGACGAAGAGGGCGAGTGCGAGAACAGATGCTGCAAGTTGGGAGCGGCGAATGTTCATCGGGTCCTTTCCCTCCCGGTGCGAGCAGGTCGCGCTTTGGGACATTTACCGGGGCAAAAACGAAGAGCAGATGCAGGTCCTTCGACTCCGCTGAAGTACGCTCCGCTCAGGATGACAGTCAGTTATGAGGAGCTCAGGTTGACAGTCAGTTATGAGGCGCTCAGCTCAGGATGACAGATTTGTGGTGATCTTAATGGGCCGCATTCATGGCGCGTTCAGTCAGTGGCTTTGCCCTCGAAGTGGGCTTCGATTTCTTCCAGCGTTTTTCCTTTGGTCTCCGGTAAGAAGAAGACGATGGTGATGAAGTAGACGACGGTGAAGGAAGCGAAGAGGAAGAACATGGATGAGTAGCCGTACTTCGAGACGAAGGGAAGAAAGATTCCGGCCAAAATGGTGGAAACGAGTTGATTGACGACCAGCGTGATGCTCATGCCGTTGGAACGGATGCGCGTGGGCATCAGTTCAGACAACGCGAGCCATACGCAGACGCCGGGGCCCATGGCATAGAAGGCCATGAAGCAATAAAGGCCGAAGGCGACCAGCCAGCCGTGTTGTGGGCCGGGCACCTGGCCGATAACAGCTTTCTGAATTTTGAGCGGCGCGGTCCGGGCGACGTCGAGGTCGGCAAATGGATTTTTGAAGAAGGCCTCAACCTTGTTGGCAGGAACGCAACTGTCGCGGGTGATTTGAATGGGCGCGGCAGCGGTATCGTCGGAGCGGACAAAGCTGGTCGCGGCAGTGAAATCGCCGTAGGAATAAATGATGGCCAGGGAGGCGCGATTGCTTTCGATCTGCTGACTGGCGGAGCCCTGGGCTGCGAGCAACTGGCTTGCCTCGGCTTGATCGAAGTGCATTGTGAGTTCCTGATCGGCCCCGACCATGGACTGCACCTGCGGGCCTGCGTCGATGCTGAACTTCTCCGTGCGCATAAAGAGAATGCCGACGCCGACCAGGGAAACGATGATGCCGCTGGTGCCGACGATGAACAGGAACCTGCGTCCCTTGCGGTCGACCAGCATCATGCCCACGATGGTCATGGAGAAATTGACGAACGTGAAGAGAACGTAGCCCCAATGGGCATGAAGATCGGAAAGACCACTCTGCAGCAGAATGCCCACGTTGTAACCGTTGATGGAATTGATGCCGGTGGCGGTGTTGCAGGCGAGTATGACCAGGGCCAGCAGAAAGGGAATCACGAACTTGCGCTGCAGCAGCGTCTCGCGCACGCGCTTGCCTGTGGGCAGTTTCTGTTCGGCCAGGCGCGCTGTTTCTTCCATCTCGTGCAATTCGAGGCTGGCCAGCTCCGGCGAGCGGGAGCGAAGCAGGGCCGCGTAGGCCTGTTCCTTTTTGCCGCGGCGAAAGAGCCAGCGCGGCGACTCGGTGACCATCAGGCTGCCAATCACAAAGAGCAGACCGGGAGGCAGGGACACCCAGAAGATGCGGCGCCAGGCCTGATTCTTGAACGCGAACAACGTGGCGGCGTCCGAGGTGAGTGCCACTGCCTGGACGCGATAGCTGTAATAAATGCCCACCAGTGCCGCGGTGACCAGGCCCAGAGTGAGCAGCCACTGAAAGATTCCCGTGCCCTTGCCGCGGCTGGATGCGGAGAGGCACTCGGCCAGATAGAGCGGGACGACGACGCCGATGAGGCCGCCGCTGATGCCTTGCAGGAGACGGCCGAAGAACAAAGGCCCATAGCCCTGCGAGAGGGCAATCACCGGAATGCTGAGAACGAACGTGACGCCGCTGAGGACCATGAGTGGCTTGCGGCCCATCCAATCGGCGAGCAAGCCGGCGAAGATGGTTGAGAACACTGTGCCCAGCAATACCGCGGCCACAATCACCGAGAGCTGCGCGGCGGTCAGGTGCGAGGTGGCTTCGAGATAAGGAAGCGCGCCGGCAATGATGCCCACGTCGATGCCGTAGAGGAGGCCGCCGAGACCGGCAACCAGGAGCAGAAAGCGGCTGTAACGGATTTTGGCGGATGCGTCGGCGGCCTGGACTGCGGGGTTGTTGGCGGTCATGGGGTTGGTTTACCTTTTCTGATTCCGGCGCGGGTCGGCGGCGAGTGCGATCAGTATACGATTTCAGTCCGCGTGCGCCCCGACAGCGCCTGCCGGGACAGAAGCGAGTGCTTGAACCAGGACACGCACGCTCTCTTCGCGCACAACGTAGTTCTGGTACTCACGGTCGTGGAGGTAGCCCATGGCCATTCCGGGCTTGCGAAAACTCATGCGGCTGGGGACGGCGGTTCTGGCGCTGGAATGAAACTCACCGGCGCCCGTGGCCGCTGCGAGGGCGGCAATGTTTTCGGGATTGACGCCGCCGCCGGGCATGATGGCGATGCGTCCGCGCGCGGCCTTGACCATGCGGGCGATCTCATCCATGCCTTGCTGGATGCTGGGAGCGCCGCCGGAGGTGAGAATGCGAACGGCGCCGGTCGCGATCACATCA
>DATKGE010000163.1:0-11411 GCA_035510955.1 Occallatibacter sp. | reverse complement strand
GCAACCATCCGCGGCATCATTGAGCAGACCGGCGCCAAGATCGACGTCGACGACACTGGCCGCGTCAGCGTTGCCTCTTCCGACGCCGAGGGCCTGAAGAAGGCGCTCGAGATCATCGGCAACATCACGGCTGTGCCTGAGATCGGCAAGGTCTATCTGGGCAAGGTGGTTCGCCTGGCGGAGTTCGGCGCGTTTGTCGAGCTCTTCCCCGGCACCGACGGCCTGCTGCACATCTCCGAGATTGCCGAGCATCGCGTCAAGGAAGTGAAGGACGAGTTGCGCGAGGGCGATCAGGTCATGGTCAAGGTTCTGGCCATCGAAGGCAATCGCATCAAGCTCAGCCGCAAAGCACTCATCAAGGAGCAGAAGGCCAAGCTGGCACATTCGGCTCCGGTTGAGTCCGAATCGTTTGACAATTCGGAATCCGATGCGCCTACCCCGCCCGCTCCGCCGTCCCGGCCACGTCACGAATTTGACGACAAGCAGCCGAAGTCGAATCAGAGCACGATCCTCATTGAGGGCGGCGACGACTTCGAGGAAGAAGGCGGCGAGGAGTTCGATGAAGAGAACGAGCCCAACTTCAACCGCGTGGACGGCGCGCCGGTCGCCGTGGGTGCGCCCGCCGGCGCGGGACGTCCTCCGGCCAACAACGCCAACAACAATCGCCGCCGCCGCCGTCGGCGCCCCGCTGGTAGCAGCGGTGGCAGCAGCGGTGGTGGCCGCGGACCGGGCAACGGCGGCGGTCAGGGATAGGCTCCCAGCGCCAATCGAACCAAGAGAAAGGCCCGGACAAAATGTCCGGGCCTTTCATTTGCTCGTTGCAAGCTTCCTCCGTCCGCTGCGTCTACTCGATTCCCGGCAGGCTCGGCTGTGCATGCGGCTTGAGCCGCGCGAGCTGGTGGTTGGCGCGGATCGACTCCGGTTCGTGCATGCTGTGGGCGATGTGCTTGGCGTCGTACATGCGCCGATCCGCCGTAATGCACAGAGCCTCCATTTCGCACGTGTCTTCCGGAAACACAGCGATGCCTACACTGGCGCCGATCTGCACGGTATGTTCGCCAAGTTCCAGCGGATCGTCGAGGAGTTGCACCAAAGACCGGCCCACGCGCATTGCATCGCTGCGATTGATCGGCTCTTCCAGGATAATGGAGAATTCGTCTCCGCCAGTCCGGGCCACGGTGTCGGAGCGGCGCACGCGCGAGGCGAACAGCGTCGCAACCCGCTTCAATACAAGATCGCCTACATGATGGCCGAGTGTGTCGTTCACGTGCTTGAAGTGGTCCAGGTCGATCACCAGCAGCGCTGTCTGTGCTTCCGAGCGGCGCGCCCGTTCCAGAGCATTGAAAAGCCTGTCCTGGTAGAGGCGGCGATTGGGCAAACCGGTCAGGTGATCGTGCAGCGCCAGATGCTTGTTGTGTTCGATCTGGTCTTCCAGCAGCAGAAGGATCATGCCCAGCGCGACCAGGTACTTGGGCAGATTCCATACTCCCTTCTCGACCTGAGTCGCGGGGAGGAATGCCGCCATCAGCGGCGCAACCAGGAACACCATGGCCCAGGCCATGAATCCGGCGATGGTAACGAACGCGCCGGCCGTAGCGCGCCGGTAGGTATACCAGAAGTGGATGCAGCAGCCGAGATAGACCGTGAAGAGGACGGCATTCAGCGCCAAGTCTCCACCGTTGCCGGGCCGGTGTTGAAACAGCAGAAGGAAGAACGACAGCAGGCTGTAGAGGGCCACCGTAGTCCAGCGGAGCGGACTGGTGAATTTTTTAGCCGATGCAAACGTAACTCCCAGTGGCAAGACGCAAAAGAGGCAGGCGCTTCCATTCAGGGTCCAATCGGGAACAGGACTGCTGACCGAAAGCGTGATGTAGAGGGTGTTGGCCAAGAGCAAAGACAGAAGAATGAAGAAGCTGGAGCTTTCCTTGCGGTAGGGAACAGACGCCCACATGAAGAGAAGTCCCGCCGAGGTCAGCGCGGAAAGCCCTACAATATTGGCTAAAATCCCCCGGATGCCAGTTGCGTCTCCGAAAAGGGAAGCGGCAAAGTGAAGCGCAATCATCAGCCAGCCGGTTAACCAGATCTTGGAAACGCGGGTTTCGCCGTGCCGTGCCACGGAGGCAAAAGCGCCGGCCAATAGGCAGACGGCCGCCAAATCCGGTAGCACTGTCCAATTCACCACGATCACCTCGGCAACAAAAGTACTTCAACTTACAGAATCGACCTTTTTTGGTAGTTTGCCATCACTCTTTTGTAGCACCGATTGAACCTTTAGGTAAACTTGGGTAACATCCCCCAAAGCGGCACCGGTAATCGATTGGATAACCGGCGCCGAGTTTTCCGTGAATCCAACCGCTATCTCCACTAGACTCAAAACGATGGCAGCCAGCTTGTACATTGTCGTTGAGGGGGATGACCCCGGCTTCGACATCTTTGTGAACGGCCAGGCCCTGGCCCGCAATGAGGATGCATTGGAGCGTTTGGCGGAGCGGCTGCGTGTAACGCCTCTCCTGGAGTTCTTTTCAGCCGATGAAAACTCCATGGCCTTGCTGCTGGAACAGGGCGTAGCAAGTCCCGAATGGGCTCGCCACCTGCCGCAACCGCAGTGGTACGACGCCCCGGACGGCTTGCTCACGGTTTGCGCGCTGATGGAATTTCTGGCCGCCAATCCCGCTGCCCTGGGCTCGGAGACGCAGCCGGCTCTGGCTGAGTTGCGCGAGTATGAGCGCGTGCTGCGCAAGACCGCCCAGCGCAGGCTGCACTGGCACATCGCGGTGAGCTGGCGCTAGGAATTCGCTCGGAAAGCTACTCTTCGTCCTTGGGCGCAAAGATATTTCCCAGGCGGCGAATCTGCGCGCCCACGCCGCGCAGCTTTTCTTCGATGTGCTCATAACCGCGATCCATGTGATAAACACGATCGAGAATGGACTCGCCATCGGCCACCAGCGCAGCCAGCACCAGCGACGCCGACGCGCGCAGATCGGAGCACATCACGGCCGTGGCGGAGAGCTTGGCCGGTCCCTGCACCGTGGCTGAGTTTCCTTCCACCTTGATATTGGCGCCCATGCGCACCAGTTCCTGCACATGCATGAAGCGGTTCTCGAAGATGTTCTCCGTCACCTGGCTTACGCCTTCCGACTGCGTCGCCAGCGCCATGTACTGCGCCTGCATGTCGGTCGGAAAGCCGGGATACTCTTCGGTTGAAATGTCGGCCGCGCGCAGATTCCCCTCCGAACGCACCCGCACGGAATCCGGGCCGAGCAGATCGACGCGCACGCCGGCCTCCTCGAGCTTGGAGATCACCGCGGCCAGGTGCTCGGGGTTGCAATTGGCCACAATCAAATCGCCGCCGGAGATGGCGCCCGCGATCAAAAACGTTCCTGCCTCAATGCGATCGGGATTGATGCGATGGCGCGCCCCGTGCAGACTGGTTACGCCCTGCACGCGAATGGTCGATGTGCCAGCGCCATCGATCTTCGCGCCCATCGCCGTCAGCAGGGCAGCCAGGTCGCTCACCTCGGGCTCGCGCGCGCAGTTTTCCATCAACGTCTCGCCCTCGGCCAGCACCGCGGCCATCAGCAGGTCCTCGGTACCCGTGACCGTGATCTTGTCGAAGACCAGGTGTGTGCCGCGCAGCCGCTCTGCCCGCGCCTCCAGGTAGCCGTGCTCCTGGGTGATGACGGCGCCCATCTTCTCCAGGCCCTTGATGTGCAGATCGATAGGCCGGCCCCCTATTGCGCATCCGCCGGGCATGGCCACGCGCGCCATTCCGCAGCGCGCCACCAGCGGCCCCAGCACCAGCGAGCTGGCCCGCATGGTCTTGACAATCTCGTACTTCGCTTCCGGGTCGGAGAGTACGCGGCAGGAGATCTTGGTACGGTGCTGCGCGCGCCCGTAGCCCAGTTCGACCTCCGCGCCCATGGAAACCAGCAAGCGGCGCTCGGTCTCGATGTCCCGCACCTGGGGAATGTTCTCCAGAATCACTTCCTCTTCGGTAAGGATGGCCGCGGCCATGCAGGGAAGCGCCGAGTTCTTTGCGCCCGACACGCGAATGGTGCCGAGAAGCGGGTTGCCGCCGCGAATGACAAACTTATCCATGGAAAAGAGATTCTCCTAGGTTAGTGTAAATCCGCGCTCCGGTTCACCTCCACAGCCAGAGCTTCCTTGTTTTGGGAGATAGAATGGGTTCATTCTCAAATTCTGCCTTGGCTTGAACGGTTATCCAAAGCCAGAATGTGTGGAATTGCCAATCGTCTTTTTCGGTGAATTGAAGCGGAGATTCATGATGCCATTCCGGAACACATTGAACTTTCTCTTGTCCGCACTCTTGTCCGCAGCCCTTGTTGCCGGTGCGGCGTCTGGGCCGGTCGCGGCGCAGTCAAACGCATCTTGGTTGAACGGGTCTTCGTTGAACGCGTCCCCCGCGGCGGCGGTTCCAACCAGGAGCGCATCGGGCTACGATCTACCACCCAAAGACATCCTCGACGTGATGCAGGCGCCTTCCTCACCGGTTCCGGTCGTCAGCCCAACGCACGACTCGATTCTCCTGGTGTCGTGGCAGGAGTACCCTTCGATTTCCAGGGTGGCGACGCCGTTCCTGCGCCTTGCGGGCGTGCGCGTGGAGCCGGGGAATCACAGCAAGCACGACACCTCGGGCGGTTACGGCATTACTCCCTGCGCCAGCGGCTTTGCGCTGGTTCATGTTGCAGACGGTACGCAGATTTCGATTGCGCTGCCTGAGAACGCGTGCCCTGGCGGGCCGCTTTGGTCCGCCGACGGAACGCGATTCGCCTTCGTGAACATCGCTCCCGCGGCGGTCGAACTGTGGATCGGCGACGGAAAGACCGGCGAAATCCATCAGGTGCCGGGAGCTCACCTCAACCCGATGTTCGGCGACGCGATGCAATGGATGCCTGACCAGAAAACGCTTCTGGTCAAGCTTGTGCCCGACGGCATGGGCGCGCCGCCGCCCGAGCCGATCGTGCCGGCCGGTCCCAGCATTCAGGAAACGGGAGGCGAAAAAGGGCAGAGCAGCACCTATGAAAACCGCGACACGCTGGGCAGCAAACACGACGAAGATGTCTTCGATTATTTCGCGGCCTCGCAACTCGCGCTGGTCGACGCGGCCACCGCGGCGATCACGCCGCTGGAGAAGCCGCGGAATTACGAAACCCTGGACCCCGCGCCGGATGGGTTGCATCTGCTCGTCGCCGCGATCCACAAGCCTTACTCGTATGTCACCACGTACGATCGGTTCCCCAAAGAGGTCGACGTCTGGGATTTGACCGATCGCTCCCACGTTTCTGTTCACACCATCGCCTCGCTTCCCCTTGCGGATCGCGTTCCCATTGCCGGCGTTCCACTCGGACCGCGCGACTTTTCCTGGCGCGCCACCGATCCGGCAACACTGGTCTGGGCCGAAGCGCTGGATGGCGGCGATTGGAAAGTGACGGTTCCCGCTCGCGACAAGATCATGCTGCAGAAGGCGCCCTTCGACTCACCCGCCGTCGAAATCGCTCGGACCAAGCAGCGTTACATCGGCATCGCGTGGAGCGAGCGACCCAATACCGCTCTTATGACTGAATTCGACGAGAACCGGCATTGGAGACGAACCTTCCTCTTCGATGCCGACGATCTGCCGCGCAAGCCGCGCCTGCTTTGGGATCTCTCTACGGATGAGAAGTACGCCAACCCCGGCCGTCCAGTGGACCGCCAGCTCAGGAACGGATTCTGGGTGGTTCGGCTGGACGGCGATTCGATCTATCTTTCAGGAGTCGGCTCCTCCCCGGATGGGGATCGGCCATTTCTTGATCGGCTCGATCTCAGCACGCTGAAAACCGAGCGTCTGTTTCGCAGCGATAAGACTTCCTACGAGTATTTTCTTGCCTTCACAGGCGCGGATGCGGGCCCAGACGCGGGCGAGGGCGCGCGCACGTTTCTTACCTGGCATCAATCGCCTGCCGACGCGCCGAATGCGTTTGCACTCACGCTGGGAAAATCCCTGGCTGCGCCCGCGGGAGAAGCGACCTTCGCTTCAACCAGCGTGGCCGTCACGCACATTCCAGATCCCACACCGCAGGTGCGGGCGATCAAAAAGCGGCTGGTGAAGTACAAGCGCGCCGATGGGCTTGACCTGTCGTTCACGCTTTATACGCCGCCTGATTATAAAGAAGGAACGCGCGTCCCCGCCATTCTTTATGCATATCCGGTCGACTATGCCGACGCCGCGAAGGCCGGCCAAATCACCGGCTCCGAGGAAACTTTCACTCGTCTCAGGCAATACAGGCTGTTGCTCCTGGCGGGCTACGCGATCATCGACAACGCAGCGTTCCCCATTGTCGGCGACCCCAAGAAAGCCTACGACACGTATCTGGAACAGCTCGTCGCCGACGCCAAGGCCGCGGTCGATGAGGCGGTGCGCCTGGGCGTTGCCGACCCCGACCGCATCGGAGTCACCGGACACAGCCATGGCGCCCTCATGACCGTAAACCTGGTCGCGCATTCCAACTTGTTCCGCGCCGGCGTGGCCACCAGCGGCTCTTATAACAAGACGCTCACGCCCTTCGGCTTCCAGAACGAGCGGCGATCGGTGTGGGAAGCGCCCGATGTCTACCGGAAAGTCTCCCCGTTTTTCTCCGCTGACAAGTTGAAGACGCCGCTGCTCATTGTGCACGGCGGGGCAGACGCGAATCCCGGCACCACGCCGCTGCAATCTCAAAAGCTCTATGAAGCAATTCGCGGCAACGGCGGTACCGCCCGCCTGGTGATCCTGCCCCACGAGCCGCATTGGTATACGGCCATGGAGTCGAATGAGCAGCTGGTTTACGAGATGCTTCGCTGGTTTGATAAATATGTGAAGAACGCGCCACCGCGATGAGCGCGGCCGCTCCATTTATCGAAGAATGACGTGCACGAGAGCCCCCGCGGGCATCTGGCTACAGTTCGAGGACGTTGTCCTCGATGGCCAGGCGCACGTTTCCGTCGGACTTGGCCAGGCGGCGGACCGCTTCCGGCTTGTCCACTTTGGCCTTCAGCATCACCAGCGCTACGGGCACGCTGCGGCCGGCACTCTTGATGGTATGCACGGCCGTCTCGCGGTCGATTTTGCAGGCGCTCATGAGGATGCGGATGCCGCGCTCCACCAGCTTGGAGTTCTGCATGTGCACGTTGACCATCAGGTTTTCGTACACGTAGCCCAGGCGCGTCATGGCTCCCGTGGTGATCATGTTGAGCACCATCTTCTGGGCGCTGCCGGCCTTCATGCGCGTTGAACCGGAGATGACTTCGGCACCCACATCGGCGACGATGGCGATATCTGCGGCGGCGGCCAGCGGAGTGTCATGGTTGCAGGTGACTGCGGCGGTATTGGCTCCGCGGGCGCGGGCGTAGGCCACGGCAGCGACGACATAAGGAGTGCGTCCCGAGGCGGAAAGGCCGATCACCACGTCTTTGCGCGTGGGCCGGCGTCGCGCAATGTCGCGCTGGCCAAGTTCCTCCGAGTCCTCGTTGACCTCGACGGCCGAGGCCAGGGCCTTCGGTCCGCCGGCCATGATGTATTGCACCTGTCCGGGCGATGTGGAATAAGTGGGCGGGCACTCGGAGGAGTCCAGGGCGGCAATGCGTCCGCTGGATCCTGCCCCTATGTAGATAAGGCGTCCGCCGTCGCGCAGGCTGCGGGCCACCTGGTCGATGACCGCTGCGATCTCCGGGATCGCCTTCTTGACCGCCGCGGCAATCTTCGAATCCTCGTGGTTGATGATGCGCGCGATCTCAAGTGCGGATTTGGTGTCAAACCCTTGAGAAGCCTCGTTTTGGCTCTCGGTGATTAAGGTTTGAAGAAGGGAGGACTGGTCTTTTTTGGTGTCGTTTGGCCTGGTGCCATTTGCTTGGGTGCCGGCCGTTTCCTGAATCGTAGAACTGGTGAGCATGCGTATGTCCCCAACTATTGATTGTATCTGCAAAACCGTCAAGTTCTAAGAGAATTCTCTGCTGCACGAACCCTTGCAAGTACCACGTTGGTTGCAGACAGGCCCTAAAGCGCGGCGCGCACGGCGTCGTGAAAAACCGGTCGAATTTCACGGATCAACTGGTTCTGCCGGTCAGGCCAGGTGCGGTTGGTCAAAAGCGCGACAGCTATTCCGGCGTCCAGGTCAATCCATAAGGAGCAGCCGCTGAATCCAAGGTGCCCGATGGAATGCCTTGAGAAAGAACGGCCGGACGAAGACGGCTCCGAAGGAGTATCCCAGCCCAGGGCGCGGGAGCTGCCCTCCGGCGGCTGCCTCCTGGCAAAGTATTCGACTGTCCCCGCCTCAAAAAGGCATGGCCTGTCTTCCTGGGTTTTGGGTCCGGTCTTGGTTCTGTGGGCTCCCTCCAGTATTGCGGAGGAGAAACGCAGCAGGTCAGGCACGTTGGAGAAAAGCCCGGCATGACCTGCCGCGCCTTTCAACAGCCAGGCGTTTTCGTCCTGCACCTCACCCTGGATGCGGCGATGGCGCAGGGTTCGATCCTCTTCGGTGGGAGGAATGGCCGCGCATGCTGACGGCGCCGGGCAGAACCTTGTGGCTCTCATGCCCAGCGGCGCATAGATTTCCCGATGGACCCAGGTGGTCAGGTATTCGCGCGCCAGCACCTCCAGCGCCTTGCCCAGCAGGATGAAGCCGGGATCGGAATATTCGGCGCGCTCTCCCGGCTTGGCTTCGAGAGGGAGTTCAAGGCAAGCGCGATAGAGCGCGGCAGGCGATGCGGGGGTGCGGAAGAACTCGACGTAGCCGGGCAGGCCGGAGTTGTGCGCCAGAAGATGGCCGAGCTTCACGTGCCGGGCCTGCTCCCCGGGCGGACGGCCCACCACAAACCCCGGCAGCAATTCGCCCAGAGGCGTGTCCAGGTCCAGCATTCCGCGCTGCGAGAGCAGCATGGCGGCAGCGGTGGTGGCCACAACCTTGGTCAGGCTAGCCACATCGTAGACCGTTTCGGCGCTTACCTCAGGCGCGCCTTCGTCATACGTGAAGTGACCTCGGGCATCCTGGAGAACGACTTTGCCTTTGTCGAGAATCCCGAAGGCGCACCCTGGAAAAGCGCGGGCTGCGATTGCCTCCTCCAACACCCGGTAAGCGGAGGCAAACCGCTCGCTCGAAACCGCAGGGGATAGGGCAGGCGAGATGATTTTGGTCTCCATCGCTTTCAAGCATCGTAACTCGAATCGTGGCAGGCCGCAGGGTTCCCGTGCGTATTTTTCGCGTCCGGGTCGGCGATTAAGGCTATCCTTGAATGCGAAGGGCGAGTCTATACCAACATCTATCGCACCAAGGAACCCTGCGGAGGAATTCATGCGCCTGATTCACACGGCAGCGATGGCTGCAATTTTGCTGGGACTGGCGGCAGCCTCCGGTACTGCATCCGCGCAGACGCCCGCTCCGCCACAAGGCGACACAAGCATGCCGGCGCAAGCCCCGGCAGCAGTCGCATCTCCGACTATCCAGGCCACACCCGCACCCGTTTCCGACACTGCGCCGCCTCCAGCAGTTCCAAAGACCTACAAAGTTCCTGCCGGAACCAAAGTCCTGCTCCAGTTGCGCAGCGGCATCAATACCAAGAGCGCCAAGACCGGCGATGGCGTTTATCTCGCTTCGACCTTCCCCGTCGTGCTCGGCAACAGGGTAATGATTCCAGCCGGAGTTTATGTGCAGGGAATGGTCGATCGGGTGGTTCGGGCCGGCCACGTGAAAGGCAAGTCGGAACTGGACATGCATTTCACGTCCATCATTTTTCCCAATGGCACGGTGGTGGAGATTCCCGGTATTGTCAACAGCCTGCCCGGCGCGAGCAAACAGACAGTGAAGGATGACGGCGAAGGAACAGTCGAGCAGAATCCGGACAAAGGCCGGAACGCCGGCGAAGTAGCCAAGATCGCCATTCCAACCGGAGGGACCGTCGGAGCCATCGGCGGGCTGGCCGGCGGCCATCCGCTGGCGGGCGGCATTGCCGGAATTGGAGCGGGGCTTGCCGCCGCCGGCCTGGTTTCGCTTTTCACCCGCGGCGCCGACGTGAACATCCAAAGCGGGACCCAGGTGGAAATGGTGTTGCAGCGCCCGCTCATTCTGGAGGAAGAAAATCTCAGCGGCACTGCGCCCGGCCTAGCCCCCGCCGCCAACCAGCCCAAGCCGCTTGACAAGCCCGGCCGCGCCCAGTTGCTGTGCCCGCCCGGGGGGCTCGGCTGCCAGTAATTCGGATATATACTACGTTTTGGGGGGCTCTATTTGTGCTCATGAGCCAATCCCCGGATGTGCCGGAAGAAGCGGAGAGCGCGGATCGCTTCGCCCACCATTCTTTTTGCCTCAATTTGAACACTTCTTTCCCTGCGAATCTCTACGTTCACGATTCGCCGGGCCAAGGCTGCAATGCACACCGTTGATGACGACGTTCCCCGCACACCTAATCCGCCCGCCGGCCAACCGGCCTCCTTCCGCCAGCCGGAAATGAGCTCAATGCCTAATCCCATGCCGAAGGTGGGCGGGCTTGGCCTCTGGGTGCGCGATCTGCTCGTCTCCGCCGTTGCTTCGGTCCTGATCATCACCTTCCTTTACCAGCCGGTGCGCGTGGAAGGCACCAGCATGTTGCCCAGGCTCGAGGACCGCGACCGCCTGTTTATCAACAAGTTCGTCTACCACATCTCGGCCATCGAGCGCGGCGACGTAGTGGTCTTCCATTACCCCCGCGACCCGGAGAAGAGCTATATCAAGCGGGTGATCGCTCTGCCGGGAGACCGGTTGAGAATCGATCACGGAACGGTCTTGCTCAACGGCCGGCGGCTGCTTGAGACCTACGTTCCGCAGGAGTACCGCGACACCCGCTCCATGGTCGAGATGGTAGTGCCCGAGGGCGCCTACTTCATGATGGGCGACCATCGCTCCATCTCCTCCGACAGCCGCGAGTTTGGACCCGTCGAGCGCTCGCTCATCTACGGCAAGGCCGTCTTCATCTACTGGCCGGCACGGGACGCGGGCGTGGTGCGGTAACCGAACCCTTCTCTGGCAAGAGTTTCGACCGCAACGAAGCTCATGCGAGCGAAAAGCGTGCGTCTGCCGCACCGCAGGTGCCGTCTGCCCCACCGCAGGTGGTAAAATCGATTGAATCCACTCTCCGGAGACGCGATGCAGGCGATCCTGGCGCTCGAAGACGGGCGCATCTTCCGTGGCCACGGCTATGGCTCACCTGGTGAATGCCAGGGTGAGGTTGTTTTCAATACTTCTCTGACCGGATACCAGGAAATTTCGACCGATCCTTCCTATGCCGGACAAATCGTCGTACTCACGAACCCCCAGATCGGCAACTACGGAACCAACCAGGCAGACAACGAGTCGGCCAAGCCCTACATCGAGGGCCTGATCGTCCGCGAGTTCTCGCCCATCAGC
>DATKGE010000162.1:0-21214 GCA_035510955.1 Occallatibacter sp. | reverse complement strand
CCTATGGCGGTAGCTGGAGTTTTGTTCTGGAGCCGGCCAACGGCGGAACGCGCCTGACGATTACCGAGGATGGGGAGGTTTATAACCCCGTCTTCCGGTTCGTTTCAAGGTTTGTGATGGGGCAGACGGCTACGCAGGACGCCTATCTCAGGGCGCTGGAGAAAGCTGTGGGCGAGGATATACAGGCGGGAAATTGATGGGTGCTTTGGTCGGAAGGATTTGGTGGAGCTGAGCGGGATCGAACCGCTGGCCTCCTCGTTGCGAACGAGGCGCTCTCCCAGCTGAGCTACAGCCCCACGACTCTTCTATCTTACCAGCGAGCGGGAAATCCGGAAAGGTCGCGCTGCTCGGCGAGGATTCGAGAAATCCCAGGTCTCAAAGGCGAGACCCCCTTCGGCGGGCTCACGGCGGGCTTTCTACAAGCTCAGGCAGGCAACGGGACAGTCGCCACCCAGATTTGTGAACAAATACAACCGCAGATCCTTCGACTCCGCTGAAGTACGCTTCGCTCAGGATGACAGGGCGTTTGAGTTTGGCGCCGGTCTCCTATAACTGGTTCATGTTGGCCAGGAACTCGGCGTTGTTGCGGACCTTCTCCAGGCGGGTGATCAACAGTTCCATGGCTTCGACCGGCGATAGGGGGTTCAAGACGCGGCGGAGAATGAAGATGCGCTGCAGGTCTTCCTTGGGGATAAGCAGCTCTTCCTTGCGGGTGCCGGAGCGCTGGATGTCGATGGCCGGGAAAACGCGCTTGTCGACGAGTTTGCGGTCGAGGATGATCTCCATGTTGCCGGTGCCTTTGAATTCTTCGAAGATGACTTCGTCCATGCGCGAGCCGGTATCGACGAGGGCGGTGGAAATGATGGTGAGCGATCCGCCTTCTTCAATGTTGCGGGCGGCGCCGAAGAAGCGCTTGGGCCGCTGCAGGGCGTTCGAATCCACGCCGCCGGAGAGCACTTTGCCCGAAGGCGGAACGATGGTGTTGTAAGCGCGTGCGAGACGGGTGATGGAGTCGAGAAGAATCACGACGTCGCGTTTGTGCTCGACCAGGCGCTTGGCCTTTTCGATGACCATCTCGGCCACTTGCACGTGGCGGGCGGCGGGTTCGTCGAACGTGGAGCTGATCACTTCACCTTTAACAGACCGCTGCATATCGGTGACTTCTTCGGGGCGTTCGTCGATGAGCAAAACGATCAGCACGACTTCAGGATGGTTGGTGGAGATGGAGTTGGCGATGGACTGCAGAAGCATGGTCTTGCCGGTGCGCGGAGGAGCGACGATCAAGCCGCGCTGGCCCTTGCCGACGGGCGTCAGCAGGTCCATGACGCGGCCGCTGATGCTCTCGCGGACGGTTTCCATCTTGATGCGTTCCTGGGGATAGAGCGGGGTCAGGTTGTCGAAGAGAATCTTGTTGCGCGTCTCCTCAGGCGACTCGAAGTTGATGGCTTCGATCTTGACCAGCGCGAAATACTTTTCGCCCTCGTGCGGCGGGCGGACGTTGCCGCTGATTGAGTCGCCGGTTTTGAGATCGAACTTGCGAATCTGCGACGGGGAGACATAAATGTCGTCGGGGCCGGGCAGATAGTTGTAATCGGGGGAGCGCAGGAAGCCGTAGCCGTCAGGAAGGATCTCGAGGACGCCGTCGGCGAAGATGTGCCCCTCCTTTTCGCTTTGTGCCTGAAGAATCTTGAAGATCAGATCTTGTTTGCGAAGGCCGCTGGCGCCCGGGATCTCCAGGGTGCGCGCGATGCGGCTCAGTTCTGTGATGTTTTTCTCTTTGAGTTCAGCGATGGTCATGGTCACCTGCGGTAAGGAAGGATGGGAGTGGGTGTTGCGGGAAGGGGGATGTGCTCCAGGGAGAAATCGGGCGGGACTGGCTGCATGTTGCGGGCGCAGGCCGCGCCCGCAACATCTCCCGAATCAAGAGGAAGACAGAAACACCGGAGAAATGCGGCAGACATGAACGGCAAACCTGGCCGGCAAGCCGCGTAGAAACCGTTGCCTGAATCGACTATAACCTTTGTGGAGAGCTTCAGGCGGCGCGACGCCGCTCATGGGGCTCGGCCGCGTGGGCCTCGACAAGCACTGCGGCCCCTGGATTGGTAGACTGAAAGCGGCCCAGGACTTCATTGGTCGTGTCTTGCAGCCGTGTATTCGGCTTGTGCAGCTTACGTGTAGCCTTGCTGGCCAGCTGACAGAGCTGGTAGCGATTGGACACATGAGAAAGTGCCCCAAAAACTAAATCAGAACGCATGATACATCTCTCCTTGCTTCAAGTTGCCTGTCCGAGCGGAACCTGGCATGTCGTGGTTGGTCCAGTTGGGGACCAAATCCGTCGCCGGCCGGCCCGGAATTTGTTTCACAGTCCTTAGACGCACAGAGTGTGTGTCGAGTTCAAAAATCTTGACGCACTTTTGCACGCCGGAAAACGGCCTTGCGCCGAAATCATTGATGCAGAATGCCGTCCTGGAAATCCGACAGCCCGGTCATCCCATTCCCGGCAGCTTTCAAAACGCACCGGTGCATCAACGGATGAGCCCCAGCTCAATATGTATGATGCGGGAAATCGCAGATGGGCGTAAAAGATCGTACTGAATAACTGGCCTTGAATGGTTGGCACTCATGAATGTATACCCTGTTGCAGTCCGGGTCAACTGTTTTTTGCAGTCTTTTTGACTACGGCGGGGGCTCGTGGCCCGATTCTCGAACGAAGAATTAAACTGTTCATTATCAATTAGATGCATGAAGCTAAAGACCCTAAACGGCCAGCGCTTCAAGATTCCCATCATCGGCGCCCTGGCCGAGACCAGACCAGCAATTGACCGGCAGCCCGGCAATGTGACCTTTCGAACAGCCTAGAATTGGAGGCCGTTCGTACTCCTTGTTCCTTCGCCCAGGTCGAATTTATTCCGGCAATTCGAGCATTTGGCGCAGAGTTTCGTAAATCCTGCTTGACAATCCCCATCTTCCGGGCTTTTCTTATCTTGTTCCAACTTCACGCTCATGGCGCATATCCGCGGTCCGGATATCCCCTGCTGCTCACCCTGGTTTGAGCGTGCGGCAACCAGTCCGGCAGTCAAGTCTCAGTCTCAAAAGGAGTTCCCGTGCCCGAAGAAACTACGCAAAATGGACTCACCGAAAGCGCCGCAAGCGGCCTTGCCTACCTGACGTTTATCCCGGCCATCATCTTCCTGGTGGTCGCGCCTTATAACCAAAGCGCGAATGTTCGCTTCCATTGCTGGCAATCCATCTTCTTGGGAGTGGCGCTGGTTGTCGTCTGGATCCTGAACATCATCCTGTTGTTCATCCCCTTTCTGGGATGGCTGATCTCGATTGTGCTGATGCTGGGGCTGTTCATTCTCTGGCTCATTTGCCTCATCAAGGCCTTCGGCGGACAGCGTTTCGTGATTCCGGTGATCGGCGCTTTCGCTGCCAAGCAGGCGGGCGTCTAAACCCTTTTTACTTGACGCAAGGGCGCTGCCGGCTATAAGCCCTCAGCGCCGCTTGCCCTTTTTGCCGAGCCGCTTCTTTCCCTTGGAAGCCGGCGGTCTGCCGTCTTTACGCTTGTCTTTCTTTGACTTTGACGGGGCGCTGGCAGGCTTTCTGCCGGTGAGCGGTATGCCCTCTTCCACAATCGAGAACTGCAGCCTGCGCTCCTGGGCCAGGATGCGGTCCAGAATCACCTGCACCCGGTCGCCGGCGCGGAAACGCCGTCCCCAACGCTCGCCAATGATCTCGTGCGTGTTCTCGCGCCAGGTATAGCGGTCGTCGCGCAGCGAATCGATGGGCACAAGCCCTTCAACGAACAGGTCGGTCAGCTCGACGAAAAGGCCGTATTTAGCCGGATTCAGAACCAGACCCGCAAACTCTTCGCCCACACGGTCCTGCATGAAGCGGACCTTCTTCCACTCCACCAGCTCGCGTTCGGCCTCGGCGGCACGGCGCTCGGTCAGGCTGGTCTCCTCGGCAATCTGCGCCAGCTCCGCCTCGGGGATGGGCGGCTCGCCGGCAAATGCCGTCCTTGCGTTGCGTGGTTGGGTTACGCGCAAGCCGGTCAGGCCCTCGTGCGGATGCGTCCACGGCGAACTGTGCCTTCCATGTTCCACTGTCCCCTCGCCGCGCACACCCTCGCGCAACAGCTCCTTCGAGATGCGATGCACGATCAGATCCGGGTAGCGGCGGATGGGCGAGGTGAAGTGTGTATAGCTCGGAGCCGCCAGCGCAAAGTGGCCCTCGTTGATCTCCGCGTAGCGCGCCTGCTTGAGCGACCGCAGCATCAGGTAGCTCAAGATTCGCTCTTCCGGCTTGCCCTCGATGCGCGCGGCCAGCTTCTGATACATGCGCGGCGTCACGGGAATGTCTTCCGGCACCTCGAGCGTGCGTACGTTGCGGCCGCTGCGTTGGGCATCACGGCGATCGCCGCGCGTCTGAATGCGTTTCACCGGCAGCGCGCCCAGTCCCAGCGAGTAGCCGAAGGCAGCGGCCAGCTCTTCGAACTGGACCACGCGGCGCGGCTCGGGCTTTTCATGAATGCGATAGAGCGAGGGCACGCCCAGGTCTTCCAGCCAGGTAGCCACGCATTCGTTCGCGGCCAGCATGAACTCCTCGATCAGCCGGTTGGCCCAGGTCCGTTCGGACTTGGTCACTCCGCGCATCTGGCCCTGCTCGTCAAACTCGATCACCGGCTCCGGCAAGTCGAAGTCGATGCTGCCACGCTCCTCGCGCCGCTTGTTCATCAGCCCCGCGAGCTTGCGCATCCGCTCGAAGTTGGGAACCAGCCCGGCGTAACGCGCGCGTGTCTCCGCATCGCCCTCCAGAATCTTGTGAACATGAGTGTAGGTCATCCGCGCCGCCGAGCGAATGACGCCTTCAACAATTTCGTAGCTCTCGATGCGCGCGTCCGCATCGAGTTGCAGGATGCAGCTCAGCACCAGCCGATCTTCGCCGGGCCGCAGGCTGCAGATGTCCGTTGAAAGCTCCTGCGGCAGCATGGGAAGGGCGCGGTCGGGAAAATAAACGCTGGTCCCGCGCAGCCGTGCTTCGAGGTCGAGATCCGTCCCTGCACGCACATACTCGGCCACGTCGGCGATGTGCACCTGGAGCTCGTAGCCACCATCCCTGCGTTCATTCACCAGCACCGCATCGTCAAAATCGCGTGCCGTCTCCCCGTCAATGGTGAGAATGGGCAGCTCGCGAAAATCCCGGCGACGCGCAACCTCGGAGAGATCGAGATGAGCCACGCTGCGCGCCTCCGCCAGCACCTTGTCCGGAAACACCCGCGGCAACTGGTGTTTGCGGATCATCATTTCCACATCGACGCCAAAGTCGTCAGGATCGCCGAGCACTTCGATTACGCGGCCAATCGGCGGACGTGTGGGCGTGGGCCAACTGGTGATCTCCACGTCGACAACCAGGCCTTCCAGATTGTCGTGTGCCGACGTGGCTGTTGCTTCTGTGCCGAGCACGCGATGCGGCGTGACGGCCTCGACAGCAGCGGGGAGTTCCTGACCGAGAGGAATGAGAATCGGCTGCGTCATGCGCTCGTCGAATGGAACAACGGAATGCCCCTGCGCCCGATCGGACCGCGCGTAATGAAACACGCCGACTACTGTCGGATTGCGGCGTTCGAGCACGCGAACGATGCGGCCCATGCGGCGGCCGTCGGCCTTGGGCGGTTCCACCTCAACGAGCACCTGGTCGCCTTGCATGGCGCCGTTGATTTCATTGGGTGGAATGAAAATGTCTTCTTGACCCGTAGCCTGCCGCGCATTGGGACGAACGAATCCATAGCCGTCGCGATGAAGATCGAGCCGCCCTGCGGCGAGGTTGTCCCGTGTGCCGCCCGCGCCCGAAATCGCCTTGGGAATGTTCCAGTGCTCGCGATCGAGCTTCACCAGCGCGCCGCGTGCCGTCATGCGCGCCAATTGCTCCAGCAGCAGACGCCGCTGCATGCCGCCGCCCAGCGAGAGCTCGCGCACCAATTGCTTGTATCCGGCCTTCTGCCCGGCAGAGCGGGCAATGCGCGTCAGGAGTTCCTTGTCCGTCATAGGTCTACTTCAGACCATAACAAAAGGGAGTCCCGGAGGACTCCCTGAAACATGCCAGTTCCCTCTGGGCGGGATTCGCTGCACTACTTAGATTCAACTGTCGGCGCCGCCGCCGCGCCGCCATCCGCTTTCATATGATCGCGAATCAGGTTGGCGAGCAGCACATCGACCAGCGTTCCGCCCTGGCCGCCGCTTCCGCCGCCGGCAACGATCTGCGGAACCAACTGCACTTTGTTCGAAGCCAGCGCCTGCACTACCTGCACTAGCGCGTAGTTGCCCGATTCCATCGAGTCGATCTTCAGCTTGATGACGTCGGCCTCGGCGGTGCCCACCGCGAGGGTCTTCGAGGCTTCGGCATTGCCGACTATGGTGATCACGTTGGCGTCCGCTTCGGCGTTGATCTTCTTCGATTGCGCCTGGCCCCTGGCCCCTTCGATGGCCGCTTCTGCGCCAAACTTTGAAATGGTGACGCTCCTCTCGGAGTCGACCACGCGAGCCTGCGTATCGGCCATCGCTCTCGCCTGCTGGAGGTCCTTCCGTGTCTCCTCGGCCAACTGCTGCGTCTTGTAGGTTACCTGCTCCTGCTCGGCGATCTTTCGGTCGGTGAGCGTCTTCATCAGCGCTTCCGGCGGAGTGATATCGCCAATCAGCGTATCGATCGCATTCACGTTGTACTCGGTAAGAGCCGCGGCGATTGCCGTCTTCGCCTCCAACTGCCGTTCGCTGCGTTTCTTCAGGAACTCAATTACATCCGAGGTCTGCGCGGCGTTGCGGAAGTAGTTGCCAATGGTCGGCTCCAGAACCTGCGTTACCAAATTGGCCATTGTCCCGAACCTGGCGATCACTTTAGGAGCGTCGTTGCGCGGAATGTGAATAATCTGGCTCACATCCAGATTGAATGTGAATCCATCCGACGAACGAACCGTGATGGTCGAAAGCTTTTCGTCCAGCTTGTGCGCTTCGCTTTTGCCCGTCGCCCAGTTGAGAACGATGTTCGCGGTGGGCACAATTTCAACCTTGTGCGTGAATGGGTTGATGGGATACTTGCCGGGGTCGAGCGGATCGCACCAGACGCCCTTTTGTCCGCGGCTCACCAGGTTGCCATGTTTGAAGGTGTCGCCAGTCACGTCTTTTCCCTCATCGCCCACATAGGCGATGACCACGCCGACGTTGGCAATGGGAACGTCTGTCATGGGCCTGGTTTCGACGGTAGCAAAACGCGGATTGATGAAGTACCGGCCGGCCAGGACCACCTGCTCCTGCAGGCCCTTGTGGCCGCCGTTGGTGATGAAAGCCTCGGCGTCCTGGTACATGTTGTGGCCGGCTACCTCTTTGCCGGCGATCTCGCCCGTGGCCAGCGGCTTGCCGTCTTTCGTGGTCACCACGCCCACCATGTTGTCGGGGATTTCGAGCACCTCCGCTGCCGCAACCTGGAATAGGCCGGTGTTGATGCGATAGGTGCCGGGCGGAATGATGGAGATTTGCGGACCGCGCTCGCCGCCGCGGGTCAGGAATCCCCGAGCATCCTGAAACGAATTGCATTCGACAGTCCGCGCCAGCACGCGTCCGCCTGAAAGGGGATGACCGTCCCGCGCCTCAACGATGCCGATGTGGGTCTTGTCGATGGTGGTGAACGGCACCTTGCTCACCTGGAATTGCCAGGCCCAGAGTCCGAAATGGATTCCCGGCGCCAGCGTATCGGCCTGCAGGCCGGCCTCGCCGTTCAGCGCCACAATCGCGCCGTCGGGCAGAGTCCGGTTCTTGCCTACCAGCACCCACTTCTTGTTCACAATCCCGATCTCGTCTTTCGAAACAATCACCGTGCCGAAAAAGGCGCGCAAAATCGCCTTGTGCAAAAGCAGAATAAGAATGAGGATCAATACCCATCCGTACCTGATTACCGGGTCAGCCATCTTATCTTTCTCCTTGTTTTCGGACCCTCAATCATAGCGCAAGCGTTTCGGCGCCACAGTGCGCATGCGGTGTGCTACAGCATCTGCTCGGCACATATCCCGGCTCCCGCAGGAACTTTCCCGACAGCGCCCCGATCATTTTGGCGTCCTCGATTACGGGAACGCCGTTTGCCAGCACAATCTCCATGCCCTCGGAGATCTGGTTGGGGTTTTCCAACGTGGCTTTGTCACGGATGCCGTTCAAAAGCTGTTCTTTTCATTGACATAAGTGCCTTGATTCCTCCGAAAACAGGTCTGACCCGGAATTGTTGCCCAGACTGCCCGCGCGGCGATGCTCAGATGCGTCGTCCCTCGCGACCTCCATTGCTGCTGTAGCCAGGGTTGGGTACCGGCAGGGAAAGTGGTGCCGGAATTGGCCGAATTGGGCTGCGGGGTCTTAGAATAGCGGAACGACAACGTTTTGGCGGACTGCGGAGGATCAGGAAGGATTAACATCCTATCAGCGGCCGCTGACGGGGTCGCCGAAGGCATTTTGGTCGGCGATCTGCAAATTCAGATTTTTTGGGCTCAAAGCATTTGGCCCCTGCCTTGGCAGCCCGAGTCCCGTCAGGACAGAAAAGGAAAACCATTGAGCGCTATGTGGAAACCCAATCAGACAGGTACGTTGACCCCCACGCCAACCCCCAACCCGGAACCTTCCCGTCAGGCTCCCCCGCCTTCTCCCACCTTTGAAGCTGCTCCCCCGCGGGCTGCGGCGGTTCCGGCCGGCGAGCAGGCCACCATCGGCAAGGGCCTGTTTATCAAGGGCGAGATTACCGGTTCCGAGTCGCTGTTTATCGACGGCAAGGTCGAGGGCAGCATCAACATTCCCGGCAACCGCGTCACTGTGGGCCGCAACGGCCAGGTGGCGGCCAACATCAGCGCCCGCGAGATCGTCGTCCTGGGCAAGGTGCGCGGCAATGTCGCCGCTACCGACCGCGTTGATATCCGCGCCGAGGGTTCGCTTAGCGGCGACGTGGCCGCGGCCCGCATCAGCATCGAGGACGGCGCCTTCTTCAAGGGCGGTATCGACATCCGCAAACCCGATGCCAAGCCGGCCGCGGCTGGAGCTCCGCCCACGGGCATAGCCGAGGTGTCGAAAACCGCTTAGCCTTCTCTTCATTTTTCATTTGTTGCCTGCCAGAACACACGAGCCGCTGCATAGGCAGGGGCTCCTGTGTCTGGGGGCGTTCGAAGCCTTGCCCAGCCCGCAGGGGAAGAAATTGCCCGGACTCCTGGAGCATGCAGACGAAAAAACGATGTGGAAATAAAACCTAGCTTGTATCTCTGCAAGTTGAAGAAACTAAATATAAATGGCGGGAATTGAAACGGAAACCGAGTGTTGTTTACCCCAGCCCCAACCGCTTCATCGCCACTTTAGGCAGTGCTGATCCGCTCCTCTCGAGAACCCATTTCGCGACGACCGCCCAAAGAGCGCAGCCCATGATCACCAGGCCCAGGTCTGCCCAGCGGATCTGGGCGGCCTGCTGCGAGTGCAGCCAACGGATGGGCAGGTTGCCCAACCCCCAAAGTGCCGCCCAGACCACTAGGCCGCCTGCCACTCCGGCGATCAGACATCGTCCCATCTCGGCATAGTCCAGGCTGGCCAGTGAAACCATGCGGCGCTGGTGCAGCAGCAACGCCAGAGTGACAGCCTGAAGCGCGATGCCGGCGTCTGAGGCCATGGCCAGGCCTGCGGTTCCAAACCAGGCGTTGCCAAGGCCGTAGAACGGGAAGGCCACCAGCAGAATGATGGTGCTGGCCAGCATCGGCAGCCAGGTGATTCCGGCGGCGTAAAAGGATCGGGCATAGATGGCCTGCGCCGACCACAGGAAAAGCGAAAGCGTATAGAGGGCAAAGAAGAGCGAGGTCTGGCGTACGTCGGTTGGCGTAAAGCGCCCTCCGCCAAAGATCAGGCCGACAATCGGATGGGCCAGCGCGATCATCGCCGAGCTTGCCAGCAGGCCGAGCGCGACTACGCGGGAGACAGAGTCTGCGACGCCAACCGCAAACTCAAACCGCTTCCCCTTGGCCCACAGCTGAGAAAAGAACGGCAGCGATGCGACACCGGCGGCCTGCGCAAGCATGCTCATGGGCGCGGCGAAAAGCTGCTTGGCGTTGTTCAGCCGGGTGATGGCGCCCATGGTGCCCGAGGCGTAATAGCCGGCGAAGTATTGATCGAGAAAGGGCAGGCCAAAACCGAACATGAGCGGCAGAGTCATGTGCAACCACATGCGCACGCCAGGATGGTGCAGATCGATGCCCCAGCGGTAGCGGACACCGGCGCGGGCCGCGCCCCACCAATTCAGCGCAAAGGACCCCAAAAGAAACCCGGCGGTTGCGCCGACTGCCAGCCCGGAAACCCCCATGTTCACCAGAAAAAGACCGCCTGCAATGATGCAGAGGTTATAAACAATGGGCTGAAGCGCCTGGTACATAAATTGTTTGCGCACCAGCAGCGTTGCACCCATCACACTGCCGGCAAAGAGGAATATCTGCGCCGGGAGCAGAATCCGCGTCATGTGCGCGCATAGCAACACCTGCTCCGGGGTGAATCCTTTGTTGGTGAAGCGGATGAACGGGCCGGCCAGCAACATGAGCACAAAAGTGGCCGCGGTGAGCACCATGACCATCAGGTTCAGCACGCTGAACAGCAGTCGCTCCCCTTCAGCCTCTTCCCCGCGTTCCCGATAGTGGTTGAGGATGGTAACGAAAGTGATGCCTACGGCTCCGCCTACCAGAAAATTGTTCATCAGGTCGGGCAGGCGAAAAGCTGCTACGTACGCGTCCGTTTGCGGACCAGCGCCAAAACGCCAGGCGATGAATTTGCCTCGGCCCAGACCGATGAAGCTCGACAGGAACGAGGAGGCCGCCAACAGGATGGAAGCCGTGTAAGCACTGTGAGTGTGCGAAGGCCGCAGGATTCCCAGACCGCGCGCCCAGCGGGACTCGCGGCTTGGGGAAGGTTCAGTTGGAAGCGGACCGGTCACTGGAGTTGATTCTATCGGGGCTGCATCCGGTTGAGACTCCGATTCTGGGCGGGGGTCAACGCAGTTACCCGCCCGTTCCACTGGGTCAGTCGCCGAAAGTTCAGGTGCAACCGCCCGCTTTCTCCGCGTATTCTGTCCGCATGAGGCATTGCATGCAGCGGACTTTTGGATTGGCTTTTTGGCTGGTTTTCGGAGCAGGCGCCATGTCCCAAACGATTCACGGACGCGAAGGCATCACTCTGCCCGAACCGCCGCACGTCGAGGCGATTCCGGTGGTCGACAACTATTTCGGAACAAAAATCACCGACAACTACCGCTGGCTTGAAGACGCCAATAGCACGGAGACGCGCGCCTACATCGACGAGCAGAATGCCTACACGACACGTTACCTGAAGCAGGCGCACATTCGATCCCAGGCGCAGGACGATCTGGACGCGCTCGAAAATGTGTCGGAGGCCGGCGCACCCATCGAGCGCGCGGGCAGCTATTTCTTCCGCAAGCGCCTGGCCGGTGAACAGCAGTTCTCCATCTACGTGCGCCATGGCTGGTCTGAAGCGGCAGTAAAGAAGACCTCCGGGTCGAGTTCTTCTGCGGCCGGTAAGGACGAGCGCCTGATCGATCCAGCCAAGCTGAGCCGCGATCCGAACACCTCGGTCGGGCTTGAAGATGTTTCCCGCGATGGGTCGCTGGTGGCCTACTGGCAGCGGCAGGGCGGAGCCGATGAGGCCACCATTCACGTGCTGAATCTCAAGACCGGCAAGACTCTGGAAGATGAACTGCCCGCGGCCCGTTACTCGGGCGTTGTCTTCACTCCGGACGCCGCCAGCCTTTACTACGCGCGCAACGACAAGCAGGGAACCTTGCTCTACCAGCACGCGCTTGGTACCCGAAATTCCGGCGACACATTGGTGTTCGGCCACGAGTTTCGCGGCGAACTTCTGGGCGGCAACGATCTTTTCTCAGGTAGATTTACGGACGACGGCCGCTACCTGGTGGTCGAAATCTCCCGCGGTGTTCCGGCCAAACGCGTGGACATCGTCTATCGTGACCTGACCAAGCCGGACTCTCCCTTCGATGTGCTGGTCTGGGGGCTGGACTCGCGCTTCCACGCCGTCTATGCCAAGGGCGCGTGGTACGTGCGGACGGACTACAAGTCGCCCAAAGGGAGAATCCTGAAGGCCGATCCGGGAATTATGCCGGATGTTTGGAAGACGATCGTACCGGAAGGGCCGGATGTGATCGAGGCCTGGTCGATTGTGGGCGGAAAAATCTACGTCAACCGGCTCAAGGACGTAAAGACGGAGACTTCTGTCTACACGCTCGACGGCAAGCCGGCCGGCAAGGTTGACTACGACGCAATCGGCTCGGCCTCGGGCGTGTTGGGGCGCGCCACGGACCGCTATGGCTTTTTCTCTTTTTCCTCGTACATCGTGCCGCCCACCATCTACCGGCTCGATACGGTCACGGGTCAGCGCGAGGTCTTCTTTCAGTCCAAGGTCCCCTTCGACTCCAGCCAGTACGAGTTGAGACAGGTGTTCTTCAAATCCAAAGACGGAACACGCATCCCCATGTTCATCGCCGGTCAAAAGGGCCTCAAGCAAGACGGGACGGAGCGCCTGCTGATGACCGGCTACGGCGGCTTCAACCTCAGCATGTCCCCGAACTGGAATCCGGCCTGGGCATGGTGGCTCGAGCAGGGCGGATGGTTCGCCATGCCTAACCTGCGGGGCGGCGGGGAATACGGCGAAGCCTGGCACGAGCAGGCGATGTTCGAGAAAAAGCAGAATGTCTTCGACGACTGGTTTGCGGCTGCCGAGTACCTCATCGCAAACAAGTACACCTCGCCGCACCACTTCGCCATCAGCGGACGGTCCAATGGCGGCCTGCTGATGGGCGCGTCCATCACGCAGCGGCCGGACCTGTTTTCGGCAGTCTGGTGCGGCTATCCGCTGCTGGACATGCTGCGCTATCAGAAGTTCAAGGTGGGTTACTACTGGACAACGGAATACGGCTCGGCGGAGAGCGAGAAGCAGTTTCCCTACCTGCTCAAGTACTCGCCCTACCAGAACGTCAGGGCCGGAACAAACTATCCCGCGGTAATGTTCTTCACCGGCGACAGCGACACGCGCGTGGACCCGCTGCACGCCCGCAAAATGACGCCCCTTCTGCAATCGGCCAGTACGAGCGGTCGGCCCATCCTGCTGCATTACAGCCTTGCCGGCGGCCACTCCGCCGGGGTCAGCGTCGATCAGCAGGTTCAAGACGACGCCGACCAGCTAACTTTCCTTTGGACTGAAACGGGACAGCCAGGCGGGCGAACTGTTCATCCGTAAGCCCATTCCGGATGAGCGCCCTCCATCGTTGCCTTCGACGTAAGTGCCGTCTTGCACTGCCCAGAAAGGCTGCCGGCCGAACTCAGTAACGCCGCCATCCTGTGCCCCCCATGGGACAGCCCCGGTACTCATGGCCGTAGCTCCAGCGTAACCTCATGCCCTTGGTAATGGCCTCCGATAAGAGGGGTAAGGAAACTCAGCAGCACGCCCATACGGATGGTGATGCCGTTGATCACCGAGAAAGACGAGCAGGGAAGAAGCGGAAAGCCGCTTTCGGGCTTCCTGTGCAGCCTGGAAGCACACGGAGGAATAACCGCCTCCGGATGAGACCATGCCGGCGGGAAGATCGCCGAGCCGGAGTGAACATGCAGAGTGCTGAGTTGCAGACCGACAGAATCGATCCCGAGCAGGAAGCAGCGAGGCTGGCTGCATTGGCGGCAACGGGAATTCTCGACAGCGAACCGGAAGCCAGCTACGACGCAATTACACGATTGAGTGCCCAGTACTTTCAAGCCGACTCGGTGTTGCTTAAATTTGCCGACGAAAGCCGTGTCTGGATCAAGTCGTTCGCCGGGCAGGCTTCTCGCGAGCTTCCAAGGCAAAACTCCATTTTCGAAATGGTGCTGGCCGAAGACGGTCCGGTGGTGATTCCGGACATTTCCAAACATCCCGAATTCGAGGAAGCGCTGCTTGAGGTGAGACGGCTCAACATCGCTTTCTTCGCCGCCGTTCCGGTGCGTGGATTAGGAAACACGATCCTCGGCGTATTAGCCATCTTCTGCCGCAACCCTCGCAAGGAGATGGACCCCGACGAACTGCGCATGCTGGAGAGTCTGGCCGATATGGTGGCCAGCCAACTGGAACTGCGCAGGTTGCGCAGGGCTTTTACCATACAGAGCGGACGGCGGCTTCGCACCTCCAACGCTCATGCGGAGGTCGCCAACAGCTGGCCGCGGCCGCAGGATCTGCGCCGTGGCTTGGATCAGCGTCAGTTTGTACTCCACTATCAACCCGAAATAGAGCTCTCCACCCGCAAGATCGTGGGTCTGGAGGCACTCATCCGTTGGCAGCACCCTGAAAAGGGGCTCATTCCACCCATGGAATTTATTCCGCTGGCTGAAGAGAGCGGACTCATTCTACCTATTGGCGATTGGGGTCTATCCGAGGCTTGCAGCCAGATTCAGAAGTGGTCCCGGGAAGACACCCGCAACAATTCGCTGCGCGTCTGCGTCAATCTCTCCGCCCGGCAGTTCTCCCGGCCGGGGCTCGCAGACCAGGTTGAAGCGCTGCTGGTTCAATTCGGCATCTCCAGCCGCCAGCTCGGCCTGGAAATGACGGAGTCCAGCCTCATTCCCAACATGCGCATTGCCCTGGAGGTGCTGGGCAGCCTTCGCCGCCTCGGCGTCTCCCTGCTCATGGACGACTTCGGCACAGGTTACAGCTCCCTCAATCATTTGCATTCTTTCCCATTTGACGTACTCAAGATCGATCGCTCCTTCGTAGGCCGCATGACTGAAGGCGATCAGCCGATGCAGATCGTTCGAACCATTATCGAGCTGGCCCGCGTGCTGGGCATGGACGTGGTCGCGGAAGGCATCGAGACCTGCGAGCAGTATCGGCTCCTGCGTCAACTGGGCTGCCGCTTTGGACAGGGCTTCCTCTTCGCGCGCCCGCTGAGCGCTGAAGCCGTCACCCAGCTTTTGCGCCTGCCGGGCAGGGTCCTGCCCGATCCAGATCCAGTGGAAGCCACGGCAAGCTGACCGCGCTTGCCGGATCGACGTCGTCTTGATCAAAAACCCAACTGAGCGCCCGTTTCAGGAATAGCGCGAAATCGTCCCCGATCCGGAATCGGCTTGACTCTCCGACTGCGAAAGCCCTCACCAGTGTGGGACCTGGACAGGTATGCTCCAGACCATGCAGCAGCCGGCCCGATCGGAGCCCTCCCCCACGTTTGCCGGAATTTTGGGCGCACTTGCCGCGCCTGGGCAAAAACGCCCGCCGGCCCGGGATCTGGATGGTCTTGAGGACGACGTGGCAACCCTCAGCTACGAGCGCGCCTTGCGGGTTCATACGCGCTATAGAGCGCCCGATCCTACCGACCGCTCTCTCACCCAACCCCTGAAGGTGGAGCGGGTGCATTTCGATGAGTTGCATGTGGACATCGAAGACTCAGCCGCTCAACCAGCAACCGCGCAATTCGCATTTGTTCCTGAGGCACACGCGGAAGCCGAGGCTGCGAACGAAGGCTTGGCTTTGAACGAAGTCTCGGCCTTGAACGAAGCCTCGACCGCGAACGATCGAAATCTGAAGTGCGCCAGCATCACCATCCGTGTGAGCAAGGCGGAGTGCGCACAACTGCGCGCGCGCGCCGCTGAGGCCGGGCTCACCATTTCCGCCTACCTTCGGTCCTGCACCCTTGAGGCCGAGTCCCTGCGCGCGCAGGTCAAGGACGCGTTGGCGCAACTGCGCTCGGAAGAACCTAGAGAGTTAACTCCCAGAGAGACTCAGGCGGACGCGGTACCGGCCAGAAGTTCGTGGCGTGGCCGCCTGCGTTTTTGGCCGTACACAAACGAAAAGCAGGAGAGCGGACAGGGCTGATTACTCCACCATCAGCACCAGGCACTTCAGGTATTCGGTCTCCGGCAGATTCAGCACCACAGGATGATCGATCGCGGCGCCACGGCTCTCCAACAGGCGCACGCGCCGCCCCGCATCCACAGCCGCCGATGCGACGGCGCCCTCAAGCTCCGCCCAGCCCACGTGGTGCGAGCAGGAACAGGTCACCAGCAGGCCGCCCGGGCGCAGCATCTTCAATGCGCGCAGGTTCAGCTCCTTGTAGCCGCGCAATGCGCCCTCGACTGCCCGCTGTGTCCTGGCAAAGGCGGGAGGATCGAGGACGATGGTGTCGAATCTCTCTTCGGCATCCGACCATTCGCGGAGGATTTGAAAGGCGTCGCCATCCACCCAATCCACTTCCGCGGCCATCTTGTCGCGATTGGCCGCAAGATTCCGCTCCGCCACTTCGAGCGACGCGCGGGAAACGTCGATCCCGGTGACCTGTTTCGAGACTTGGGCCAGATGCAGGGCAAAGCCGCCCTGGTAACAGCAAACGTCGAGCGCCCGCCCAGTTGCGGCCAGTCTCTGCGCCCATTGCATTGCAGCGTCGTAGTTGTCCCGCTGATCGAGGAAGGCGCCGGTCTTTTGCCCGGCATTGGCATCGTATTGAAATAGCAAGCCGTTGAGCCGGAACTGGGTGCTGGAGACGGCAGCCGTGCCTTCCGCGAAGTACAGAGGCTCGAGGTTGGGTGCGCTCAGCCCCTCAAGCTCGCGCATGCGCGGGTCGGGCCGCTCCAGAATGGCTGAGGGAGCCAGTTCCTCGCGCAGCACGCGCACGCAGACGTCGCGCACCGCGGCTGAATCCAGCCCTTTGGCCAACAGCTGTAGAATTACGAGATCGCCGTACTTGTCGGCCACCAGCCCGGGCAGCTCATCGGCCTCGCTGAAGCATAGCCGGCAGGCATTGGTATCGTCGCTTAGCAGCCCTTTACGCCGACGAACAGCCAGCCGCAACCGTGCCGCCAGCAGCTCAAGCCAGGCGGTCTCATCGATGGCTTCCCTGGAGATAAGCCGCAACGCAATCTGCGACGAAGGGCTGTAAAGCGCCGTTCCCAGCAGCAGGCCGCGCGAGTCAGCCACGGGCAGCAGTGCGGGAGGATTGGCCGAACCGGTTTCGGAAACTTCAATCGACTCGATATCGGAGGCGTAAACCCACAGATAGCCGCTACGCAACCGGTCGGCGGCGCGGCGATTGACCAGTGCTCCGGGGCTTCTAGCGGGGTTGGCTGCCCGCGTCCGGCCGAATCCAGCGGCTTTGCCCTCCGGACTGACACCTCTGCCCGGTTCACGGGCCGGTTTTCTTTCGGACTTGCGAGGCGCTTCGCGAACGCGATCAAAAGGCGCCTTCGGCCCGGAAGCCTTGGGTGCCTTTTGGTTCAGATCGGATGGTCGGTTGTGCGGCTTTGTCATAAACTCCCGTCGCCGGGAGCGAATGGGCCGCCGGCCCCTACTTCACCTGCAAGGTTTCCAGGTAGCGGCTCAGGTTGCTGACCCTGAGCATCCTTTCCTGGGGGTTGATATGGTTCATGTTACCAAGGATCGGTCCCCATACGGGCATATCAGCCGAGCCGTGCGACGGCATATCGACGCCGTTTTGGAGCACGTTCGCGATGTGCGTATCGGGGAACTTTCCATGGTTGTTCCTGGCCAGCACGGTCAAATCCATGGGCGGCGTCTTCAACGCCGAGGACACGGGGCCCTGCCCCCTGCCATCCACGCCGTGACACGGCGCGCAATAGTTGGCGTACATCTGTTTGCCACTCGTGGCCATGGTCTTATTGACTGGAATGGTCACCTTTGCACTGGATTGATCTGCATAGCTCATGCCTGCCGCGAGTACCGCGATCGTGGCTGTAACTAAGAGACGTTTCAACATAAATTCCTCGGTTCTGGACCCTTCAGGGCCTGTTCGCAGTCCCTGGTCCGAATGAGAACTTACTCTGTTCAATGGGTACGCGCGATGTGACGGCTAACACATTGCAATCGTCCTGTCGACACCGACGCACCAATAGTGGAAAGGCTACGATTTCATTGCATAAGACTCATATTCCGAGGTTCTGGAGAAGCTCCAATGGAGTAAGTCAGAAGCGCCCCTGTTTCTCAAACGACATAGATTGAATGAACCGGCTTTAAGTTATAGGTCGGAACAACCATGCATAACTAACAATCGCTCGAAAATCATAACTCAAACTTATGATTCAAAGGCCGCGGAGTAAAGACCAATTCAAACGTTGAAGCGAATAAATTCGACGATCGCATAAAGTCCGCATAACTTTGCGTCCGGAAAAGTGGCTTGAAAGCAATCCGGCCGATGGCGTGGGACGCCGAAAGGCCATGGTGCGCGCTGAACGGATGCGGCCTATAATGACGTATGGCGAGCGTCCGGCAGGCCATACCGGAAGATGTTCCAGGCGTGCCCCCGTCGCCCGCGGGGGAATCGCAAGCCCTTGCGCGCGATTCGGAACCAGTTGCCCTCCAGCACGCGCCCCAGCCGCCCCCCCAGGCATCGATTGACGAGCGTTTTGAAGCGCTGCTTCGGCACGTCCAGGCCAATCGCCCCAGCGAAGATGTCTCCCTCATCCGCAAGGCCTGGGAGTTCTGCGTCCATCATCACGAGGGGCAGATGCGGGCCTCCGGCGAGCCGTACATCGTCCATCCCCTTGAAGTTGCCGAGGTGCTGGCGGAGTTGAAGATGGACGCGACGGCCATCGCCGCCGGCCTGCTGCATGACTCGGTGGAAGACACGCCGGCGACCAACGAGGAAATTGCCGGCGAATTCGGCGAGCAAGTGGCGCATATCGTCGAGGGCGTCACCAAGATCGACAAAATCCAGTTTGCCAACCGCGAAGACCGCCAGGCCGAAAACGTGCGCAAGATGCTGCTGGCGATGGTTTCCGATGTGCGTGTTGTCCTCATCAAGCTGGCCGACCGCCTGCACAACATGCGCACGCTCCAGCACCTCAAGCCGGATCGCCAGGAAGCGATCGCCCGCGAAACGCAGGACATCTACGCTCCGCTGGCGCACCGCCTGGGCATGGGCAAGGTGCGCGGCGAGCTCGAGGACCTGGCCTTTCGCTACACCGATCCGGTGAGCTACGAGAAGGTTGCCGCCGCCGTCGAAGCCCGCCGCGTTGAGGGCGAGCAGTTCCTGCGCAGCGTGGAGGACACGCTGGTGGAACAGTTGCGCGAAAACAACATCGAAGCCCGCGTCGAGTGGCGCATCAAGCGGCTTTATTCCATCTATCAAAAGATTGAGCGCTCCAAAGTCTCCTTCGACCAAGTCTACGATCTGCTCGCCGTCCGCGTCATCACCCAGGACGTGGCTTCGTGCTACGCCGTCTTCGGCCTCATCCACACGCTGTGGCGGCCCGTCCCCGGTCGCATCAAGGACTTCATCGCCATTCCCCGCGCCAACCGCTATCAATCGCTGCACACCACGGTGATGGGTACCGGCGGCCATCAATTCGAAGTGCAGATCCGCACCGAAGAGATGCACCGCATTGCCGAAGAAGGCATCGCCGCCCACTGGAAGTACAAGACGGTGGGCAGCGCCGTCACCGCGCGCGATGAAGAGCGCTTGAACTGGATTCGCCAGCTGGTCGAGTGGCAGAAGGAGATGACCGACCCCAACGAATTCCTCTCCAGCCTGAAGATGGACCTCTATCCCGACCAGGTCTACACCTTTACGCCCAAGGGGAAGGTTGTGGTGGTGCCCGCCGACGGCACGCCGGTCGATTTTGCTTACACCATTCACACCGAGGTTGGTCATACTTGCGTGGGCGCCAAGGTCAACGGCCGCATGGTGCCGTTGCGCACCAAGCTCCGCACCGGCGATATCGTCGAGATCGTTACGCAGAAGGACCACAAACCAAGCCGCGACTGGCTCACCTTCGTCAAGAGTCCCCGCGCGCGCAACAAGATCAAGCACTGGCTTAACGAAGACCAGCGCCGCCGCGCCGTCGAGATCGGCCGCAAGCTGCTGGAGAAAGAGGCGCGAAGATTCAAAGTCCCGATGAGCCAGATCGACGACCAGGATCTGAGCCGCATCGCCGGCGAGTACGGCGTGGCAACGGCCGCCGATCTGCTGGCCACCCTGGGCCTGGGCAAGCACACTGCGCACCAGATCTTAAGCAAGCTCGCGCCGGGCATCGCCACCCAGGGCGGGGTCGAGGTTGCTCCCGACGCCAAGCCTGGCAGCGGCGAAGCGGGCATGTCCGATGCAGTAAGAAAGCTGCACCTCACCGGCTCGGACTCGCTGCAGGTGGAGGGCCAGAACGACCTGCTCGTCTATCGCGCGCGCTGTTGCAACCCCATTCGCGGCGAGGAGATTATCGGCTACGTCACGCGCGGCAAGGGAGTGGCCGTGCACGCGCGCAGCTGTCCCAACGTTCAGAACTTGCTCTACGAGAGCGACCGCCGCATCGCTGTCGAGTGGTCCCGTGTGGGCGACCAGTCAGCGGACCGGCCGCAGCGCTACCCGGTCAAGATCACGGTCTTCTGCGACGACCGCACCGGCATGTTGAAGGAACTGACCGCCGTCGTCTCCGAAGACAACACCAACATCCGCGGCGTTGAGATTCACCGCAATGAAGGCAACGAAGCCATCGTCGAGTTTGTGGTAGAAGCCGAAGACCTGCATCACCTGAACCGCATGGTCCTCGCCCTCCGCCGCGTCGCCGGCGTGCGCGCCGTGCAGCGGACGCAGAAGCTGTAACAGGCAGCGAACGGCGAAGAGCGAACGGCCGGCAGTTCATGCGATCAAGTGAGCCTTGGAGCGCAGACGTCGGAGTGGTTCGCCGCTGGTGCGCAAATCGTAAGAGGCTGTTGCCGGATGTGGCCGGCGCACGGAAATTGCCGGCGCCTGCGAACGCTACTTTCCCAGCACCGATTTCGCAATCGTCGCCAACTGCATGTTCGACGTGCCCTCGTAGATCTTGCCCACCTTGGCGTCGCGATAGTACTTCTCGGCGGGGTAATCGCGGACAAAGCCGTTGGCGCCAAATACCTCCACGCACTGGCTGGCCACGCGCTCGGCCACCTGCGAGGTGAACAGCTTGGTCATCGCCGCTTCGCGCATGTACGGCTGGCCGGCATCTTTCAATCGCGCCGCGTTGTAAACCATCAGCTTGGCCGCCTCAATCTCCATGGCCATCTCGGCCAGCGCGAACTGGACGGCCTGGAAATCGGCGATGGGCTTGCCAAATTGCTTGCGATCCTTTGCATAGCGAACCGCGTGGCCCCACGCGCCCTCGGCCAGGCCCAGCATCTGCGCGCCA
>DATKGE010000161.1:0-2656 GCA_035510955.1 Occallatibacter sp. | reverse complement strand
GCCGCCGTCACGAACATCCCGAAACGCATCAGCCCGGGATTCTCCACCTCCAGCCGCACCTTGGCGGTTCGCAGAGTGGGGTCCATGATCTGACCGATGTTGCCGATCCGCCCTCTCAGAACCCGGCTGGGATAGGCGTTCAGATGAATATCCGCGTATTCCCCCAGATGCACCTGCGCCAAATCGTTTTCGTACACGTCGCACACAATCCAAACGTGCGACACGTCGGAAATCGTAAATGGATTCGGCGGCGTCAGGGCCTGTACGCCCGACGAGTTCGTGATTTGCTGGTCCGTAATCACTCCCGATACCGGAGCGGAAACTTCGACAATGCCGGTCGGATGGTCGGGATCGGAGCCCAGCAAACGCAGATGCTCGGACGTGGTTTCGACATCCACTTTCGCGTTGTCCTCGGCATTCTGCGCGATTTCGAGGGCGCTCTTGGCAACCGCGCCGTTGTCGAACAGCAGTTGCGCGCGCTCCAGTTGGATCTTCGACAACTGCTCGTTCTTCACCGCCTTCCGGTAATCGGAAAACGCCCCCGCGATGTCGGTGCTGCGGACCTTGAACAGAAGCTGCCCCTGCTTCACTTCGTCTCCCAGGCGCGCGTCGATCTCCACCACCCGCCCGGATGCCAGCGACGGCACCGGCACCTGCCGGGACACGTCCGGACTGACGGCGCCGGTCACGTTCAATTCCGGCGCGGCCATATAATCTCCGGCGATCACCACCGGAAACTGTTCCGGATGGTCCACCTTGAGGTTGGTGGCATCCATGTCGGCTTCCACCGGCGCCGCGTGCGGCCCGGTATCGCTGTCGGGTACCGACGCCGCCGTAACGTGTTTTCCGCACCCGGCAGTGAAAAGCATGACGCCCAGACACAAGCTGATCTCGAGAAGATAGGAACGATTCATGGAATCACCTCCTGGCCCACCGCCATGTTCATTTGGGCCGCCGCGGTCAGATAAGAACCAATCAGATTCAGATACGCCAGCCGTGTATCCCGATAGGACTTCTGCGCATCCAGGTAATCCAGTAGGGAAGCTCCGCCGTTTTGAAAGGAGAAAGCAATCCTGTTGCGGGTATCCTCGGCCAACTTGAGGTACTTGTCGCGATACGGACGCAACAGGTTCAGGGCGCTGACCAGGGTTACGTATGCCGAATCCACGTCGCCGAACACCAGCGCCCGCGCCGCATCCTGGGCACGTTGGCTGCGGCTGATCTCCACCAGAGTCCTGGCTTTCTCGCCCTGGTTCCGGTCGAAGATCCGTAGCGGAATGGTGACGCTCACGCCGAAATAGAACGGGATCGGCGGGTTGCGCGCGAAGTCCATGCTAATAGTCGGGTCGGTGGACCCGTTGGCGATCGCCAGTTGATGATTGGTCTTCGCCAGTTCCACCGTTTGCAGGGCGGCCTTCAGATCGGGCCGCGCCCCGAGCGCCGCGTTTCTAAATTCCTCCTGCGGCATCAGCCGGTCGATGAAATCGTAGGGTCCCGTCAGGTCGAACCGGTCGAGGGGCGTCCGCTCGTTCACCAGCAGCAAAATCTGGATCTTAGCCGTCCGCAGATTCACCAGCGCGGTTTCAAAGTCGGATTCGAACTGCACGCGCTGCAGCTCCAGCCGGTCCAGGTCCACTTGCGCCAGGTCGCCTGCCCGCAATCGATCGCGCTGCACGGTGAGTGCGTGGTCCCAATACTCCAGATTCTCCTTGGCATTCTGCTGCACCGCTTTCGCCTGCAGCGTCTGCACAAAGGAGTTCCGCAAATTGAAAAGCAGCCCGCGCTCCTGATCGGAGAAGGTAGAGCCGGCAATGTCCGTGGATTTCCGCGCGCTTTCCAGGCGCAACTCGCGCTTATGGTCGCGCTCGTGCAAATAGCTGACCCCGGCAGACGGGAACACGTTGGAGAAAGGCCTGTAAACCGAGTTCCCCGAGGTGGGCGAAGGGATGGTAGAAAAGGGGGCAATTTGGTCGAGTGAGCCCGAAAAGTCCGGGTTCGGGCGAAGAAAAGCCGTCATCTCCCCGGCGCGCGCCTCATCGATATTGAGTTGAGCCGCTTTCAGCGTCGGATTGGCGGCTTCAAACTTGTCCTTGATCTGTTGCCAGGTATAGGTATTGGACGACTGGCCCAGGACCAGCGCCGGCAGCAGCAGGGCAAGCAGGATCGGAATGCCTGCCGGGACGTACTTTCGCTTTGGCTCCGCTGGCTGGTTGGGCATCCTAATAGCTGTCTCTTCTGTCATAGCGCGACCCAGGGGATGGATGTTACTCATCTTCCGTGCAAAGGCACCGCTATTTCGATAATCGTTCGGCTCCAGTTCGCGGAATCGCAATCTTTCAGCCAAACTGTCAGCGTTCGCGCCCGTGCCGATCTCTGGGCTGAAGCTCTTGGCAGATTCACCGTTTCGCCCTACTCGTACCCTTGTAAAAGGGAAGGAAGCTGCTGCGTAGAGGGACCTGTACCGGGGAACCGTATACGGCTGCGCTTACTGGCCATCATCCTAAAAACGGCGGTTGAGACGCCCCGGAATAGTCTTCTCCTTCAGCCGCAAGTATTTACAGCAAAAGCAGTTGTCACCCATTGGGTGAACTGCGCGGCAGTTGAAACTCCAGACAGGTCGCGGACCTGCCGACGGTGCTGAGGGTCAACTGCCGTT
>DATKGE010000160.1:0-51093 GCA_035510955.1 Occallatibacter sp. | reverse complement strand
GGTCGCCGTGTTTCCCACGCATGAAATGGCGCCGCGGGTGATCATCGCCAACTCGAATCTGGTGGGCAAGTGGGCCAACTGGGAGCACTTCAACGAACTCGACCGCAAGGGCCTGATGATGTATGGGCAGATGACGGCGGGGAGTTGGATTTATATCGGCACGCAGGGGATTTTGCAAGGGACGTTTCAGACTTTTGCTTCGCTTGCCGACCGGCATTTCGGCGGGTCGTTGAAAGGGAAGCTAGTGGTCACCGGCGGCGTAGGTGGAATGGGCGGCGCGCAGCCCTTGTCCGTGACGCTGAACGATGGAGTCGTGCTGGCCGTCGACGTGGACCGCACGCGCATTGAACGCCGTGTTGCCACGCGCTACTGCGACCTGCTGACCGAAGACCTGAACGAGGCACTTGCTCTCTGCGAATCAGCTCGCAGCGAAGGCCGCGCGCTGTCTGTGGGTTTAGTAGGCAACTGCGCCGACGTGCTGCCGGAGATTGTGCGCCGCGGCGTGGTGGTCGACGTGGTTACTGATCAGACCAGTGCGCACGATCCGCTGAACGGCTATGTGCCGCAAGGGCTCTCGCTGAGTGAAGCAGCAGAGCTGCGGCAGCGCGATCCGGAAGAGTATGTTCGCCGCTCGACGGAGACGATGGTCGTCCACGTCAACGCGATGCTCGCACTGCAACAGGCCGGCGCGGTGGCATTCGACTACGGCAACAACATTCGCCGCTTCGCGTTCGACGCAGGCTGCGCGGATGCGTTTCTCATTCCCGGCTTTGTGCCCGAATATATTCGCCCGCTCTTCTGCACTGGGCAGGGGCCATTCCGGTGGGTCGCGTTATCCGGTGACCCAAGAGATATCGACCGCACCGATGAACTGGCGCTCGAACTGTTTCCGGAGAACGAGATTCTCAACCGCTGGCTGCGGTTGGCGCATGGCCGCTTCGCCTTCCAGGGACTGCCCGCGCGCATCTGCTGGCTGGGCTACGGCGAGCGCGCGCGGATGGGCGAGGCGATGAACGATCTTGTCCGCAAGGGTGAGCTTTCCGCGCCTGTGGCCATTGGCCGCGACCACCTCGACACCGGCTCGGTGGCCAGCCCCTATCGCGAAACCGAAAAGATGCTCGATGGGTCGGACGCCGTGGCGGATTGGCCCATCCTGAACGCGCTGCTCAACACCGCTTCCGGCGCGACGTGGGTGAGCTTCCATCACGGCGGCGGCGTGGGCATGGGCTATTCGCTGCACGCAGGGCAGGTCACCGTGGCCGATGGCACGGAGATTGCCGCGCGGAAGATTCAGCGCGTGCTCAACAACGATCCTGGCCTCGGCGTAGTGCGCCATGCCGATGCAGGCTATGACCTGGCCAAACAAACGGCGCGGGAGAAGGGAATTCATATTCCCATGGCTGGGGAGTGAAACATGAATATACGTTCGAAAGCCAGGCTGTTCGCTACGGGGACGCTCCTTCTCATTGCACTCGTAGGGCTTGGTTTGTCTAAGCTGCTCCAGAGACGCACCCGGACTTGGCCGAAGACCTCAGCCACGATTGACTCTGCCAAAATGGAAATCATGGAGCTGGACGCGAAGACCGACATTGTGCTGCCGTGCTTCGCATTTTCGTATGTCGCTTCTGGAGAGAATCATTCTGGGCGATTCTCTCTTTTCACCGATGAGCAGGAGGAAGGCGAGTCAATGGCCAGGAAAATGATCAGGCGCACAATTGAAATCCAATACAATCCAAGACGGCCTTCGATTTGGTACATTCCAGAAAAGATGATTGATGGATACGAGGTCGAGCAAAAGATGTTTCCGCGCCGAACGCTGTACCCGAAGGATTGAACTGGGGTCTTTGCTAACTCCGCAAACAGCGCTATGACCATCGCCATCGTCAACATCGGTCAGCTCGTCACGTTCAGCGGCCCGCCGCGCCCGCGCGTCGGCAATGAGCTGCGCAAACTCGGAATCGTTGAAAACGCCGCGCTACTCATCGAAGACGGCCGCATCGGCGCGGTCGGATCATACGCCGAGCTCCGCACGAAAATTCCGCCGCACACTGTGCTAATCGATGCGGAAGGCCGGTGCGTTACGCCGGGATTTGTGGATGCGCACACGCACCTGGTCTTCGCCGGAAATCGTGCGGCGGAGTTTGAGCAGCGCATCGGCGGAGCCACGTATCAGCAGATCGCGGTTGCGGGCGGAGGGATTCTGCGCACCGTCGCGCTGACCCGCGCTGCCACTGAGGATGAACTGCTTGCCGCGGCACGCCGCCACCGCGACTGGATGCTGCGCTCGGGCACAACCACCATCGAAGCCAAATCCGGCTACGGCCTGGACCGCGAGACGGAGTTGAAAATGCTGCGCGTGCTGTGCCGCCTCAACGAGGAAGGCCCGGAACACATCGTATCCACGCTGCTGGCCGCGCACACCGTTCCGCCGGAGTTTGCAGGACGGCGCGAAGAGTATGTGCGCTTTGTTGCAGAAGAACTGATTCCCGAAGTTGCCGCTCAAAAGCTCGCGCGATTCTGCGACGCCTTCTGCGACGACCATGCTTTCACTGTGAACGAATGCCGCACCGTGCTGACCGCCGCACGCAGCCATGGCTTGGGCCTGCGCATCCACGCAGAGCAGTTCCGCCCCGGCACAGGTGCGGCCTTGGCAGCTGAACTCCGCGCAGTGACAGCCGACCATCTGGAAACCGTGAACGAAGAAACACTAGTCGAACTGCGCGCAGCGGGCGTGCAACCGGTGCTGCTTCCGGGTTCAGTCTTTGCACTCAGCCGCACACATTTCCCGCCGGCGCGCGCTATGGTCGATGCAGGCCTGGCCATTGTGCTGGCCACCGACTTCAACCCTGGGTCGTCGCCGATTGCGTCGATGCCGTTCATTCTTTCGCTGGCCTGTTTGCAAATGGGGCTTATGCCTGCTGAGGCGCTCACTGCGGCAACCATCAACGCCGCACACAGCCTCGGTCTCGGCAACGAGGTTGGCTCGCTCGAAGCCGGCAAGCAGGCCGATTTTCTCATTCATGAATGCGCCGACTATCGCGAGCTGGCTTACTTCATTGCCACGCCCATGCGGCCGCGGGTGTTTATCGCGGGCAGGGAAGTGACGGCTTGACGGACAGGCTGAGCGAGGTTCGCAGCATCCCACCCTTGCTACAAAAACAAAGACGTAGCAAGGATAGGGCACCCAGACGGTGCATGCTCACACCTTGGGCCAGTTGGGCGCGATGCGGATGAGGTCGAGACCGCCCAGGTCCTCGATGAAAAATGCCGGCGAACTCGCGGGAACAGCAACGATGCCCCTCGCCGGCAGATCGACGGGGTGGAAATCCGGTCCAATCAAGCGGCCCGCACCGGCAGCGGCAAACAAATACGACAGCCCATGGATTGGCTCGCCTTTTCCGGGCAGCGACGCACTTGCCCTGTGACGCACAACGGGCAGGCGCTCGACGCGAAAATAGTCCACATCGATGAGGACCGTGCGATCCGCAAGCTCAACGGGGGGAATCTTGCCGGCGCGTGTTACCAGGCGCGTGGCCTCTAGGGATTTCTCAATGTGCAGTTCGCGCGGGCGGCCGTAATCGTACATGCGATAAGTCAGGTCGCAGTTCTGCTGGGTTTCCAACAGAACCGATCCTGGCCAGATGGCGTGCACGGTTCCCGCATCCACAAAAATCAGGTCCCCAGCCGCCACGGTGAGCACGTTGAGGCTCTCTTCCAGGGTGCCGTCATGAATTCCGGCCTCGATCTGGTCCAAGGTTACGCCCGGCTTCAGTCCCAGGGCCACCCTGGCCTCCGGTTCGGCTGCCAGCGCGTACCAGCACTCGGTCTTTCCGCGTGGATCGCCGTATTTCTGCGCCATCTTGTCGTCCGGGTGCACTTGCACGCTCAGCTTTTCGTGAGCAAAGAGCACCTTGATCAGCAGCGGCGAATCCGGCGACTGAGCTCCCGCGCCGAGCATGGATTCATGGAACTCGTGGAACAAGTGCCCAAGCTTCTTGCCGGCGTGCGGACCGGTGGCGACCAGGCATTCGTCTCCGGTGAGCCAGACTTCTCCAATGGGATCACCCGTGGCGACGTGGTCATACCATGGACGCAAATCACGGTATCCCCAAACCCGGGGATCGTACCGGGGAGCGATGCGAAATGGGTCCAATTGCAAGAGGGGGGATTGTTCAGTTTCAGTCATAGCGTTTGTTCTTTCCTTTATGACAATGTGCGGCTTCGATGCGCGATGGGCCCTTCACTGGCGAGCAACCATTGAAACAATTGAATCATGCCACCCCCGCGCCTGCCAGGGAAGCAACGTCCAGCGGTCCTCCAGATGGCGAACCGTGCGCAGAAGGCCGAATACTGGGCATTTGCTCTTGCCGATCCAATTCGCTGGGCTGAATATTGGTTCATTTTTGGAGTATCGGGACGCGGGCGCCCTCACGTCTCCGATCCATGATCTTGATCGCTTCTAGTTCGCCCCGCCAAAATAGAGGCGGACTGAAACGGCAGCATTCACCACGCCGACGAAAACGTTGAATGTCACCACTGTTTCTTGATGAGCGCATCGAATGCAAAGCCTCCATTCGGATCGCGCGTTGCGCTCAAGGACACGCGCGGGGAGATTCGATACTGGCCCTGGATCGTCTGGCTCTGCGTAGAAGCGACGTTGGTCGAGAAATTCACAAACAAGTCGCCTGTAACCCGTTGCTGGATTGTAATCGTCGCCCCTGCTGGGCCCTGACTGTTGCTCCCCGCCAATACCGGACTGATAGAAAGCTGTGAGATGCCGGCAACCTTGGAAACCCGGCTTGTAACCTGGCTGGAAACCTGCGATGCAACCAGCGATTCTGCAGCCTGATTCGTCGGCGTTGCAGCGGCGGCGCTGGCCTCTGTCGTCTCCCCGAAAGCTAGAAGATTGATAATATCCGCGGACGGCAAGGCCGGATCGGAACTGTACTCGGTGTGGAGCTGGTCAACCGGACCATTGAAGCGAAGGTCAATGCTGTATTGCTGGATACTTGTATTCAATGACAGATTGACAACAGGTTGCGTCTCAGACGGGTTGATAAATTGGATGGTGCCTCCATTCAAGACAAATCTGTTGCCATTGAGGATGATATCCCCACTATTCAGATTCACCCGGCCGAGGATCACAGGCTCCGCCGCTGTGCCACGCACTTGAAGATTTGCCGATCCGTCGATGCTTAGAGCTCTGCTGACGAGGTTCACGTCATTGGTGGAATGCAATGCTATGTTGAGCTGCAGATTTTGAGCCAGACCCTGCGAGCGCGGCGCGGCCACGCCACCTGAAAACTGGTTGATGAAACTCGTCAGATCGAATGCCGGAGTAAACGATAGGTCGGAGAGGTTCACTGAGCCGCCAAGGATCGCGTTGTCAAGTGAACCTGCCAGCCTCAGATTCGCATCCACGCTCTCTCGCATCCCTTGCGGATAAAGGATTCGAACACCTTTCGCGGCTAACCCAAGATCGAATTGAATTCCCGGTCTGTAAGCAACCCCACCTTGCGCTGTCAGCGTTCCGCCTCCAATCGTTGCCTGAAAACTGGAAATATTCAGGCGATCCTTTGTCAGCTTCAGAACGCCGTTGCCGTGCTGCACGCCGACCGGCAAATCGGCGGAAGAGTAGTTAGCGTCCACGATTTCAATCTGCCCACCAAGGTCCGATCCATCGGCGGGACCGTGAGAGTCTATGTTGAACTTGAGTTGACCGGAGCTTCTAACATCCGGATCGAACAATTGCGCCAGCTGTAAGTCGACCGTACCAACCAGATATAAAGACATCGGCCCATTCCCCGCGGTGGGTATGGAGCCGTGAAACTGCACGTCCGTGTCCGTTCCGTGGATGGAGCCAGGCTGGATGTCCACGACCCCATTTTTGTAATCGGCATGAATCGGCGACGTCGCAGCCAGCTCAATACTGTTGCCATAAGCTATCTTGAAAACAGGAATGCTCACATGAGCTTCGAGAAGCGCTGTCTTCTTGAGCGGGCCACGCAGCGTCGCATGAACCTCAGTTTGGCCGGTAATATTCGCCGCTTGATCCGGAGCGTAAATCGCGAGAAGGGGTTGCAGAGGAATGCCCTGCGTGTCCAATGACGCGTCCGCAAGATAGTCTCCCGTCAAGTCGACCTTTGCCCGCGCCTGTATGGATGTATTCACGGCTGAAGATGTCAAGGCTGCGTTGGCGGCGTGATCGGCCACATGCACTTGCAATTGAATTCCGGTTACGGTCTGAGATTGGGCGACAAGGGATGGAATCTGAACCGTGGCATCAACCTGGGGGTTATCGAAAAAGCCCTGTCCCTTTGCATTCAGAGCCAGCGTGCCTGATACATTCACATTTCTGGCTTTCAAGGCTTCGAGTTTATCCAGTTGAATTCCATTGGCAACCACCTCTGCCGTGTAAGTCTTCTGTCCGGGCCGGACGGTACCCTTCCCTTGAAGGCTTCCGGCAGGGAGCTGGATCGATAACTCTCCTTTGACTTCCTGCCCGTCTCCTGAAAAGGTGAGCTTTGCCGAGCTAACTGGCTGCTCATAGGCACTTACATTCGTCACGTCCACGCTACCGCTTCCAACCGGGTTCAATTCCGTGCCGTGCAGTGTTAACCCAGCATCGAGTGTGCCGGTGACCGGTATCTGCTGGTTCGTAAGTTTGGCAAGATCGGCGATATTCAGCTGCGATGCGTGAAGCTCGATCTGAATCGGGCTGGTATTCGTAAATGACCATTTCGAAAGCCCTGCGCTCGCGCTGAATGTGATGCGGCCATGGGACGCAGGTTCAATATCGGCGTGTTGAAAGCTAACCATTGACGGGCTCGCATCGACACTAGCGTGCAACACCTTCCATGCCGTCCCCTCGAATTGCAGATTCTGAGCCGTTAACTGGCCGGTCAAGCGAGGAGCTTTCGTCGAGCCCTGGATAGTCCCTTGGAAAGATGCGGTTCCGGCTAGACCGAGCGGTCGCAGTGGATAACCGGGCGATTGGGCGCGAAACAGATCCGCGATGGTTTCAACCTCGCGAAGGTCGTCGGCTTGCAGCTTCAGATTCAGACTGGAGTGCATACTCACGGCGCCGCTCATGGTCATTTTGGTTTGTGGTGTGCGCACGTAACTCTGTTCCAGTGCTAACTCACTATTGTTTGCAGCATAAGTCGCGTGGACTGCGCCCTCCACAGGAATCGCAGTTGTTGCGGTATTCGTGCTGCCGGCGCCTTGGGATGCAGTCCCGGGTCCCGGGCTGCCAAGAGTTCGTCCGCTCGAGACCTGGCCATTGATTGTCGCATCAGTGTGCGCGACCAGATCATCCAGGGTTTTTCCCCAGGCGGCAGTGGCGTCTGCATTCAGTTTTCCCGTCACTGCCACGTTGAGGTCCGAAGTGGAAGCTCCGAGTGCTCGCGCCAGGTCACCAAGTAATAACCCGCGCAACGCAGCAGTCATTTTAGTATTTGAATTACCGCCGACATTTCTCATTGTCCCCTGAGCCGTTACTCCTCCACCAAGAAGATCGCCGTGGAAATCTCGCAGCGTCAAGTCGCCATTCGCAAGAGAATATTGTCCAGTTAGATTTGTGATCGCAGTCCGGAGCGTCGCCGCTTTCACATCCAGGCGCTTGCTGGCCAAGGCGCCGTTTACTACCAGCGCTTCAACATTGGACCTACTCGCAGTTTGCTGGTATTGCACGGAACCGGAAGTCTGGATGGCTCCGCCGGGGATCGATGGATTATGAAGCAAAGAGGCGATCTCTTTGCCATCGGCCGTGACATCGTAATGGGCCTGTAAGCCGGGGTTACCATAGTCTCGCAGGGTTCCATTGAGAGCGATCTGCGAGGCGCCGATGGTAAGCTTGCTCCGGCTCAATTCGAATGTATCGGGGGTCGCCGAGAATTGGAGCTCGAGATTGTGTGTTAGAGGTTGAAATGCCCCAAAGACAAGTCGGCCATCAGAATAAGCCAGCTCACCAGAATACTTCTTGAGAAGACTATTGAAGGAGGATCGGACGACTAAGTTCCGTAGGTCGACTGCAAGGGCACTTGGCCGGTCGTTGTAATACACTTCTCCCTGGTTGAGTAAGACATGGCGGATGCCGAGATCGAAAACGCTGGTGCTGTTACTGTTTTTGGTCTTCTTGAACACAGGGATGTTTGAAATTCCACGGTCGTCAACGAATACTCGCGCAACCGGGTGATCGATCCGCAGGTTGTCAAAATACCACGCCTTGTGCAGGATGGAAAGAACGCGCACCCCTGTATCAATATGATCGACCTGGAGAAGCGGCGGATTGGGATATGGATTCGCTCCATCCACCGTGATTCCATAGAGGTCAACGCTCAGCGTCGACAAGTGCAGCGTGAAGTTCTGCAGCTGGACACGAACGCCAAGACTCTCACTCGCGTTCAATTCCACGGTGCGAAGAATGTATCGATGAAAGCGCGGACTATTGACAACGATGGTAACAGTGCAAACGGCCAATAGAGTTGCGATGGTAAAGGCGACCCATAGCCATGCGGCTATCCGCATCCAAAGCGGCCGGGGACCTTGCCGGTGCTTATTGAGCCGATTGCGCCAATCCGGCGGTAAGAAAGAGATACTCATGAGCGACCTCACTCAAAACGCTTGTCCGATGCTGATGAAATATTGTGTCGAGGTAATCCCCGGAACTGGGTTTAGGTTGTGGCCTATATCCAGGCGAATGGGTCCCACCGGCGTTGAATACCGTAGACCAAGTCCGACATTGTTGCTGTAGAGAGAAGTAAAGTCGTGAAACCCCACGCTTGGAAATACGTTGCCTCCATCGTAAAAGACGACAAGGCCCAGCCCCTTCTTGAATGTTAGAGGGATACGGGCTTCGGAGTTGATCAGCAGCAACTCATTGCCACCGCTGGGAACCTGGATCTTGGTGCAATCCGTGCTGGCCCCGCTGCTGCACACTTCAACAGGCCGCTGAGGTCCGGCTCCATCCAGGGGAAAGCCGCGCAGGGTGTTCCCGCCGCCGGTGAAAAACTCCTGGCTGAGAGGGACAAAGCTGTTGGCAAAGGGCTGTGCCAATCCGATTCGGAGGCTATTCGCCCATACGATATTCTTGAAACCTTGCTTGTAATAGGCGGCCTGGCCGATAAGTTTTGCAAAGTCTACACTCGATCCAAGTTTGGTCGTGTTGAAGTCCAGTTCAATCGATTGCAAGACGCCTTTGTGTTCATCTATTGGATTGTCTCGCGTATCGCGGGTGACATTCGCGGCCAGTGTCGAGAGGCGGACATTTAGATCCTGCGTGGGCACCAGCGCTGCAATCAGAACTCTAGTAAGATCTGTCTGGCTGAAGCTGTAGCGCAGAAACAGATTGTCCTTCTTTGCCCTGTCAATTGTTTGCTGAATCTGAGCGCTGGCGAGTTCTTCCTGTGAGGAGAAGATGGGGTTCTCTTCATCGCGCTCGGCAGAAAACGAGGTCGTTGCCTTCCATTGCGACCACAGGAACCTTGGGACGATATAGTAAGCCGCGCCGCGCTGATCAAGTCTTCCCGCAAAACCTGTAAAGGAAAGCGAATTACCTTTCCCGCCTAGATTGTTGCGCGTGTATTGAATTGTTCCCCGGGGACCATAGAACGTTGTCTGACTGGTAGTAAAACCGGGCGGAAGCCCGACTGGAGGCAGGTTGGGGAACGCGACGGTCCCACTCGGTATGCTTCCTCCGCGATTAATAACTTCAAATCCAAAGCCATAAGTGAGTTCGTTCCTTCTGGCCTCATGAACCTTGACAAGCACATCTTCTCTGGTTTGGGTACTGATGTCGCGCTTAGGATCGACCTCCGCCCAATCGAAGACGCCGGGATGATCATAAAGTCTGCTTCCGGCGATCAGGAGCTCCGATTCAGTGAGCGGCTGGCCAGTCTTGATTCCCGATACGTCGTCATCTATCAGGCGTTGCTGTGTGTGAACGCGTCCCAGGGTAAGCAAGGCCCCTGCTTCGACCTTCGGGCCCTCGTCGATGTGGTAGACAACATCGATGTGATGCGGGTCGGCCTTTGAGACCTCCGCGGCGGTTTCGCGAAAGCTGGAGTTGAGATATCCAGCTTGAAGATAGTGGGAGATAATGTTGACGCGATCGGCCTGGATGTGTGCCTGGGAATAGGGCTGTCCCACCGCCAGCTTCAATCCACCCGGCGCGAATTCCGCCTCCGGGTATGTATCAGCTCCTTCTATCTTGATTGAAGTCACAATGTCACGCGGTCCTTCCGTCACTTGGAAGGACACTTGTATGTCTCCGCCGGTGTTCATCACTTTCGACTTAACCTGAACGCTGCTGAAACCTTCCGAACGATAAACAGCAATGAGATTGTTGACGCTTGATCGCACGAGCCGCTCGCTGAACTTTCCCGGCGAGAATAAACGCGATTTCTCCACGCTCAGATGCGGGGTCAAGTCCGAATTTGGCAACGTAGAATTTCCAGAGAGCGTAACCTGGGATACCTTGTGTTTCTTCTCCTTCGAAATCTTATAGTCGATAGAGTTTCGCGTATTTTCTGTTTTCAGTTGGGCTTCGACCTTTACATCAAAGAACCCTTTCGCCTGGTAGTACGACATGAGCGCCTGCCGGCCCTCCTCCACGGACTCATCGTCAACGCTGACACCCTGATAGAAGGGCAGCAGGGACTTGCGAGTCCAACTCCACACATGCGCGCCTTCAACCGCAACCGCCGTCGCGGGACCGGTGTCTACATTGAAATGGATGTCAGCTCGATTGGTATCCGCGTGATACTGGGCGCCGGCCAGCTTTACCTGAACACCCAGAAACCCTCGCTTTTGCAATTGGGACTGCAGGTATTGATTGGCCTTTGTAAGTGTTGAGTAATGATAGAGGCGGCCCGGGCGGATCGCCGCGCCGCGCAAGCGCGCCATTAGCGTCTGCAGGCTTTGGGCCAGCGACTCAGCTTGCTCAAGATGGTTATCTACTATTTCAATATTGCCGAACCTGGCTTGGCGGCCCAATGTAACGTGAAAGACAATGTTGGCGACTGCGTGTTGCGAGTCGACTTTGACTTCTGCTCTAACATCGGACTGGAAGTATCCTTGCTGTTGAAAGAACGTAGCCAGGGCAATTCGGTCCTGTTCCACATCTTCGGCATTGAAAGGCGTCTGGGTTGGAAAGTTAGCAACCTGTACCAGCCTGGAATAGTTGAATCGCTCGGCTCCAGGGAATTGAAAGACCCCGAAATATACGGCCGGCTCTAAAACGAATATGACCCGCGCGCCATTCGCTTCGGGTTCAACCTGCACCCGGACGGCATCGCAGTTGGCTGCGGCTTTGAGCGTGGCCTCGGTCCGATCGACTTTCTCCCTCGAAAACGGCTCACCGGCTTTTTGTGCAAACGACGATGCAAACTGGGAGGAGGTTGATTCCGGCCGGCCCGCGATCTGAACGGCAGTTACGTTTTGCCCCTCATACGATGAGAGGATTTGCGAGGCCGTTGAAGTGGCTGCCGGAGCGAGCGTGGAAGCGGGCTGCGAATTCTGTCCAACCCCCCGCAGTGGCGACACAAGAGGCAGGCACAGCCCGCACAGTATGAGGACGCAAGGCCAGCCTTCCTGGCTCTGTTTGACACAGAGACGGGCCTTGGGCAACCTGGCGATCAGGTGTCTGACAACTGTCCATTCCACTGAGTGATCAGATGCGCACTAGAGCTCGTGGGTTTGACAGCGGGCCGGAGCCGGTTCTGCTCGCAGCCAATCGTACAGGGGTTCGCCTCGACAGGCGGTACCATCGCTTGAACAACTTACCGCATCTATCTAATGGGGGGAATTCGACTGCGGATAATCCATGAACAGCACAAGTTCCTCAATTACCGGTGCGCCTTCCACTCGCGATGGGCGACTTAACCAATATGAAAAGAGAATCAGCGCGCTTGTTTCCCTCTCCCCATTGCACTCGCTGTGGAATCTACAGGATGTCCCGGTCAAGGTATTGGCTGTGCGGACGTGGAAATCCATGGTTGCCGACCGCCTCTTCGGACATGCCGCGGAACTTGGCTTCTACTTCCTCTTCGCGCTCTTTCCGACGCTCTTGAGCGCCAGTTCCATTCTCGGTCTGGCAGCTCGGTCCGCGCACCAGTTCTACGATAGGCTTCTCGACTACCTTGCTCTTCTTATCCCCACCGCTGCCCTCGGGACTGTCCTCAAGACTTTTAATGAAACGACAGTCGCAGCCACGTCGGGCAAAATCACGTTCGGTCTCATTGCGGCAATCTGGTCCGCTTCCGTGGGCATCTCAGCCATCCAGGACACAATGAATGTCGTCAACAAGATCCAGGACACGCGCTCGTACATCAAAGCCCGCGTTTACGCCATCGGGCTTACAATCCTGCTTACAATTATCGTTACTGTGGGCCTTGCCTGCCTATTGAGCGGGGACGTCGTGGCGACACTAGCCTACAAGCTCATCCCTTATCATCTCCTGGCAATGGCCACGGCCACAATGGCCAGATTTCTTTCCTGGTCCATGGCAACCGCCCTTCTGGCATTGACCTTTGCTGTCATTTACTACTGGGCTCCCGATGTGCGAAACCGTCGCTGGCATTGGCTTACTCCGGGTTGCGCCATTGGAATCCTAGGTTGGCTTATCGCATCGTTGGGCCTGCGTGTCTACATTCATTTCTTCAATAACTTCTCCATTACATACGGCTCTCTCGGGGCGGTCATCATCTTGCTTACGTGGTTCTACATAACCGGTCTCATGCTTCTGCTGGGCGCCGAGATCAACAGCGAGATAGAGGCTGCAGCGGCGGAGACTCGGATGGCCAGGCTCCAGGCTCCTTCAGCGACTGTGCAGAATTGAGAAGATGACATTACTGCCGGAAGGCGGCGACAGGCCTGAGCCGGGCCCGGCCTGCAGGTAAAATTCCATTTCTTCGGGGACGAAGAACCGGCGCCGGGCGTGGGGGCGCAGCGCGGAGATTCCAGCAACTATTGGATTGGTATGGCCCGCAGCTCGCTGAGTGGACATTGACTCCGGGGGCCGGCGGGTGGAGGATAAAGATTCAACGGGTGCAATATTCGCTCTCCCCGGCAATATTCGCCCTCCTCGAACGTCACCCCCTATAGACAGGAGCGCTCTCCATGCCTGAGAAGCCGATCGCATCGCATGACACCCTGGTTCCCGCGCAGCCGATTCCCAACATCGCGCATGAATTCACCGAGCGGGTACACGGGCTGCTCGACGGGCAGCCGAAGGACGAGGCGACCGTCGCCAGCGCCCTCGAGGGCCTGGACGAGATGTTCGAACTGATTGCCGCGGGGATGTATTCGATTGCGTCGATGCTGGTGGGCGAAGGCGAAGACAGCGTCCGGCTGGTGGAGACGGCGGTGGCTAACACCGAGATTTCGCCCAGCCACGATCCTGTTGAGGGGCGCAAGAACAGCAGGCGGGCGCTTTGCGCGGCTGCGCTGGACACGCTGACTGCGCGCGATGCGACGACGCTGGCCGCGCCGGAGGGACTGAAGCACGCGGCCACCTGCATTGCCGACGACGAACTGGATGCGGCCGGGGTTTCGAGCGAGGAATTGGAACGGATGATGGGCGGACCGGACCGGGACCGGGTGCGCAACTGGCTGGAGAGCCTGCCGACAGTGCTGCGCACCATTTTTGTGCTGCGCGCGGTGGCTGGATTTACACCGGAGGAGACGGCCGAGCTGCTGAAGGCGCACGGCGGACCGCACGCAGCCGGCTGGAGCCCGGACGCGGTGCGGGAGCTGTCCCGGCAGGGGCTTTGTTCGCTGGCCTCGCAGGTGCTGCATGCGGCGAATCGGTAGACTGCGGCTTTACGGCTCGACGCTCTCAACAACTGGTGGAGAAATTTTCGGGGCGTTGCTTGCGGGGGTGGGTTAGGGAAGCTCTGAATAAGCCATCGGCATTCCCTGAGGGGCTAAAGCCCGCATTCTTCTAGCGGCGCTTACGGCACGATTAAAGTCGTGCCCTTTCAAATCATCGACTTATTCTGAGGTTCCTTAGTGGAGAAACCAGCCGACGGCGCCAGCCACGATCACCAGCTTTATCAGCCAGCCGAGCAGTTGCGCCCCGACGAATACGCGATGCAATTTGATGAACGCGGCGTAGGTGAGGATCAGCGGTACAGGTCCGATGAGCCAGACCACGGCGGCAAGCTTGAAGGCGGCCGGCACCGAATGGTGACCGAGGCGGGCGAAGGCATAGGCGAAGACCGCGCAGGTCAGAAACGGGAGCGGGCTGGTGAGGGCAATGGCGCGGCTCTCGCTGCCCTTTCGCCAGATCTCCGGGTAGGTAAAGCGCCGATGGATCCAGTCGCCGGCAAATAACCAGTCTGTGAGCGACGCCAGGATGCCGGAACCGATCACGACGGCGGCAAACCGCATCCAGTTCATGGGCAATCCTCATTTCAGGGACGATTAGGCCGGAATTCTACCACGGTGCGTGGATATTCGACGAAGGGCGCTTTAACCGTTTTGTTCCAGCCGCTGCGATTCTCCTCGATCTGCCTTGATTGCGCGCGTTTCTTCCCGCGGTTTCCATGCCCGGAGTTCCCTGATCGAGCTGAGTCAGCCAGGAGGGTCCGGGCGGCTTCCGTGTTGATTCGATACACTACTTTAAGAACCCGGCAGGCCGTTTTCCGCATCCATTCAACTGCAAACAATTTCCGGCAGAACCGCTTCTGAAGTGAGTTGAATAATCTTGACCTTGACCAAGTATCGAAAAGAGGGCACGATCTTTCCCTGTGGTCTGCGGGCAGGCCTTGCGGTCGCGGGCTTGTGCGTGCTGGGCGCGGCGGGGCTGGGCGCCCAGCAAATCACAGGGATTGCGCCGGCGCAGTCGTCAGGACCGACGGCGCAGAGCTTCCAGGGCAGCGTAACGGTGGGCGACGCGACCGGACAGCCGATCGACCTTTCGCTCGATGACGCCATTGAGCGCGGCCTGAAGAACAACCTGGGCGTGATTCTGAGCGCGACGGAGACGGCTTCGGCGCGCGGCCAGCGGCTCAGCCAGTTGCAATCGCTGCTGCCGAACGTGGATGGGAGCTTCAAGGACGCGGTGTCGCAGGTGGATCTGCCCGCGGAGGGGTTGCGCATTCCGGGATTTCCCACCATCATTGGACCGTTCGGGTACCAGGATCTGCGCGGATCGCTGAGCTGGTCGCTGGTGGATGTAGCTTCACTGCGCAACTATCTGGCTGCGCGGCATAATTTTCAGGCGGCGCAGTTGAGCGCCGAAGATGCGCAGGACATGGTGGTGCTGACGGTGGGCAATGCCTACCTTCTGGTGATTGCCGACGAGACGCAGGTGAGCAGCGCTGAGGCCCAGGTGGCTACTTCAAAAGTTTCTCTCGACCAGGCGGTGGCCAACCACCAGGCGGGAACGGCGCCGCTGCTGGATGAGCTGCGGGCGCGAGTGGATTACCAGAGTCTGCAGCAGCAGTTGATTGTGGCCAGGAACTCGCTGGAGAAGGACAAGCTGGCGCTGGCGCGGACCATCGGCCTGCCGCTGGCGCAGAGTTTCAACCTGACGGACAAGGCGCCTTACCAGGCATTTGACGAATTGGATGTGGAGGCAACGATTCGCCAGGCGCATGCCAACCGGAAGGACCTGGCGGCCATGGTGGAGCAGGTGAAAGCGGCCGAGCAGCAGCGTAAAGCCGCAACCGCGGACCGGCTGCCGACCCTCAAGTTCAGCGGAGATTACGGAGACATCGGCGTGAATCTGGATCACTCGCACGGCACCGGGGACGCGACCGGCACGGTGAGCGCTCCGCTTTTTGCGGAGTTTGCCCTGCGCGGCGAAGCGCAGGTGGCGCAGTCGCAACTGGACACCGTTCGGGCCAAGTTGAGCGACCAGAATGCGCAGGTGGATGCGGATATTCGCGATGCCCTGCTGGACATTCAATCGGCGCAGAAGCTGGTGGAGGTTGCGCGCTCCAGCGTGGACCTGTCCAACGAGGCGCTGAAGGAAGCACAGGAACGGTATGCGAACGGGGTAAGCGACAACCTGGCGGTTAGCCAGGCGGAGCAGAGCGTGGCACAGGCCGACAGCCAGTATGTATCCAGCCTCTACCGGCACAATGTGGCCAAGCTGAGCCTGGCGCGCGCGCTGGGCGCGGGGCAGAATTACAAGAACTATGTGGGAGGTAAGTGACCGTGGCGGATTCGACTCCAACACCGGCCCCGACGGCGCCGGTACAAGAAACAGAGATTGCGCAGCCGCAGAGCCGCCGCAGAGGCATCATCATTGTGGTGGTGCTGGTGCTGGTGCTGGTGGCGGTCGCGGTGTGGTGGCGCTCCACGTTCAGCGAGGATACCGACGACGCGCAAATCAACGGTCACCTGATTCAGGTGAGCTCGCGCATTGCGGGACAAGTCATCAAGCTGGACGTGGAAGAGAACCAGTTTGTGAAGGCGGGCGATACCATTGCCGAACTGGATCCCAAGGACTTTGACGTGGCAGTTGAGAACGCGGAGGCGTCGCTGGCCAACGCGCAGGCCAACGCCGCTGCGGCCAACGTGAATGTGCCGCTGACGACGATCAATACGGGCAGCACTTTGCGTTCGGCGGATGCGGATGTGAGCGGGGCGCATGCCGGCGTCCAGCAGGCAGAGCAGCAGTTGGTGGGTGCGAAGGCGCAGGTGGCCGTAGCGCAGGCTAACCTGACCAAGGCCGATGCCGATCTGGCCCGCTACAAGCCGCTGGTGGAAAAGGACGTCATCAGCAAACAGCAGTGGGATGCGGCAGTAGCGGCTGACGACGGAGCCAAGGCGTCGTTGGCCAATGCGCAGGCCGCTCAGAGCGCGGCGAGCGACGGTGTGCGTGCGGCGCGCGATCGCGAACGCCAATCGCAGGCGCAACACAACGCTGCCGAGACCGGGCCGCAACAGGTGGCGGTGCAGAACGCGCGGGCCAAGGCGGCGCTGGCGCAGGTGGAACAGGCGCAGGCGCAACTGGACCAGGCCGAGCTGAACCTGAGCTACACCAAAATTGTGGCCCCGGCGGCGGGCATCATCACCCGCAAAAGCGTGGAGATCGATCAGAACGTGTCGACAGGGCAGAACCTGCTGACGCTGGTTTCGCTGGAAGATCTGTGGATCACTGCGAACTTCAAGGAAACGCAGCTGAGGCATATGTCTGCCGGACAGCTGGTGGAGATCGAAGTGGATGCGACGGGCAAGACCTATCACGGCAAGGTTACGCAGATTGGCGGGGCGACTGGTTCGGTGCTGAGCCTGTTTCCGCCGGAAAACGCGACGGGAAATTACGTGAAGGTGGTGCAGCGGGTTCCGGTGCGGATCGACTTCACCAATTTGAATGTCGAAGACCAGAACCACCTGCTCAGGCCAGGGCTGTCGGTTGAGCCGAAGGTGCGGGTGAAGCCGTGAGAACAGTTCACAGTTCGCAGCTCAAAGTTCATAGTTAGTAGGTGGAAGATGGTGGGGGAATGAGGTTGAAGTGCTCCCAGCCCTTGAGATGGGGTTGGGAGCTTTCGTTTTTGTGCGGGCGTTGACGGTGCTTTAAGGAGTTGAGGCGAAGGGAGATCGGCATGCAATTTCGTCTGGATGAAGGGATTGAAGTGTTGGCGCAGACGCCGGCCGTACTGAGCGCTTTGCTGCGGGGAAAGTCCGCGGCGTGGTTGAATGCGCGGAAAACGCCTGAGTCGTTCAGCCCGATTGACGTTCTCGGTCATCTGATGCATGGGGAGATGACCGATTGGATGCCGCGCGTGCACATGATTCTTGAATACCGGGACACGCGAACGTTTGAGCCGTTCGACCGCTTCGGATTTCAGTCCTTGACTGCCGGCAAAAGCGCGGATGAATTGCTCGATGAGTTTGCGGAAATGAGACGGCAAGGTCTGAAGACGCTAAGCGAACTTGGCGTGAGCGAGGAACAGCTGGCGCTGCCGGGCTTGCATCCGGAACTTGGCCCCGTAACGCTGGGCAATCTGCTGGCCAATTGGGCGGTGCACGACTTAGCCCACATTGCTCAAATTGTGAGAGCTATGGCGGGGGAGTATCGGGACGCTGTGGGTCCGTGGCGGTCGTATACGTCGATTCTTGATTAAAGTGACGGGTTGGGAGTTGAGGTTTCCCACCCTTGCGACAGGAATTCAAAAAGCAGGTTCTTTGACTCCGCTACGCCTCGCTCAGAATGACAGCAAGGGTGGGGCACGGAGCGTTTTTGGCGCTGAGAGCTCCGGCTCACTGATGGCTGTAACTTGGCAGGGCGAGTTGGGCTGGCCGGAATGACGGCGCTCTATTCATTCGAGCATACGAGACTATCCATTAATCCAGCGGAATGAATTCAATGCTACGGACGAGGGCGGGACCGACTCCGGGTGGGGTCGGCGTGGAGTAAAACGCGAGACCGGTGCTGGTTGCCGAGGGATAGATGAGGTCACTGAGGACGGTTTCTCCATCTTCTGCAAACACCTCGATGGAGTTGCGATCGACCACGATTTCCAGGCGAATGGAATTTGCCTGCGGATGCTTGAGCGGGGCTGAGACGCGGGCCGGAAAGTCGGGAGACCAATCGGTTTTTCCCGAACGGGTGCGATCGACAAAGATGCGGCCGGTGGCGCTGTTGACGCCGACTACGGTTTCCTCCGGTGCGGGTTCGCCGGGATCGGCGGAGCTGCGGCGCAGGCGGACTCCGGACTCGGCGGCGTCGCCGGGATCGAGGGTTACGCGCAGCAGGTAGACGCTGCCGGTGAGTTTCTGCTCTGCGATGTGTTCGTTGGCTTGCTCGATTGTCTGGTAGGGCGAGGCTCCAAAAAGTGCAGTTGACGGCCGGTAGATGGGGGTGGGGATGACGGGTTGCTGCACCAGCAGAAGCGGCTCCTGCGATGGCGTTGTGTTGGTATGGGCGGGCGGCTGGCGAAGGTAGATATTGCGCGCGACGGACATTTCACCGCGGCCAGGGAGCGAGGGCAGCTTGCCGGCGTATAGCCAGTTGCTCATCCACGCGATCCAGATACGGTTCTGGTCGGGCGGGATGTTGGAGAAGGAGGTGGAGGCGTAGAAGTCCTTGCCCCAGTCGGCCCAATGCGGTCCGGAGCCGGGGTGATCTTCCGTGAAGCGAGTTCCGTCGAACTGGCCGACGAAGTACTGATCGCCTGAGCCGCCGGCGGGTCCGCCGGGATTGACGTTGACGTTGAGCACCCAGCGGCTGGCGATGGCCTTGCCCGCGGCATCGTGCTTGCCGGCAGGTTCGCGCACCGGCAATTCCATCAGGTCGGGACACTCCCAGACGCCGCCGACAGCGCCGGCGGGGCCAAACTCGCTGGCCAGCTCCCATTGGCGCAGATTCTTCGAGCGGTAAAAGCGCACCTTGTGCTGGTCGGGCAGCGCCACCACCATGACCCAGCTGTGGCTGGGCGCGTGCCAGAAGACTTTGGGGTCGCGGAAGTCCTTGAGGCCGAGGTCGAGGACGGGATTGCCCGGGAATTTGGTCCAGATGGTTCCACCGTCGCGGCTGAAGGCCAGGTTCTGGGTCTGCTTGTCCGGCGAGGCTCCGGTGTAGATGGCGACCAGGCAGCCGGGGGTCTTCTGGCCCGCGTCGGCGCAGAGGCCGCTGGTGTTGTCGCGGTCTTCAACGGTAGAGCCCGAGAAAATCATTACGCCGTTTTCTTCGGGGATGGCTACGGAGATTTCCTTCCAGTGAACGAGGTCGGACGAAGAGGCGTGGCCCCAGCTCATGTGTCCCCACTGGTCGCCGAAGGGGTTGTATTGGAAGTAGAGCTGGTACTGGCCATTGAGCAGGATGGGGCCGTTGGGATCGTTGATCCAATTGTGCGGCGCGTAAAAGTGGATGCGCGGTTGCCAGGGGTTGGAATCGGCGGGCGTCGCCGGCGCGGTTTGCGCTTTGGCGAGTGTGTGCGCGCCGAGCAGCGCTGCGAGAACGGTCAGAAGTCGAGGTAGAACGGATGAAAAAGGAGTGCGTTGCTTCAGCGCGATCATTCGGGAGTCAGTCCTTGCTGCGTCCAGAGGCTACATGTTCATGGTAAAACACGCGGTGGCAAGCAACTGGGGCGAATTAGACTGTATGCAGCAAAGCCATGAAAGATTCGATCCACGTTTCAAAGGAAAACTATTTGAAGGCAGTTCTGGAAGCTGAGGCCGAGGGGCATCAGGTGATTCCGGCGATGCTGGCGCATTGGCTTGAGGTGTCTGCGCCGGCGGTAACCATGGCGCTGAAGCGGCTGAAGCGGGACGGGTTTGTGGAGGTTGGCGCGGACGGAATCGTGCGGTTGACCGATGCGGGGCGTGAGACGGCGTACCGGACGGCGCTGCGGCATCACCTGATCGAGCGCATGCTGAGCGAGGTTTTCGGCATGGAGTGGTACGAAATCCACGAAGAGGCGGAGCGGCTGGAACACGCGGTTTCTCCGGCCTTCGAGCTGAAGCTCAAGGAGAAACTGGGCGAGAGCGGGGCCTGTCCGCACGGCAATGCGGTGCTGCCGGTGAGCCCGGCGGAGCGCAAACGGCGGGGCGAGACGCCGCTTTCCGAGGCGGCGGAAGGGCGTCGCTATACCGTGACCAGCCTGCAGGAACGCGACCCGAAGCTGCTGCAGTTTCTGCACAAGACCGGGGTTGGGCCGGGAAAGACGCTGCGGGTGACCAGCCAGAATTACGACCAAACCGTTTCGATTGAGCTGAATACAGGGAACTCAATCCTGGGAAGACCGGCAGCGGAGGCAGTGTGGTTGCGGTCCGAGCCTTCTCGATAATTAAAAATAAGAGAATATATTAACCATGATTAACTAGCTGTGGCATACTTGAGTTGAGGCCCCTCCGGGCTCCGCCCTTTTTCCTATGGCCACAGAGCTAAGTCATCTTGTCGCTGCTACAGAACCCTCCCTGCCGGAGGTGCATTCGAGCGTGCGGATTTCGCGCTCGCCGATTGCGTGGCGGCGGCTGCTGGGATTTCTGGGGCCGGGATTTCTGATTTCCGTTGGATATATGGATCCCGGCAACTGGGCCACGGATATTGCCGGCGGTTCGCAGTTCGGCTACACGCTGCTGTCGGTGATCATGATCTCGAACCTGATGGCGATTCTGCTGCAGAGCCTGAGCCTGAAGCTGGGTGTGGCTACGGAACGCGATTTGGCGCAGCTTTGCCGCGAGAGCTATGGCAAGTGGGTGAGCTTCGGGTTGTGGGTGGGCGCGGAGATTGCGATTGCGGCCTGCGACCTGGCCGAGGTCATCGGTTCGGCGATTGCGCTGAACCTGCTGTTTCACATTCCGCTGTTTTACGGCGTGCTGATTACCGGGCTCGACGTGTTGCTGATTCTGCTGCTGCAGCGCTGGGGATTCCGCGTGGTTGAAGCGCTGGTGATAACGCTGATCGGGACCATCATTGTGATGTTCGGCGTGCAACTGTTTCTCTCCCGGCCGGAGTACGGCCCGGCGCTGCGCAACCTGTTCATTCCATCCACGTCGATCGTTACCAACCCGACCATGCTTTACATCGCCATCGGCATGTTGGGCGCCACGGTGATGCCGCATAACCTTTACCTGCACTCTTCGATTGTGCAGAGCCGCAAGTACAAGCGAACGCGAGAAGGCAAACGCGAGGCCATCTTCATGGCCAATGTGGACTCGGCGCTGGCGCTGACGGTGGCCCTGTTTGTGAACGCAGCCATTGTGGTGGTGGCGGCTGCGGTGTTTTTTCGCAGCGGGCACTTTGAGGTTGCGGCCATCGAGGACGCTTACAAGCTGCTGAGCCCGCTGGTGGGCGCGGCGGGGGCGAGCACGATTTTTGCCATTGCGCTACTGGCCAGCGGACAGAACTCGTCGATTACCGGAACCCTTGCCGGCCAGGTGGTAATGGAGGGATTCATCCACATACGGCTCGAGCCGTGGCTGCGGCGGATGATTACGCGAACGCTCGCGATCATTCCCACCATCATCGTGGTCGCGTTCACGGGCGAGCGGGGGACGGAGAAGCTGCTGCTGTTGAGCCAGGTGATTTTGTCCTTGCAGTTAAGCTTTGCCGTGGTTCCGCTGGTGATCTTCACCGGCAGTCGGAAGAAGATGGGCGAGTTTGTGAACGGGCCGTGGCTGCAGGGGTTGGCGTGGCTTGTTGCGGCGCTGATCGCGGGACTGAATGCGTGGTTCCTGCTGTTGATGTTTCAGGGAAAGGGATGAAGCGGGAGAACGCGCGGCTCGCCGTAACTGACTTGAACGCCTGACTGGGGATCGAGGCCGCAGCAGGTCAAACACCTTACATCCTCAAGGGGAGCTATCTATGACATCCACGCGAAGGATCGAGTATAACTGTATCCTTTTTCTGTTCTTAACTATAGTTAATCAGAAGTTATCGCTGGCCCAGAGCGGAACTTCGAGCGCTATCTCCGGAACTGTGACGGACCCTACCGGTGCGGTGCTGACGAATGCGGCAGTCACTGCGACCAACGTTGAAACGAAGGCCACGCGCACCGGACCAACGAATGGTGCGGGGCGGTTTCTGTTTTCGCAGGTGAATCCCGGCAGCTATGTAGTGACGGTTGCGGCGAGTGGGTGGGCAGAGCAGAAATCGCAACCGGTTGCAGTGGATCTGGGGCGGACGGCGACGCTGAACTTCACAATGACTCCGGCATCGACCCGGCAGAGCGTTGAAGTGACGGCGGAGCAGTCGCTGCTGAGCCTGGAGAACCCGAATACGACTACGACGCTGGAGAGCAAGACGATTGAGAGTCTCCCCAATCCGGGGCAGGACTTAACCTTCATTGTGCAGTTTGCGGCAGGGGCGCTGATGAATACCGCCGGCTCCTCGAACGATGCCAAAGCGGCCGGCGGTTATGGAAACGTGGAATTCAACGGCCTGCCCGCAACTTCCAACGGTTACATACTCGACGGCTACGACAGCAACGATCCGTGGCTGGGATTGAATATAGGATTGTCGACAAACCTGGTAATCGGCCTGGATGCGGTGGAGGAAGCGACCGTCAACACGAATTCCTACTCCGTGGATCAAGGCAGATATGGCGCGTCGCAGGTGAACTACATCACTAAGTCAGGAACAAACCGGTTTCATGGCGACTTATACGAGTTATGGAACGGATCTTTGTTGAATGCGGAGGATTACTTTCTTCACGCGAACGATACGGCAGACAGTGTTACACAAAGGCCACGCTCGACGGTGAACGAGTTTGGCGTGAGTGTGGGCGGACCATTGCGCCGAAACAAGCTTTTCTTTTTCGCGCATTATGAGGGGATCCGGATTGCACTGCCGTTGGTGGCGCAAGCCGTGACGCCTTCGCCGGCGTATCAGCAATATGTGCTGGGTCAGTTGGCTGTGGGTGGGACAGACCCGATCACGGGCACTGCGCTGCCGGCCGAGCCTGGGGAGATTCCGTTCTATCAGTCGATGTTCAAGCTTTATCAAAGCACGGCAGGGACGCCGGTTGCCGTGAGCTCATGCCCGCTGGACGCGAGCGGGGCGCTGCCGGCGGGCACGCAGACGAGCGGAAATCTGTTCGACGGGAGCGGCTGCGCCAACCAGAGCCAGGAGTCGCTGACCAACAGCGATGGCGAGAATTTGATCGTGGTGAAGATCGACTACACCATCGATCACAACAACAGCATGTGGTACCGGTTTCAACAGGACACGGGTTTGCAGGCCGCTTTTACCGACCCGATCAATGCGATGTTCAACTCCTACTCTCCGCAGCCGCAGAGAACGCTGGTGGCGGGGTATACGTATATCTTCAACCCGAACCTGGTCAACCAGTTCAACCCAGGCGCGAGCTGGTACGGCAGCATCTTCGAGCCGGAAAATTTTGCGCAGGTGATTACGGCGTTTCCCATTGTGTTGACGGCGGGGAGTAACGACGCACCGTTTACAACCATCGGTGGCAACGACAACACCTATCCGCAGGGGCGCAACGTGACGCAATGGCAGATCAACGATAACCTCATGTGGATGCGCGGAAGGAACACTTACAAGTTTGGAGTGAACACGCGGCGCATCGACGTAAGCGACTACGACCTGGGCGAGGGAAGCGTGGCTACCGCGGTGTATAACGACCTGGCGCAGTTCACTTATGGTGCGGCTTACACGGAGAGCGAGACTTATCCCGTTGCGCTGAAGGAGCGCGTAGCGGCGGGGAATGTGGATGCGTATGCGATGGATAGTTACAAGCCCACGGCGCGCGCCACACTCACTGCCGGCATGCGATTGACATGGAATTCGAATCCCGTGAATCAGCAACGGCTGTTTGCCCGGCCGGCGGGGTCTTTTTTGGACTTATCGCACCAGATAAGTCAGCCACTCGATCAAGTTATCCAGACGAACGTGCGCGGCTTGTTTCCGGCTACGCCGTTTCTGGTGTGGCAGCCGAGGGCTTCGGTGGCATACGAGGTGACTCGCGGGATGGTGCTGCACGCCGGATTCGGTGTCTTCAACGACATTATTCCGGCGCAGATTGCAGACCTGGCTGCGACCAATGCTCCGTATGCGCCAACCTTTGTGGGTGGGCTAGCGGGACAGGTGGGCGGTGTGGGCATTGCGCCGCATGTGCCGGGCAGCGCGGCCGATGCAACGATGCATGCAGAGCAGAGCTTTCAGAGTGTGTTTGGCGCAAGCGCGGCGCCTTGTGCGGGCATTGCGGCGGGCGCGCCGACCTGCCCATTGGCGGTGAGCATGAACACCTTTCCGAGCGGCACGCTGAAGACGCCTTATTACTACCAGTACAACCTGGGGATCGAACAGCAGGCGGGCAAGAACGGTGCCGTGCGCGTGGATTACGTGGGCACCCGCGGGGTGCATGAGCCTTACCAGGTGGAATTGAACGGCTACCAGACAGTCTGTGCGGGATGTTTTGCGCCGTTTCCTTTCGAGCAGCCACCCGATCAGCGGTTCGGCAGCGTAAACGAGTTTCAGACCAACGCGAACAGCAGCTATTCCGGATTGCAGACCAGCGTGACAGAGCATCTTGGAGGCTTGACCCTGAAGGGGAATTACACATTGAGTCATTGTCTGGATGAGGTGTCGAACGGAGGATTACTGCCGTTCTCGACGCAGGGAATTCTGTCGCCGCTGCCGGGCGAACTTAGCCGCCAGTATGGAGATTGCGACTACGATGTGCGGCACAATGTTTCTGCGTTCGGAATTTACCAGATACCCTTCCAGTCTTCTCGCGCTGCTCTTAGGGCTCTGTTCGGCGGCTGGTCCTTCTCAGAAACGGCGTTCCTGCATTCCGGGCTCCCCTTCACGGTGCTCAGCCAGCCGTATACGGCTCACGGCAACGGCGTGTTTCAGGGCAGCGGGCCGCAATTTGCGCGGCGAGTTCCGGGGGTAGCGCTGTATCAGAAGGCCGCGTATTCCGGGGTGACTATTGCAGGAACAAAACAGTGGGTGAATCCGGACGCCTTCGTGTCGGTGGTCGATCCTACGACGGGCGGCTGCACGGGCGGCATTTCGGTTTCGAATTGCCAGTTCGGCGATGCAGGGCGTAACACGGTGCGCGGACCGCATTTTACGGACTCGGACATTTACCTGACCAAGAGATTTCCTCTTACGGAAAGGGCATCGTTGCGGTTTGATACGCAGATGTTCAATGCTTTCAATCATCCAAACTTTGCGCTCCCCAGCAGTGTGGAAGCTGGAGTCCCGGGCGGCTATATTCCGGCGAAGTTCGGTACGCTCGAAAGCACCATTTCGCCGCCGACCGGATTGCTTGGCGTGGGGCTGGGCGGAGACAGCTCGCCGCGCGTGATTGCTTTTCAAGCGCGGATCGAGTTCTAGTCTGGGAACAGGTCGCCGATTTCGCTGAGGGTCAGGGTGTTCTGGGCAAACGTGAACGTGCCGTGCTCGCGCATCTCGCTAGCGGCGCGGAGAAAGGCAGTGAAGGCGGTGCGCGCCAGCCCGCTGCCGATGCTGATGCGCTTCACACCAATCGCCGCAAGTTCGGCTCGGCTGAGCTCAAGGCCCGGCAATCCCGCAAGAATATTGACAGGACGATCGACAGCGTTGACGACTGACGCGATGTCTTCTTTGCTGGCAAGGCCTGGCGCATACAGCACATCCGCGCCCGCCTCCTGGTAGGCCTGAAGGCGCAGGATCGTGTCTTTGAGGTCGGGCCGGCCGTGCAGATAATTTTCCGCTCGGGCTGTCAGGGTGAAATCGAAGGGAAGAGAGCGCGCCCTCTCCGCCGCCGCACGGACGCGCTCGACCGCATATTCGAGTTCGTAGATCGGCTGGTCCGGGCGGCCGGTGGAGTCTTCGATGGATCCACCCACGGCTCCCGCAGCCGCGGCCATCCCAATGGTCTCCGCCGCGGCTTCAGGAGCGTCGCCAAATCCATTCTGGAGATCAGCGCTGACAGGCAGCGAAGTAGCGGCCGCCATGACCGCGACGTGGGCTATCATCTCGTCGCGGCCGATCGCATAGTCGCGCCGCCCGACTGAAGCGGCAAACCCAGCGCTGGTAGTTGCCAGCGCCTCAAAGCCGAGGTGCGCCAGAAGCCGTGCCGTGCCAATGTCCCACGGGTTGGGAATGATAAATGCATCGCCGCGCTGGTGGAGCGCGCGAAAGGTTTGTCCCTTTTCAGCTTGCGTCAACATGATTCGACCACCCTGTTGACTCGAGCGTTGCGGGGATGCCGAAGGTTCCATCTTCGCCCTCCAGAAAGTTTCTCTCTGCGCGAAGAATTAGACGCTCGTCCTGCGCCATCCGGAAGTTTACCTGCGCTTCAGGATCAGACCGGAGGCGGGCGCTATAAGTCTCGCACGATGCAAGGCTGTTGAATGCAATCAAACCCCATCCCGCGTCGTTGGTGCCTTCATGGGGAAGAAAATATCCAACGAGGCGGCCGCCACAGCGAGGAATGATGCGGCCCCAGTTCTCAGCGTACCGTTTGAACCCCTCGCGCTGGAAGGTATCGATCTGGTAACGGATGATGCAGGCCATTGTCATTTTTGTCCTCTCAGCAGACGGCATGTCCTGTGCAGGCCTGTCGAGGGCCAACGCTCCGCACACGGCGGCAAGACCTGCATGTTAAATGCTGCGCGTTGTTTGTCGTATTCACGCCGAGTTCTCCGATCATCTATTTGAAAAGGATCTTAGCCATCATGCCCTTGTCCTCATGGCTCAGTAGATGACAGTGGAAGAGCGATACACCCCGGATGATGGGATCGGTGAAATCCATCATTAGATCAACATTCCCTTCAACTGGGACATTCACAGTATCCAGCCATTGCGGGCGCTTGAGCCGGACTCCGTTCTCGGCGTAGATGAGAAAGTGTACCTGATGGATGTGGAACGGATGGACCTCGTTGGTGTCATTCGTGACTTTCCAATGATGAAATGCCCCGATGGTTACGGTTGTCATGGGCGGGTCCGAAGGGCTGAATTTCCTCCCGTTGATATAGAAGCCCTTCTTGTCCTCGGTGAAATGAACAACAAAGTCAGGAGAGCTATCCTCTACACCCGCGATCAAAGCTGGCGACAGGGGTTTGGAAATCGGCAGCCGAGTGTCGACTGGAGTGTTCCGGGGATTGGGGTCTGGTTCTGCGACGTTCACAATGTCCGCGAGCACCATTGCCGGATTTAGGTCTCCATCGCTGCCTGTATCGAAGCAAAGTGTTCTAAGAGACGCTCGTGCTCCAGTTTTGGGTCCGGTGATGATTGCTTCCACTCTACCTGCAGGAGGAACGAGTATGTGAGACGCAAATTCAACGGGATGTTCTGGATTGTGGAAGGCCAGAGGCATTCCATCAAGTGCAACGATTTCGAGTTGTTCCCCTTCGACCTGCAAGTCTGCGTAGAGGTCAGGTGAGGCATTCACTATCCGCCAGAATTGATGCTCACCGGGAATGATGGCGATTTCCGGCCGCACGGCACCGTTTACCGTGAAGATGCGCTCTGGCACTTCGGTTGATGGACTGCAGGATTTCCTGGAGAGTTCCACTCTGCGCATCAATTCAGAGGAGGATGGATCATGCTTGCCGATTACCCGGTCACGGAGCACCAGTATCCGCTCACGCATATGTTGAAGCTCGGGAACGTACTGTTCAATGCCATCGATCACGATCGCTCCCGACATGCCATCAAGATCCTGTTGATAGCTTTCCCCGTGAGGATGGGTGTGATACCAGTAGAGACCGGGCGGTTGATCCAATGGAATATTCACGATGTAATGCAGCGATTGCCCGGGAATCGCCATCATGGTGATCACATCATCCTGAGGAGAATCCGGTGACACGTGAAGGCCGTGGAAGTGCAAATTCGTCATGTTCATGCACGGCCCGTCTATGCAGCGTTCGTGCGAGTCCGTCGACATTGCATTCACGTATGTCAGCCGAATTTCCTCTCCGGGGACCGCTCGAATGACCGGTGGGTCTTCGAGCCCTTTGAAGGAGAAGGCCGCCTTTCCAGTCTCGGGATCGTTGATCGCCGTCAGGACAATGGGCGAGCGGGCTTCTGGCGGACTTGAAAGGGGCGGCCGCGAAGCAATTTGGCTTGAAACAGCGACGACCTGGGCCATCAACGGCATGCCGCCGAGCATGGCAAAATACATCAAGCAGTTGAACGAATTTCTGCGCGCAATTGTGGTGGCATGCGAGATCATGGTGCGTTCCCTTCCGCCCATGCGCCGCCTCGCTATGAGTGACAACGCGCGCATGTCGATTCAGTGCGTACCCATGTCCGACCAGATCAGCCTTGCAGCGTTCGATTGGCTGGACCTATTGCAGGACATTGCACGATTGATGCCATTCGGTTTCTCTTCCAGAAATAGCAGCGATTGGCCGCAAACCGCTCCGACGTTCAGGATCGCTGTCGGAGGCTCGACACAGAGTGACGAATCGGGACAGGCCCTAGACTGTCAATGTTCGGCCGTTGGTTGAGACGAAGGATCCAAATGGTCCCATTCGACTGACCGCACTTGAGATAGCTTTTGAAGACGCGCGACATCCGCCCACAAGCCTTGCGCGGTGTGGACGAGGAAGCGTCTGTGACTATGCCTGCGATTGAAGACCTGCGCCAATGTACTTAGCGTTGAGTTGGGTCGAGTTGAGCGTCAGCGCATTCGCCTTCATTGACTCTTGACGATTGATCGGCATCACGGTGATTATCATCCTCCTTTGAAACGGCGATTTCGGTCTGGCTTTGCGGATTTCCAGAAAGCTTTTCGATGGCCCAAAAGCACTTACTGCGCCCACTAACTCTTCTTTCGACCTGTGGCTACTTCTATGAACTGGTTCTATTGAAGCGTCGGCAGCAAATGAAGCTCAGGCACAACCATTCGAGGCGGCATTTTAGCGAGAAACACAATTATCTCCGCAACGTCTTCGGGGCGCAAAGCCTTTGCAAGCGCTTCTGGGTCCAACTTGACCGGTCGCTGTTCTACCAGTTCTGTATTCACGAGTCCGGGGCAGATCACGGAAGATCGGATGCCATTCTGTTGCTCTTCCTGGCGAATCGCATGAGAGAGACCGAAAATGCCACGCTTCGACGCTTGATACGCCGCGCCGGATAAGTCCGGCATAATTGCGGCAATCGATGAGAGGTAGATCAGATGGCCGCAACGCGCAGCTCGCATGGATGGAAGCACCGCATGAGTGACATAAAAGGCTCCGTTCAGATTGGTTTCAATCATCCAGTTCCACACACCCGGCTCGAGACGCTCCATTGCCCGAGCAGGGGTATTCGTGCCGGTCGCGTACAGTAGAATGTCGATCTTTCCAAATCTTTCGAGTGTTGACTGCGCAAGCTGCTCCATCTGTGTTGCGCTGCAGGCGTCGGCACACTGCACGCTGATATCCAGGTTCTCTTTCGCCAACTCCTCTCTCAAAGCGTGCAATCGATCCTTGCGGCGCGCAGCGGCCACCACTCTCGCTCCTTCGCGCGCAAAAAGCACTGCCGCCGCACGGCCTATTCCACTGGAGCCACCCACAATTACAACCACCTGGTCACGGATGGAAAGTTGCATGGCCATGAGCAGCTCCTCCGATGCGTTGTGATGCAATCTGGACGAATATAGAACCTTCATCTTGAGAAAGGTGACGGTGGCGCCACCGTAGAAATTTGCCACTGAACAAACGCTCTCACCGCGAGGTCCCTGACCGTGATCCCGCTTCTACCCCCCGATCGCTTCAATTTTGAGGCTCCACGCGTAGTCGCAGGGCCTGTTGTTGCTCCCTTGTAAGGCTTCGGGAATCGAAATGATCGTTCCTTTTGCCGAGTCGACTTTCCAGGGAAGCGAAACATTCGATCCCAGGAGCGTCAATTTGCTGTGCGGTTTAGGCCGCACCGATTCCAGCGTCACCTGCGCTCCTGGCCACTGAGTAAAAATCGCATAGACGAAACGCTTGTCCTTGGAGCGCGTGTAACGCACCGTGTCACCCTGCGACCAGCGATTGACCTCTCTGGCACGAGTTGCATAGATCGCCTCGCCATTAACCTTCAGCCAATCTCCGGTGCTCTTCATCTGACGAATCGCTTCTGGATTGAATTCGCCGCGCATGCTGGGCCCGACGCCGACCATGAGCCCGCCACCCTTGGCGCAACTATCTACGAGGTTGTGCACAATCCATTCGGTCCCTTTGTATTTGGACGCATCCGGATCATAGGAAAAGTCCGTTCCCAAGGGATAGATACAGAACCATGGCTTGGTCGTAGGCTCCTGGGATCCGGGAATCACGCGTTCCGGAGTATAGTAATCTCCGTAGTTGCCGATACCTCGATCGCGCAGCATCACGTCCGGCTGCAATTCGCGCAACTTGAGTATGGTCTTGCGAAGCTCGGGCCAGACGCGCGGTCCCAGCCACATATCGAGGCAGACCATGTCGATTTTTCCGTAATTGGTGAGCAGCTCGACCAGCTGAGTGCGATGCCGCTCCATCATGCGCTTGACCTCGGCGTCGGTAGGGTCGGGAACAATTACGGCATGATCGCCCAGCCTCTTTTTTGTCATCTCCCGATCGCGCGGAGTCATCCATTCCGCTGACGAAGGTATCTGGAACGGGTGCGTCACATAGGGCCGGAAGTCTGCGTCATACCAGTCCGGGTGCGAGAAATAGAAGTCGATTTTCATGTCCCGCTTATGCGCCGCGTCGCAGAGCTCGCCAATGATATCCCTGCGAAACGGAGTCTCCATCACGGAGTAGGCGAGATCGCAAGACTCGATACAAGGCCCCCCAGAAGCCATCCAGTTCGCGCGGCTTTTGACCCTGGTCTTGGTATCGAACAGGCTGAAGCCTTCGTGGTGCTTGGTGGTGATTGCAAACATCTTCATACCGCTTTCCTTGAAGGTATCCATCCACGCGGAGGCATCGAAAAGGGAGGGATTCCAAGTCTTGTAAAGCTGGTTATAGCTGTCGCGATCTTCAAACGACATTTGCAGGAAGGGCCACGACTCCGGTCCTCGATGCCAGATGCTATAGATTCCCCAATGAATGCGAACGCCAAACTTCATATCCTGAAATGCTTCATACGCACTCGCCGGAGCGGAGTGATATTCCGGAATGGGCACACTTTCGGCGTAGGGTTCGTTCCGCAGTAAGGAAGGTGGAAAGCTGTTGACCGATTCGGGTGCTTGCCCGAAACCCGGGTAGACAGACGTGGCTGCCACGGCCGTGGCGGAAGCCAGAAAATCTCTGCGATTCATAGGGGCTCCAACAGTACGAAATGGCGAGCCACGAATCGCAATCATGAAAGGCATGAGCGGCCATTCACGGTTTTTCAGTCGCGGCGACGCTCGCGCTCCACGCGCTTGATAGTGATATATCAGAATGATAGAAGAGTGTCAATCGGAGAATCGCGTCGGCCGTTTCGGGCACGATGAGTGCGGTTTTGGCCTAAAGAAACGGGCGTCTAGACTGTAGCCTTCGTCGCGCCGGTAGAGATGCCGCCGTCGACCAGCAGCGTTTGCCCAGTGATATAGCGGCTTGATTCCGAGGCCAGAAAGACAACCGCTCCATCTAGGTCGTCAGGCCTGCCCGGGCGCTTCACCGGGATACGATCGGTCAGGTATTCGACCCACGCCGCATTCTCATAGAGTGCCCGGTTCTGTTTCGTCCGAAACCAGCCCGGGGCCAGACAGTTCACCGTGATTCCGTGGACTCCCCAATCGTCAGCCAGGCTCATTGTGAGTTGGCGAATTCCGCCGCGGCTTGCTCCATAAGGCCCAAGGCCTGCATAGCCGGCGACCGACGTGACCGAGCCGATATTGATGATGCGCCCGTAGCCGCGCTTTATCATGCCACGAGCCACTGCCTGCGCCACGAAGAATGAACCGCGGAGATTGGTGTCAAGGATCGTGTTCCAATCATCCCACGACACATCTGCAGCGGGCTTGCGGATGTTGCATCCGGCATTGTTCACGAGGATATCGATGTGCCCGAAATGCGCCTCAATCGTAGAGACCGCAGTCTGGATGCTTTCATAGTTGCGCACATCGAGATCGGCAGAGAAGCTTTGGCAGCCAAGCCCCTGGACCTCTTCCGCAAAGGCGGTGAGGGAACTCTTGTCGCGGCTGGTCATGGCGATGTCTGCGCCTGCACGCGCGAGCGCACGCGCAAAGTACTGCCCCAGCCCACGGCTGGTTCCCGTAACCAGTGCGACTTTTCCCGTAAGGTCAAACAGCCCGTCTGTCATAGATTAGTTTCCTTGTGATTCATGGTTGGAGAACGACCTTCATCAGTCCAGGTTCGCGATCATAGAGCCGGCGGAACCACGCCGCGCCTTCTTCAAGTGGAGCGACAGCCGAGAGTAAAGGATCCACACGGATGGCGCCGCGCGATATGAGAGAGATACACGCCGGATACTCTCCGGAAGACGCGCAGGATCCCTGAACACGAATCTGGCGGGTGACGATGGACTGCAAGCCGATCTCGATGGTCGGTGTGATGTTGCCAACCAGCGTTACGGTGCCGCCTTTTCGCACAGACTCGACCGCCAGCTTGACGGTGGCGGCAGTGCCAACGCATTCCAAAGTCGCATCTGCACCGCGCCCGGAAGTCAGATCGAGGATCGCGTCCGTGACAGCAACGTTGCGAGAGTTCAGGACCTCCGTAGCTCCTAGACTCCGAGCCAATGCGAGGCGGGTCTCGTCCAGGTCGATGACATATACTTTTCCTGCGCCCGCCGCTCGCGCGGCCTGCAGAGCGAGCAGACCGATCATCCCCGCACCAACCACGATCACTGTATCCTCCAGTTCGAGCCCGGTAAGAGAGACGGCATGAACCGCAACAGAGACAGCTTCAATGAGCGCAGCGTGGGAGAAAGGCATGTTATCCGGCAGCGGGTATGCAATGCGCGCGGGTACAGTGACATATTCAGCGAACGCCCCCATTCGACGGAAGCCTGGCGTAGACACTCCGATGACTTCCCGATGGTCGCAGAGATTGACCTGGCCTCGAAGACAGAAAAAGCATTTGCCGCAGAAGACAGTCGAATCGAAGGTGACTCGTTGGCCGGGGTGGAAGTCCGATACCTGACTGCCTACGGCTTCGATCATGCCGGCCGCCTCGTGTCCCATCACAATAGGAGGCAACCGTCTTCCCGTGCTGCCGTCGTAGCCGTGTACATCGCTGCCGCAGATGCCGCAAGCTTGAATCCGTATCAGGAGTTCTTCTTCGCCGGGCTGGGGTTTCGCCATGTCTACAACATCGAGTTTCTTGTACTCCGAGAGAACGAGCGCTCTCATCGAAATCCTCCGCACTCCAATGTCTGCCTTGCAGATTTAGTCAGCCTGTCCGATGTCTCGTAGTCGAGGCATTTGACGCTCAATGCGTGTATGATATATCAGTATTCTGAGACCTGCAAGCCGGTCGTGGAGCCCCGTATCCCGATGCTAACAGTACTCTCCGGCCGGATAGAATCAGCGAGGCGCAACAAGTGGCTGGCGTTGAGTTTCGCCTTCGCCGCCACGGTGATCAATTATCTGGACCGCCAGACGCTCTCGGTGATGGCGCCAGTTCTGCTGGAGCGGTTTCAAATCTCGGCGACAAACTATTCTCGCATCATCTTCGCCTTCATGCTGGCGTATACGATTGCAAACGGCATCTCGGGCCGGGTACTCGATCGCGTCGGAAGCAAGATTGGTTATGCACTGACGATTGCCTGGTGGTCAGGCGCGGAGATGCTCCATGCGCTCTCCCGCGGCGCTCTAAGCCTTGGCGCATTTCGCTTTCTTCTGGGTGTTGGAGAGGCAGGCAATTACCCGGCCGGGGTCAAGCTCATTGCTGAATGGTTTCCTCAAGAAGAGCGCTCGCTTGCCTCGGGCATCTTCAACAGTGGGGCGGCCATCGGCGCCATTTTGGCTCCTCCGCTGCTGGCCTGGATCGCGCTGACCGCGGGTTGGAGAACAGCGTTTCTGATCGTCGGCATGCTCGGATATTTGTGGCTGGCGGCGTGGCTGTTTCTTTATCGGAAGCCTGCAACGACCAGTAACGATGAGCAGAGCGACCGCGTTCCTCTGCGCGCATTGCTGAGATCGAAGTTCCTTTGGCAATTTACCCTTTCCAAGGTTTTCAGCGACCCGGTCTGGTACTTTTACACGTTCTGGTTCCCGCAGTATCTCAGGGTTTCCCAGGGGTTCTCGCTTAAACAGATTGGCGAGATGGCGTGGATTCCCTTCTTTACAGCGTCCATCGGGAATCTCGCAGGAGGAGCCGTCTTCAGCGCACTGCTTCGACTCACAATCCCCGCGCCCAAGGCGCGCCGAATCGCAGTCGTCGCGTTCTCTGTCATCATGTCCTCTTCGGTGTTCGTAGGTGGTCGAAGTGCGGTTGTGAGCATCGCGTTGATTTCGATTGCCACCTTCGGGTACACAGGCTCGCTGGCGAACCTGCTGGCCATTCCGGCTGATGTTTTTCCTAAAGGAGCGGTGGCATCGGTGTGGGGATTCGCCAGTATGGGATCGGGGTTTGGAGGAATGATATTCAGCCTCGTCACCGGCTGGATGGTCGACCACTACTCCTTTCCGCCGACCTTTGTGCTCTTCGGAATTATCCCGCTCGTTGCGGCTGCAATGGTGTGGACGCTGCCGAAGCACTCCGATGCCTAGACGATGCGCATCGTCATCCCGCCATCAATGACGACGTTCTCCCCCGTGATGAAATCATTCTGCACCAGCGCAAGGATAAGGTCCGAGACATCCTCAGGCCGGCCCTCGCGTTGCAGTGGGATTCGGTTGCGAATATTATTGGCAGCTTGTTCGGGTGAAAGAAAGTCCTGGAAGGGCGTGCGAATTACCCCCGGCGACACGCAGTTGACGCGGATGTTATGGCCGGCAAGTTCACGAGCCAGCACGCGGGTGAATTGCGGCAGGGCGCCCTTCACAACGCCATAAGCCATGGCGCCGAGACACCCGCGCATTCCGGCGGCTGAACCGATCAGAATGATTGCTCCCTCACCCTGTTCCACCATGTACGGCACGCAGGCGCGCGTCAACCAAAACACGGCATGCACATGAACATCAAAGGCGTTGCTCCAACATTCGTCCGACGTATCAAAAAATCCACCCGGCGCCGGCGCGCCCGCAGCATGCACCATGACATCCAGCCTTCCGAACGCAGCGTGTGTCTCGGCGACCGCACGGACGCAATCCTCAGGTTTGCCTGCATCTGCCTGAATGAATAGGACACTTACAGCCCGCGCGTCCGCCTCAAGCTTAAGAGTATCCAGGTTCTGCTGGTGCAAGGCCCGACTCACCACTGCCACATGCGCCCCGCGCGAAACGAAATCCAGAGCGGCGGCGGCGCCGATGCCGCTGGTTCCGCCTGTAACCAAGCACACTTTTCCCTTCAAATCCATTGTTTCTCTCCTTCGAGTTCAGGCCATCTCCGGCAACGCAGATGGGTAGTGAATTCTTCGCCAACGGTGCAGTGCTTCAGTTGTTTTATGATATATCAGTAATTGAGGAAAATGAACAGTTTCAGAAATCTGTTAAACCCGGCGTGGCTTTGCGATTAATATTGAACCATCGAGGAGCTTCGGTTCAAGTCGTAATCAGCCAAACCAGATTGAGGTTGAAGATGCGAGCATCTAGCCGGCGAAAAGCTGGAGAAGAATCACTTTCCGGCCGGGCTTATCAGCAGATCCGGGACGAGATACTCAGCGGAGATCTTTCCATCGGCGACATACTCTCGCGGAGAAAGCTGGCTGATCGGCTCAATATGAGCTTTCTGCCGATTACCGAGGCGCTGGGACGGTTGGAGACTGAGGGATTGGTCGAAAGCCGGCCGCGTATCGGAACGCGCGTCAGGATACCCACTGAGCAGGATATCCGCGATAGCAACGTGATCCGCGAGGCGCTTGAATCGCAGGCGGCGCGACTGTGTGCGGAACATATAACTGCGGAAGAAAAGAAGCAGTTACGCACCAGCGCGCTGCATTTGGACGAGTTGCATAAGCTGTGTGCGCTGGAGCAGGGAGACTCGCGGTTTATTTTCTCCGTACACACCTATCACATGCAGTTTCATATGCGCATTGCCGAGATGGCGCGTTGCCCCGGCTTATGCCGCGCAATTGAAAAAGAGCAGGTGCTCATTTTCAACTGGCTCTACGATACGGCAGCGCGCCGGCACACGCAGCCGGAACAATTCCATTCGACGCTGGCCGAGGCATTATGCAGCGGTCACCCGGAAGCGGCAGATAAAGCCATGCGCGCGCATGTCCGCTATGGTCTCGACCAGGTCCTGGTTCGCCTGGCCGAATATGATCATGGCGACGCCTGGCGAGAGAAGGTCCGCGCGCCGGCGCACGACTCCGGATCTTGAGGCGGGCTGGTGTTTGCCAGTTTCACGACGATCGGAATTCCCGCGAATGCCCGTCCAACGGTTCCCCATATTCTTTCCATGTCTACCTTAAACAAATTGCAGCATCGGCTGGGTTGTCACTGGAATACATGTGGCGAGCAGTTGGCCTTTCATTCTGATATATCATTACGTAAATCAGGGACCAATATTTCGCGTCACATGATCGGATCTTCACGCAGGAAGCATTCCCTGGCTATTCGTCGAACCTGTTGGCGATTATCCGCCAACAGGCTCGACGAATGACGGTTTATTTCTTTCCGGTTTCGCTGTGAGCCTTGAAGGCGCTTGCGAGAGTGGCGTCCTCAGTCTCGTGAAGTTGCTTGACCCGCGCTAAAAGCGCGCGTTGCCGATCACGCTTGCCGAGCTTTCCGTAAATCCTCGCCAATTGATAGTATGCATCCGCGCGCTGCGGATCAAGCTCGACAGCCGATTCAAAATGCTCGATCGCCTCCGACGGTTTCATCTCTTGGGCACAGACGACGCCCAGATCGTACTGTGCTATGCGTACCATCGGGTCGATCGCAAGGCTTTCCCGCAACATGCGTTCCGCGGCGGCATCTCTGCCGTCGCTAAGCGCGATGTCTCCCAGGTAGGCTTTTGCCTGGGCGACTTCTCCATCCTTAAGGCCGGCTTCGGCTTGGAACTGTTCCGCCGCTTTGTCCAGGAGGTGCTGTTCCCAATAGAAATAGCCCAGTGCAAAGTGAACCATAGGCATGTTGGGTGCAGCTGCCTCAGCTTTGAGGAACTCGTCGATTGCTTTATCTGTCTGGCCAAGCCGGTCGTACTGCTCTCCAGCAAGCATATAGATGACTGGAGAATCCGGCGCGGTAGCCTGCAGCTGCTGTATGAAACCGGGCAATCGATCCGTCTGATGAGAACGCATGTAGCTTTCCGCCAGCAGGTACTCGAGCATTGTGTTGGCGGGTTGGCGGATAAACAATACTTCGTAGTGGCGGCTAGCCTCCTCATAACGATGCCGGGTATAGAGGGACATCGCCAGTAAAGTATGGACCTGATCCGAGTCCACTCCCTCGTTCACCGCCTGCTCAAACGGCGGAATTGCGTGCTCGTAATCATTGGATTTGAAATAAGCAAGGCCGAGATTAATCTGTGCCGGAAGACAATGGGGGTCGATGCCAAGAGCGCGCCGATATGCTAGCTCCGCCAGATGATAATTTGCGGACCGGGCATATGCGATTCCCTGCTGGACGAGCGAGGCGACCCGCTGTGTTCGTCCAGCGCTTTCTCCTGATGGGGCAGGGCTGCCGGAACTCTGGCCCTTGCAGGCGCCTCCCAATAGCAGGGCGACAACCGCGAATAGTACGGAGGACTTCCGCATTGATTCAACCCTTCGACCAGATACCGAATTCAGTTTCCTGGATAGAACGTTCACGCACTTGGTGAATTTCTTCGGACCCACAGAACGCCGGGAGGTGAATTCTTCTTGAGGAAGAATCCACCTGGCGGCTGCAACGTTGGTTTCGATCCGCAAAGAGAATGCTGTCGCATCAGAAAGTTATCTTGGCAACCAACTGCATCACCCGTGCGGGTCTTACACCGCTGACCGAGCCAAAGCCGTTGATGTTAGCCAATCCGCCGCCCGAGTTGTAGGGGAGGTTGGTCACCGTCGGGTTGGTAAGGCCGGAGAAATTGATGGTGTTGTTCACGCCGCTGAACTGCGTGTGGTTGAAGACGTTGAAGGCCTCGCCACGAATGTCGAGGTGGAATCTATCCGCAATTGCGAAGGACTTCTGCAAGGAAGTATCCCAGTCATCGGTGCCAGGACCCCAGAGGTTGTTACGGGAACAACCCAGGCCATTACTTCCGACGCCAGGAACGGCGAAGGCAGCCGCGTTGATCCGGTTGTAAGGACTGCTGCTCGTGCCTGCTCTTGGATCCCCTACACACAGCGGCACGGGTGTCCAGTCCGGCGTGCCGATAATGTTCGACGAGGATACGCCGGAGACATTCATGACGGCGCTATAGGGCGGTCCACTCTGGAAGGTGCTGACGCCCGAGAGCTGCCAGCCATTCAGGGCGCCACGAGTTACAGGATTGTTCGCAGAACCCAGCAGGGAGGCAACCTTGGGTAGAGGATACACATAGTTGACCACCACGTTTTGGGCAACATTTGTACCGCACGGCCCATAGAGCGCTTGATGCGTGTTCTGGTCGAAACGGATCGGGGTCGCGGCGTCCGTGGTATCCAGGCACTTGCTCCACGTGTAGGAAGCTCCAAGGAAGAGCCCGGCTGCGAATCTTCGCTGCAGTGACGCTTGCAGGGCGTTGTAGTTCGAGTTGCCGGAGAGCTGGTACTGAATGATGGGTCCATACCCGACATAAGGCCGCAGAAACTGCGAAAGCAGAGCATTGGACCCGGAAGGCGCATTGGGATTCGTTGCCTGAAGGGTTGGATCCTGATTGGCAGGCTGGAAATCCGCTTCAAATGGAACGGCGTTGATGTTGACCTGTTGCAGTTGATGGTTGGAGATGGAGCCGACATAGGCAAGATCGCCGACTGTCTGCCTGGGGAGATGCGCTTGCACTCCGACGTTGTAATTGTATGTCACCGGGAGCGCGGAACTGGTGCTGAAGGTGGACAGGGAGGGCGGAACAAATACGCTGGCGCTGGGATTGAGATCCGCAACGTAGCCGTAATTGATAGTAGCCTGAACAGTAGTCGGCGGATTTCCGATCAGGCTGTCGTAAGGGTCGGTCTGCACGCGATCGTAGAACATGCCTCCTCCCACATGCAGGATGTAGTTGCCGGCGCCGGTCAAGTCGTAAGCAACGCCAATGCGCGGTACGGGCCTGATTCCGGGGCTGGCAGTAATATGGGAATTTCCCAGGACCGTGAGACCGTTCAGCTGGTTTCCGCTGCCAGATAGATACCTGCCAATGTCAATCGCCGGATAAGTCGTGCCCGTCGCAGTATCGATGGCGACACGCTTTCCATTGCTGAGGTAGGGCGCCAGAAGCGTAGGAGCTTCGCTGCTGGTCCACGTTGAAGGCAGGAAGTTCGACAGCGATCCCTCGGAGCTGTGAATCGGCAACAGATCGTAGAAGCGAACGCCGTAACTAAAAGTCAGGCGCGTGCTGACCTTCCAAGTATCCTGCGCGTAAAACTCCCATTGCTTGTAGAGAGGATAGGCATTCGCGTAAGTTGAAGCCTGCTGGAAGCTGTTGAAGACTCCTAGTGCCGCATTGGCAAATCCAAACCCCGTGTTTAGCGGATTGGTGGGGTTATCGCCATAGTCGTAGGTACCGTCGTAAATGGCTCCCGAAGGCTGCACCTTCCAGTTATGGTCGAAGTAGACGCCGAACTTGAGGAAATGCTGACCTTTCGTCTTGCTGAAGTTGTCGAAGACTTCAATATTGGTGTTGGCGTTATAAAAGGGAAAGCTTGCGGTGCTGAACGAAGGTGAATTGCCTATCTTGGTTCCGGCAAAGGTGAAGCCGGGGATCATGTTCGTGGGAGCATAGGGCGAGTAGAGCGTGTTCAGGCTTATGCCGGTGGAAGCGGAGCTCCAGTTGCCGGAGCCGGGGCTCGGACCGTTGTATTGCGCGTCGTGGCCTTGAACGAAAGTAACTTCGTTGACAGCGGTCGGGCTGATCACGGTTGTGGCATTGAGGACATAGTGATATCCCGGAATGCTGTATTGCAATTGATAGAGCGGGATATTGGTGGCGCCCCAGATGCCATAGGGCGTGGTCTCATTGTCGGCAGCTTTGAGCAGGCTCCCGTAAAAGTGCCACTTGTCGTTCAGGTTATAATCCACGCGCAGGTTGTCTTCGAGCCTGGGGTGCTGGGCCGAGACCTGCGATACGTAGTTGTAGTTGGGATGCGCCGCGCTTACCGCATTCGGCAGCGGGAGGAAGTTCAAGAGGTTTACCGTCGGTGCATACAGCATTCCGCTGGGAATAACGTTGCCGGGGAACGGCTGACCGGTGCCGGGGTCCGTGATGACGACCGGATTGCCATTCTCGTCCACCGACTGCGAGAAGTCTCCCGTGCGCTCCAGCGCCGTCGGCATCGTGACCTGCTCCTGCCCCGACGGCACGAGCTGGTGTTGCCACTCCTCATCGACAAAAAAGAAGAGCTTGTTGCGGCTGGTATTGAACTTTCTCGGAATATAGATGGGACCACCCAGATTGAAGCCGGAATCGACGTAGTGGTAATCCCCCTTGGGAAGGCCGACCCGGTTGTTGGTCCAGGTATTGGCGTTCATGCTCTTGTCGCGGTAATACTCGAAGCCCATGCCGTGAAACTCCGACGATCCGCCCTTGGTGACGAGGCTGATCTGCGCGCCGCTGGATCGGCCGTACTCCGCTTCATAGCTGTTGGTGATCACTTTCACTTCCTGTACGGCATCCAGGCTGACCGGGGCCATCCAGCCGCTATTACCGCCCGTGTCTTCGTCCGTGCCTCCATTGACTGTCACGTGCATCTGCGCTGAACGGCCGCCGTTCACATAAGTGTTGCCGAACTGCTGCGTGCTCTGGACATAGCTGGCCGGGTTGTAGACCCCCGGCACCAGGCTCAGGAAGAACAGCGGCGACTGCCCATTGACCTGGATATTCTGGACCTGCTCACCGATGATGCTGTCGCTTCGCTGCGCGGTGTCCACCGCGAGTTCCGCTCCCTGCGATTGCACCTGGACGGTCTGCGTGGTTCCTCCAACTTGCAGTTGAAAGGTATCGAGCGTCAGAACTGAGTTGGCATTGAGAACAACGCCGGTTCTACGCTCTTGAGAAAAACCCGGAGCCTCGACGGTGACAGTGTAAGCGCCGGGCAGCAAAACCGGAAACACAAAGTGCCCCTTCCCATCCGTCGTGACCTGCGAGGTCGAATTCTGCTCCAGGTTCTCAGCCGTGATGGTGGCATCGGGCACAACCGACTGCTGCGGATCGAGCACTGTGCCGGAGATGCTTCCGGCGGTGGTCTGCGCCCGTCCGGGGAACGGAATGAGCAGGAGCAGCAGGAGAAGAGTGGGGAGCGCGACGCGCAGCGCCATGGCTTGTCCGAAGTGGAAAAGCATGGATCCGTACATCAAGGCGGGGACGGAAGAGCGAGGGGTCGACGAAGAGTCCATTAGTGAGATCTCCTGCGGTAGCTTGAATTGACTGGTGAAAGTCGATCTATTACTGATATGCCAGTTTGATTATGAAAAGTCAAGGAAAAATTCGATATTTCTCTATTTATATGGAAAATATCGGCGTTCGCGGATATCCAACTTCACAGCATGACATGCCAATGGTGCAGTTTGTGTGCAGCCAAAAGCAGAAACTTGGACGGGTGGGCGGCGATCAGGGTCCGCAATCGGCAACTGACACCGATCGGCGAATTTTCCAGACGCCGTTCAACAGCGCTGAAGGACAAATGTGGATTTGAGAGCTGAACGATGTCGCAGCCTGCGCACAGGATAGGCAAACGATGCGCGTGGTGCGATCGCCATCCAGAGTGATGGCCTCGCCGGAATTGTGATCAATCTTTACGACCGTCCGGGGAAGAGACTTGCAACGGCCTCGGATTTCCGCGCGCTTCAATTTCGGGCAGCACACTGTGGGAAGTACCGCCCCGATGCCGTCCATCGATTCCGGCATGCGCGCCTCAACCGAGAACGCGCTGCCCCTTAATGCACTTGGCGCCGCCCTAGTCAGGCACGTCGCCCAAGGCTATCCAGAGTCAGTGTGCCGCCCCTGGGGCCTGTGCCAACGGTGCCTCTACAGACAAAGCCTGCAATACCTGGGTGCTGGTCACTGTCGGCGCCCAGTGTTGTTCGATGTATTCGATCACCAGTTCCGTACCGGCGGCATGCGAGACAAAGGGTCGGGACGATGGCTCGTACATGGCGTCCGTGAGGTCACGGACGAGCACACAGCGGATGCCCCACCGGGACAACTGCCGGATACCGAAAGTCCGGTTCAGAATGCATATGTTGGCATGAACGCCCATGTAGAAGACGGTGTCGATGCCGCGCTGCTTCAGTACGTTGTAGATCTCCGTGCCGCTGTCGGAAATGACGTCGCCGGGCGCGACGGTCAGTAGTTGAGTCTCACGGCTCCAGGCCTTGTGCTGCTTATCTCCCGGCGTATCGCAGCCGCCATTACTGTAGTCGATCGGCAAGGGCGGATCGTGCAGTGCTGGCGCCTGGGGCGGTTCCACATGGGGCGCGGATTCGGCCAGCTTGCGGCCCGGCGCGTCGGCGTAAAAGCTCATGGTGTCGGAGGGAGCATGGATGATAAGAATGCCGGAAGCGCGGGCCTTCTCGAGCAGCGGCTCCATCTTGAGCGCGATCTGGCCGACTCGTTTGGTCGCCCCCGAGCACCAGTGTTGATCCCACATGTCGGTGATCACGATGGCTGTCTTGCTGGGACGAAACTCTTGCTCAAATTTGCCTTCCGTCCAGGTATCGATATCCCCGAAAGGTTGAATGCGTGTACGCAGTTCGAGACGCATGTCGGCGCTTGTACCTCCTGGCAGCGTTCCTGCCGGGACTGTGGAAGCGAACAACAGAGGAAGCAGGGCGAGAGAAATCGTGGATCGCATCGTGGGTCGCATAGTGATATGTCAGTAGTCTATGACAACGCTTCGTGGGTGTCAATAAAAAAATAGCATTCCCTGAATATCCATGGATTCTGGCGATTCTGCCGGGGAACCATTATTATCAATTGACATCTCAAATAAAACAATATTAAATGGCTTAGTCCATGACCCCTCTCGCACTCAGCTTCGACCGAGCGTCACAATCCTCGCTTTCGGACACAGTCTACCTCCTCATCCGGGAACGCATTCTCCGCGGTCAACTGCGGCCCGGCGAAGTGTTGTCGCGACGCCGCATGGCGGAGGAGTTTGGCGTCAGCCTGGAGCCTGTTGCCGAAGCTCTGAAGCGGTTGGAGAGCGACATGCTGGTTGAAAGCCGTCCGCGCGCCGGAACCCGGGTGCGCATCCCGACTCCCGAAGAGGTGCGCGGCCGATGTGTCGTGCGCGAGGCCTTGGAGGCCCAATCTGCACGTCTATGCTGCGTGCACGCCACGATGAAAGAGCGTCTCGACCTGCGGCGAATGGCCGAGCAACTGGACACGCTGTATCTTCGCTTTCAGGATGACGACGATCAGGAGCTGCAATTCGTGGTGCACACCCATCACTTCGAACTGCACATGCGCATTGCCGAGTATGCGCGCTGCCCTGAGCTTCAGCAGGCCATCGAGATGAACAATGTCCTGGTGCATAACTGGTTCTTCGATATCGCCGTGGCGCGGCGAGCGCTTCCGCTCGGCTTTCACACTCAACTGATGCAGGCGATTGCCGGCGTCGATCCGTTGGCTGCCGACGAGGCCATGCGCGCGCATGTGCAGTATGGGGTCGAGGAGACGCTGCAAAAAATCCATCCCTCCTCGACAAACAATTGGCGAGCGCGCCGTTGAGGCCGGAATAGAACCAGATGCGTCCGAAGACTGGAACATTCTCGTGGCGATCGGCGAGGCGTGATGTGCAACAGTCAGAATGAGAGCGCCAGATGAGCAGTTTAATTGCGTCCGTTATGAATGATTGGGAAAGACAATTACGCGAATCTCTGCCGCTCTACGGGCACCGCAACTGGATTGTGATTGCTGACGCGGCTTACCCGGCACAATCGAAACCCGCAATCGAGACGGTTCTTGCCCCAGGCAATCAGATCGCCGTGGTACGTAAGGCCCTGACTGCGATCAGAATCTACAGACACATTCGAGCCAGAGTCTATACGGATAAGGAGTTGCGATTCCTCGCCGAGAGTGATGCCCCAGGTGTTACCGCCTATCGGCAGCAACTCGATGCACTGTTTCAGGACTTCAGCAGAAGTGAGATCCTGCACGAACAGATCATCGCCAGGCTCGATCAATCCGCCAGGCTCTTCCGTATTCTCATCATTAAGACGGAAATGACAATTCCATACACCTCCATCTTCTTCGAACTCGAATGCGGCTATAGCAGCGCTGAGGCTGAGGAGCGTCTGCGCTTGGCGATGCAGGTCTCCGAAATCAGCTGACTCACCAGTTTGTCCGAAGCTCAGTCTGGCCTTATCCATTGAATCGGAGAAAGAGTGTCCAGGCTGCATATCGTTGTCGCGCAGTCGCGATCAGCGTATGGGCAAAGTCGGCATAGATGCGCCAATTGCGGCTTTCGTTGACATGCGCAACTCGAACGCCAGCTCGACTCCCAGGCACATCAACTCGACGCGCAAGCGAAGCAGATGCAACTCATCCAGCATTGTTTCGGAGATCGTTAGAGGATTAATACCCGAAAGCGCCGCAAGAAACGGCGATCCTCACCAACGATAGGTCACCAGATTGCAGTCGCAATGCCGACTTTTCATTAGAAATCAAAATACGCCGTCTTCAATGAACAATGTCCCGGCGGTTTCCCGACAGCTGTTCTGGATTCGTCGTCGAAAGAAAGGTCAAAAGTTCCTGTTGCTTTCCAAAAGGAAGTATGTCATTATTCCTGTTGGAAACCTAAAGGTTGGATTATTCATGGCGGAAAAGCCGGACGTCTTGCAAGGAACGCTTGCGCTGATGGTCCTCAAGACACTCGATGTCCTGGGACCGCAGCATGGCTATGGTATCGCCCGGCGCATTGAGCAGATCAGCGGAGATCTTCTGGCTGTTAACCAGGGCACTCTTTATCCGCTGTTGCTGAAGCTGGAGCACGAAGGCTCGATTTCTTCGCAATGGGGCGCATCGGAAAACAACCGTCGCGCGCGCTTCTATCGCCTTACAGCGGCCGGCCGAAAGCAACTGCAGGCAGAAACCCGCGATTGGGAACAAACCACGGCGATCATCGCACGCTTCTTCAAAGTCAAAGCGGAGGATGTGACGTGAAATTCCTGCGACGCTTCTTCATACGCCTGTCGAATTTCTGCACAAAGCGGCTGGCCGACCAACGCCTGCGGGATGAGATCGCCGAGCATCTTGCGCTCCAAACCGAGGAGAATCTGCGCGCCGGCATGTCCTTTGCCGAGGCGCGGCGGCAGGCCACACTCAAGCTTGGTGCGGCGCAGGCGATACGCGAGCACCACCACGCCGAGCAAACCCTCCCATTCATTGAGAATTTGCTTCTCGACCTGCGATATGCGGTCCGCATGCTTCTGAGATTTCCCGGATTTGCCTTCGTTGCGATTGCCACAATGGCCCTCGGCGTCGGAGCCACGACCGCTATTTATAGCGTGATTGACGCCACGCTATTGCATCCCTTGCCGTACCCAAACCCCGCAGAGTTGACCCACGTCCAGGACGACCTTCCCGGCGCAGGCGCGCAGGACGTCGGCATCTCCATTCCTGAGTTGAGAGACCTGCAAAGTTCCGGGATCTTCCAGAATGTGTCGATTTACGGCTTCGGGTCCGTTAACCTCACCGGCAGTGCACAGCCCGCACGCATCGCCTTCAGGCCGGTCACGCCCAATTACTTCGCGGTCCTCGGTGTCGACGCGCAATTGGGCCGCACGTTCGATCCTCATGACGCCACCCCCGGCTTCAACCTCGAGGTCGTCATCAGCGACGGCCTCTGGAAAAGAGCATTTGCAGCTGACCCGCACATTCTAGGCAAAACGTTGCGCCTCGACAACGATGTGTATCATGTCGTCGGCGTCATGCCGGCCGGGTTTCGCGATCAGGGTCAAACCAGCGAGGAGCGGAATACCGAACTGTGGGCGGCAGCAGGTTTTACGACTGATCCGGCCCCGCCCCCAATGCGCAGGACACGTTTGACTGTGGGGACCATCGCGCGCCTGAAACCTGATCTCTCCATTGCCTCCGCGCAGGGACACCTCGATGCCCTGGTGGCATCGCTGAAAAGGCAATTCCCGGAGGAGTATCCGGCACAAGCGGCATGGACGGTACGTCTTATTCCGCTCAGCGAAACCGTGGTCGGCAGCGTTCGCCAGTCTCTTATTCTGCTGTTCGGCGCGGTGGGATTGGTTCTCTTAATCAGTTGCGTCAACGTCGCCAATCTCCTGCTGGCCCGCGCCAGTGCGCGAGGACGTGAGATCGCCGTTCGCCAGGCCCTGGGAGCGGCAAGAACGCGCCTCATCCGCCAGTTGCTGACCGAGAGTTTGCTGTTATTCCTGCTTGGCGGAATCGCTGGTTTTGCCATTCTCTTCAGCACCAGCCATTTCCTGCTGCAGCTTGTTCCAGAGAGCCTCCCCCACCTCAATGACATTTCCATCAGCTGGGGTGTGCTGGCGTTTGCCATCGTCGTCTCCGTCGCCGCCGGAACCATCTTCGGGCTCGCCCCCGCGTGGCTTATGAGCCGTGTCGATTTGACCGGTACGCTCCGCCAGGAAGGACGCGGTTCCAATGGGTCTCAGGAACGCTCGCGCGCCCGTCACGTTCTGGTCATTAGTGAACTGGCGCTCTCTTTGGTGCTGATGGTCGCCGCGGGCCTATTGCTGCGCAGTTTCTGGGACTTGTTCAAAGTGCAGCCCGGTTTCAATCCCGACCGCGTCATGGCCATTCAAACCTGGCTACCGGTACCCAACGACCCCACGACGGATATTTACCGAACCGCCACCCAGGAATCGGTCTTGCTGCGCCAAATCCTTCGCCGCAACCGGGCGCTGCCGGGCGTGGAAGAAACTGCCGTCGGCAATTTGGCCTCTCTTCCCCTGGGGCACGGTCGCGGCGATCTCAACCCGTTGCCATTGATCCGCGAAAGCCTCGACACGAAGGACAATCAGGCTCCTCGGATCGATAGTTCCATCGTTTCGCCCGAATACTTCCACCTGCTGGGCATGCCGCTATTGCGCGGACGCCTTTTCACAGGCCAGGACCTTGAGGATACGCCCCCCATCGCGGTAATCAATCAGGCCGCGGCTCGCAACTACTGGCCCAACCAGGACCCGCTCGGCAAACGCGTCCGCTTGAACCCTGCCAAGCCGGTCTGGACCACGATTGTCGGCGTGATTGCCGATGCTCGCACAGAATCGCTGGCGGACCCCGGTATCCCGCAGATCTTCCTTGACGTTTATCAGCGCCCTGCCAAAGACCTGGCCATCTTTCTTCGCGGACAACTCGATCCCAGCGCTCTCGCCGCACAAGTACGCGAGCAGATCCAGTCCGTCGATGCGGAACTTCCAGTCTTCCATGCGGAGACGTTGGATGACGTGCTCTCCGCTTCGCTTTCAGTGAGGCGATTCGCAATGGAAATGGTGGCGTTTTTTGCGGCTACCGCCTTGCTGCTCGCCGGACTTGGAATCTACGGAACCATCTCCTACGTGGTCAATGAGCAAAAACGCGAGATCGCCATTCGCCTCGCGCTGGGTGCACAGAGAGGCACGATCCTGAAGATGGTCCTGCGCCGCGGACTCGTTCTTGCCGCCGCTGGCGCCGCTGTGGGTTTGGCCGCTGCGCTCATCGTCTCTCATCTCATGGCCGGACTGCTCTACGGCGTGTCGGCTAACGATCTCCCCACATTCGCGGGCGTCACCCTCGTGCTCACCACCGTTGCGCTCGCCGCCAGTTACATCCCGGCGATTCGCGCCATGCGTCTGGATCCGATCACGACGCTCCACTCCGAATGACTTCTTGGCATGGCTCGAGACTTGTCTTCGCAAGTTGTGGCCATCCCAATGACCCCCTTCGGGATGCTGATGAATTCACCCCACACCGAGTTCCAAAGGATGTGTCCCCCAAAACGCCGCAGGGTCCGGGAGCTTCGAAAAGGGAACGATCTTCGGTAGCGATACACACAATCTGCACACGCGGTGGACCGAACGCAAGAATGTTTGGGGTTTTGAGGCGGTGCAACTAATTGGAAGTCTCAGTGGTCGCACCAAGCGCGCCACGGCGGGCATTGTGTAGACTCGGAACATCGTTTTCGGATTGGGACGAACAAGTCTCTGGGTCGTACCTCCCAATGGACCGCCAACGACTTCATGGACACGCTGGAGAAATTCTTCCCAAACGGCCGGTTCTCTTCGGCACCAAGTCCGTCGCCGTGGATAGACACTTTTCCGGCCGCAGACCCATCTGCCGCCGCACCTGCTAAAGCCGGCCTATGCTCACATGGAGAGGGACGGCCTTTTCCAGTGTTTCCAATAATTCAGCCAAGGTCAGACCTGGCTGCTCCTCGATCGAGTTGCGCAATCGCTGTTGCACGTCGGAGGTCACTGTTGGGCGGTTGCCACGCTGTTGCTCGATCCGCTCCATCTGTCCGCCACTTTTGCGTTGCGCAGAGATTTTCCATGCCCAGGGCACTCCGACCTCGAAGCGCACTGACAGTTGTTCCAACGTAGCCTCCCCGCGGCCATGGGCATGCACTAACTTGCGACGCAAGTCATCGCCATACGATTTCGCCATCGCCAATCATATGAAATTCTCGCCCGTGACTGCTCTACACCTGGTGTGAAAATCTTCAGGAGCGTACTTCCTTTACTTGACAGGCTTGCGCGAGCTTGGCAGTTCCGAATGGAGTGCTGACCAAGATGGATGCGCCTGCGTGTGACCACTTCGCTGCGTGGCCGCCGCGGGATCTTGGGCAGAGTGGACTTGTGAAAGGAGATAACATGGATGCCATGCGAGTGCTTTCCGCGGCAGAGATGCAGGCTTGCGACCGGGCGACGACGGAGCGGTTCGGGGTTAGGTCGATCGACCTGATGCGGGCCGCCGCGGAGGCTGTGACCGGATTTGCGCGGGAGCAGTTTCCGCGGGCGCGGCGGGTGACGGTGCTGTGTGGAAGAGGCAACAACGGCGGGGATGGGATGATGGCGGCGCGGCTGCTTGCCGGGGTGGGCCTGCGTGTGACGACGCTGCTGATGGGCGCGCCGGAGGGGCTTGGGCACGATGTCGTGACGGCCTGGGGTGAGTTGTTGGCGAGCGCTGCGCCGGGAACAGTTCACGTGGTGGAGACTGCGGACCAATTTGCGGAGCACGGCGATGCGCTGACGGCTGACTTACTGGTGGATGCGATGGTGGGGACGGGATTCAAGCCGCCGCTCAAGGGATTGGCGAAGTCGGCGTTGGAGTGGGTGAAGGGGAGCCGCGCGCTGATTCTTGCCGTTGATTTGCCTTCGGGTTGGGCTGCGGACGCAACCGCGGCCGGGGCGGTGGGGCTGGTGTTTCCAGCCGATGCGGTGATTACCTTTACCGCGCCCAAGCCGGCGCATGTGTTTGGACAGTTGACTCGGGCGTGGGACCAGGCGGTGGTAGTCGCGCCGATCGGGTCGCCGGAGCAGGCGATTATTTCCAAGCTGGGCGTGGACTGGGCGGGGTCGGCAATGAAACTGGTGCAGACGCCGCGCGCGGCGGGAGCCAACAAGGGCAACTTTGGACATGTGCTGGTGGTGGGCGGGTCTTATTCCGCAGCGGGGGTCCGGTCGGGTGCGCCGGCGATGACTTCGCTGGCTGCGCTGCGCAGCGGCGCGGGGCTGGTGACGGCTGCGGTTCCGGCTGCGGTGCTGGCGCTGGTAGCGGCGGTGGCGCCGGAGCTGATGATGTGGCCGCTTGCGGCGGGGCTGGCGGGGGGCATCTCCCATGAGTGCCTGGCGTCGGAGGCGCTGGCGGGGCTGATGGCGGGCAAGTCCGTGCTGGCGATTGGGCCCGGGCTCGGTCAGGCGGCGGAGACGGTGAAGTTTGTGACTGGCCTTTTGGCGGCGACCAGGATTCCGGCGGTGATCGATGCGGATGCACTGAACATTCTGGCGGCGAAGCCGGTGTTGCTGGGGAAGCTGGCCAAGGGACGGACGGTGGTGCTGACGCCGCATCCAGGAGAAATGGCGCGGCTGGCCGGCATCACGATTGCCGAGGTGCAGAGCAACAGGCTGGAGGTAGCGCGCGGGTTTGCGCAGCGTTTTGGCGTTACGTTAGTACTGAAAGGCGCGCGGACAATCATTGCTCATGCGGACGGGCGGGTGGCCGTCAATACCACGGGGAATCCAGGAATGGCCAAGGGAGGAAGCGGCGATCTGCTGACGGGGCTGGTGGCGGGGTTGCTGGCGCAGCATCCGGGCGATGCGGCGAGAGCGGTTGAAGCGGCGGTCTACCTGCATGGACTGGCCGCGGATCTCGCCGTTCGCGAGGGTGACGAGCACACTTTGCTGGCGACGGATAGTCTTCAACAACTTTCCCGGGCTTTTCGCTTTGATTCGCGCGGGAAGAACGGGTATGTTTGGTTGCAGGGGCTGCCGGTGGCATCGATACCGCGGGTGTGCTCCAACGAGGCTAGCTCCCGCGAGGTAACAAATTGACCAACGCTGCTGCTCCCGCCCCTGCCGTTCCTCCCGAGGCTGTCCGGACGCACGAGTTCACCACCCAGAGCGGGGCCGATACGATTGA
>DATKGE010000159.1:0-17309 GCA_035510955.1 Occallatibacter sp. | reverse complement strand
GTGGAACATGAGGTGGTGGAACTGGCGCTGGGGGTGGCTGCGCGCGTCCTGCGCCGTGAAGCACAGATGGACCCGCTGCTGTTGACCGGAGCGGTGCGCGTGGCGCTGGGACAGCTCTCCGGATCGACCGAGGTGAAGCTGCGCGTGCCTCCGGCTGAACTCGATTTATGGGCCGAGGCCATGGCCCTGCTGCCCAACCTGGCGTTGAAGCCCAACGTCGTGGCCGGCGAGGGAATGCGGCTGGGCGATTGCGTGATCGAAACCGAGCTGGGCTCGGTGGACCTGGGCATCCGCTCCCAGCTGGGAGAGATCGAACGCGGCTTCTTTGACCGCGCCGCCGGATCGAGAACCCAGCCGGCGCATGCATCTGCCGAGACCGTAGGCGCAAGCCGCGAGACACGCGCATGACGAGTCCGCAGCCGATGCCTGACCAGCCGCTGCTGGGGCGTTACTTTTCGCGCCTCAGCCGCGGCCAGCCCTGGCGCTGGCGCGGGCAGGTGCTGGAGTCTGTTGGCCAGACCATCGAATCCTCCGGTCCGCTGGCCTCGGTGGGCGAGTGCTGCGAGATTCAGGATCAGTTCGGGCTGCCCCACCTGGCCGAGGTGATCGGATTCCGCGGGGCCAATGTCTTATCCATGCCGGTCGAAACGACGGAGGGAATTCGCTTTGGGGATGCGGTGTCGGCGATGGGCGTGCATCCGGAGATCGAAGTAGGCGCGGCGCTGATGGGCCGGGTACTGGACTCGGCCGGCAAGCCGATCGACGAAGGCCGGCCGCCTGCGACGGGGCTTAGGCTGCCTCTGGATGGGGTAGTGCGTTCGCCCCTCGACCGGGTGCCGATTCGCACTCCGCTGGGCACCGGCATCCGCGTGCTCGACGCCCTGCTGACCGTGGGCCGGGGGCAGCGGGTGGGGATCTTCGGCGGGTCTGGCGTCGGTAAGAGCACGCTGATCGGCATGATGACCCGCAATACGGAAGCCGATGTCACGGTAGTTGGCCTGGTGGGCGAGCGCGGCCGCGAGGTGGGTGAGTTTCTCGAAGATTCGCTCGGGGAAGAAGGCCGGGCGCGGTCGGTGGTGGTCGTCTCGACCTCCGACCAGTCGCCGCTGATGCGCATGAGGGCGGCGCTGGCGGCCACCACGATTGCCGAGTTCTTTGCCGCCCAGGGCAAGCATGTGCTGTTGGTGCTGGATTCGCTCACCCGCTTTGCCATGGCCGCCCGCGAAATCGGACTGGCCGCGGGCGAGCCGCCGACGGCCAAGGGCTATACTCCGTCAGTCTTTACCCGGCTGGCCAAGCTGGTGGAGCGAACCGGGCAGTTCCGCGTGGGCTCGATTACCGCCTTCTACACGGTATTGATGGAGGGCGACGACCAGCAGGACCCGCTGGTGGATGCGGTCCGCTCGTTGCTCGACGGGCACATCGTGCTGTCGCGGTCACTGGCCGCCGAGGGGTGGTATCCGCCTATCGAGGTGCTGGACTCGATCAGCCGGCTGATGCCGGCGGTGACCGAGCCCGAGCACCGCGAGAATGCCGCACTGATGCGCAAGCTCATGGCGGTCTACGCGCGCTCCGAGGATCTGGTCCGGATCGGCGCCTACAAGCCGGGCGCGGACCCGGATCTCGATCGGGCTTTGCAGGCGCGTGCAGCGATGCGGGCCTTCGTGACCCAGGACTCGCGCGAGCAGGTGCGCCTTCCCGACTGCGTGCGCCGCCTCGCGGCTCTTGCAGCGGAGGTGTAGGCCGTGGCCGTCTCTCGGGCACTGTGCAGGCTTTTGCGCATTCGGGACCTCGAAGAGGAGCAGAGCCGGATCGCTCTCGAATCGGCAATCGGGGATCTGAGGCGGCTCGAACATGCACAGGCGGCAACGGCGGAACGAGATCTTCGCGGCCGGCGGCTTGTCATCGCGAGCGTCCACACAGGAGAGCTGACCGACCGGCTGGCAGGCCTCGTGGAACAGCACGCCGCCGACCGCATTCAACGGGCGCTGGCGCCGAGGATTCTGGATGCGGAGCAGGACGTGGCCGGCCTGCGCGAGGATTACCTGGACAGGCGTGTGGAGCGGCGGCAGGCCGAGACTCTGGTCAAGGAGAGCGAGGCGCACGATGCTCTCGACGCCGAAAGAAAAAGCCAGCAAGGGCTGGACGACTGGTTCCGCAACCGGCTGCATCGGGTCAAGCTGGACACCAAAGACGCCCAACCGGCCGATCCCGCAAAGGCCCTCGGCGGCGTGACCGGACGCGTGACCGGACCAGGCCAGGCGCCCGGCAGAGAAGAAACTTGAGAGGAAATCCATGCGGCAGCTTGTTTTCCTTCCGGATTTGAGATTTGCCTTCCCAATCCTGACAATGCTTTAACCCGTTCGCTCCTTCATTGGCATAGCATCTGCATGAATCCAGCCCATGACCGTTGCCGCAGCAATCGAAACTGGAGTGGGTGGGCGTTCGGAGCCGGGACATGGTTCTGTTCCAGCGAGACTGGCCGGCAGGATGCCGGCGACAGCAGGTACGAGCGCCTCTCCCGCGAACAATGCAAATTCCGACCCGCAGACTGCGCTGAGCTTTCGTTCCAACTGGCAAGCGCAAATGGCCGTTCTGGCCAGGGACACGGAAGGCGAACTGAACGGGCTGAGCGCCGAGCCTGGGAATGCGGACGGCGCGCCGGAAGCAGCCAGTGCAGCCATTGCCGACCGTGGAATGCAGTCGGCGCAGGGCGGGTCGGGTCCCTCTTTATTGGCATCCTCTTTAACTATGGCCGGATCAAGGATGGCCGGATCGCAAAACGCGGCTCGGGCTGCGCTGGTGGGGAACACGGGTCCTTCGAACGCAAGACCGGCCAGTGATGGGTACGCCTTATCCGGAACCGGGGCACCGGCTTCCAGGTTGAACCCGACACAGTTAAACCAGGCGCAGTTGCCAGTCGCAGTCCCGACGCTTGCCGCACAGCAACAATCGGCCAAAGCCGTCACCAAAGACGCCCCGGGCACCATCAAAAGCACCAGGGACGCATTGCCCGCGAAGCCGCCGAAACAGGCCGAAGCGGCGGCGTCGAGCCTTTCGCTGGGATCGCCGGTTGCTTTCGCAGCTCTTCCGGCTCCTTTCGCGGCTGCCCCGGCAGCTTTCGCAGCGGTCCCGTCGACAGTGACTGTCCCAGGCGAGACCAGGCCTTTGCTGTCTGCGCCTTCGTCTTCGTCCCTCGCCGCCTTCGCTGACAAGCCGCAGAGCGCCAGTTCCTTCACTTCGCCCGTTCCCGCTGCAGAAACGGCTGGCTCCCCCGCGGCCGCGATTGAGTCATTCTCCAATGCGCCGGCGACAGAACTTCAACAATCACATATGGAATTTACGACATCTACATATGATAAAACACCTTTAACGACGAACAACTCTCCGGTGGAAGCCAGGCGCACTTGGCCGGTCACGAGCGCCGCGCAGGCGGCAGCTCCATTTGGAACGGCCGCGCGGGAAGCTCCGATTGCCACCAAATCTACCGGTGAATCTGCTCCCGGCGCAACCACGCCGTTGATCGCAAACCGCAGCGGCGGGCCGGATCTGCACGTTCCCCTCGCGGCGGCTGCGTCCTCAGAGGGCGAAACGACCGGGTCGGGCCAGATTGGTACCCAGGCGGACCTCCCGCTTCAGGGCTTAGCGCAGGTCCAGCATGCAACCGCCGAGCAGGGGCACGCGCCATCCGTAATTGTGCAACAGCAGGCGGTCTCGGCTCCGGACTCTGGACAGGAAATCAATCGGCTTGCGCCTCCGGTCAATCCGGCTGTCGCGCCAACCGTTCCATCCCCGGTTCCGGCGCAGATTTCGGCAAACCCTGTTGCAAACAATGGGAGTTCGGCCTCGCCCCGGAGCGCCAGGCGGACCTCGCGTGGAACCGAGCCCATCGCAATTGGAACCATTCCGAATCATTCCCAACCCGCTGTCGCTGCGTCCGCGGAGACCACCTCTAACGTCCGCGATTCGGCGGGAGTGCCGGCGGCTGCGAACCCGCAAGCCACTCAAAATACAGTTTCATCTGCCCCCTCGGTGCGCGAGACCTTCGCGGCGCTCGACGCGGATCCGGCGCCCGGCGCGATCAACTGGACCCATGCAGGCGCGAGGCAGGCGGAGGCAGGATTTGAAGACCCGGCTTTGGGTTGGGTAGGCGTGCGGGCGGACATGAGTGGCGGCGGCGTCCATGCAACCCTGCTGCCCGGTTCGGTGGAAGCGGCCCAGGCGCTGGGGCAACATATGGATGGGCTGAACGCCTACATGGCGCTACAACACACGCCGATCGAGTCGCTGGCCATGGGCGCGCCTGCGTCGAGGGATGCGAACCATAGTGCAGAGCAGAGCCAGGGGATGAACCAAGGCACAAATCAAGGGGCGGGTCAGGGACCGGGTGCGGGCCAAGGACAGGGCCAGAATGCGCAGCAGCAATCGTGGGCCGCGCCGGAGTTGACTTCGACAATTCGCATGGCTGGGGTTGATGGCGCAGCGTCCGCCGCAAGTCCGGTTCAGCCGGTCGAGGCGGACGCGGCGGCACAGATTCAAGGCAGCCGGGGCGTGCACATCTCTGTGGTCGCCTGAGGGTCGCGGCCATTGGACGGTGGTGCAGGAGTTAGAGACCCGCGAGGCGGGGCAGGGGAAGCGCAACACACTTACGGGAAAGCAGGAACGATATGGCGGCAATGGCTGGACTTATCAATCACCAATTGGCGGCGGGGCAATCGTTGACAGCGGGGAACTCTCTGACGGGGGCGCAGGCGCCGACGGGGAAAAGTGCAAATCCAATGGTCGCGCAAACGGCGGGAACCAGCAGCACGGGCAGCCCGGGGAGTTCTTCGGCCACCATCTCGGCCAACGACTTTCTAACCTTGCTGGTCACCGAAATGCAGAACCAGGACCCGACCGCGACAACCGATCCTAACGAGTACATCAACCAGCTGGTGCAGGTAAACAGCCTGGAACAGTTGATCGACATCAACCAGAACTTGTCCACGGTGCTCGGGACTTCCGCAGCCCCTTCGGGCGGCAGCACGGGTCCTTCCGGCGCGGCTCAGTCCAGCCTGACTGGGGCCGGCCCGGCCGGCGCGAGTCCCGGCGGCGCGGCAACCTCGCCGGCAACTGCGGCGGCGCACAAGACGGGCGCAACTACTGCCCAACCAGCCGTCCGATCCAACGCAACGGCATCAAGGGCGGCAGGGTCGAGCGCGCCGGGGTCCAATACGGTCGCGGCCATCAGCCAGTTTGCCCAATCGGTCAGCCAAAAACGCGCTCCCGGCAATCTTAGTGTTCCCGCGGCCCAACCCGCAGCCCACCGCGTGGGCCATGCTCTCGACGGGCATTCCCATGCACCCAAAATTCCGGGCAAACCGCCCGTTTCTCAATGAACGCTGTTCAACCGCTGGCCGGAAAGGTCCGCGTCACCCGAAAGAGGAGAAACACAATGCCGAGTTTTTATATTCCACTGAGCGGTCTTGACGCCGATTCGACGGCGCTGAACACCATCGCCAACAACCTGGCCAACATGAACACCAACGGCTTCAAATCGCAGACCACCAACTTCAGCGACCTGTTTTATCAGCAGGTTGGCGCCAATGGAGCGGGAGATGAGATCCAGGCGGGCACCGGCGTGCAGGTAGCTTCCAACAGCACCGACTTTTCCGGTGGCTCCATCGCTTCCACCGGGGTTTCCACCGATGCCGCCATCGATGGCGCCGGTTTCTTCGTCCTGAATGGCGGCGCGGGCAGCCAGTTGTATACCCAGAATGGCGGCTTTCAGTTGGCCTCGAACGGCACTCTCGAGACCTCGGACGGTCTGGCGGTCATGGGCTATGGCGCGGTTAACGGCGTGGTAAACACCAATGGCGGCCTGACGGACATCAACATCCCCACCGGCCAGGTGATGCAGCCCTCGGCCACCACCAACTTCAGCATGACGCAAAACCTGGATTCCCAGTCTGCCGTCGGATCGACGACGTCCGGCCAGGTACAGGTCTACGATTCGCTCGGCAGCCAGTATGAGGCCACCGTCACCTACACCAATCAGGGGAACAACACCTGGGGCTACACTGTCACCCTGCCCAACACTCTTTCGCCCAACTCGGCCACCGTGGCAGGGGTAACGACCACCAGTTTCAACTTCGGATCGAGCGGCGCCACACTGGGCACCGTGAATCCGGGCACCAATCTGACCATTACCGGGCCGACCGCCAGCGGCACGGCAACCATCACCGCGCCCACCGTCACGGCGGGCGAGACGATTGCCGCCTATACAACCGCGATCACTGCTGCAATCGCGGCGGCGGGCATCACCGGAACCACGGCCACATCGACCGCCGCGGGAAAGTTGAGCATCGTGGGAACGGGTATAACGACATCCGGAAACGTGATCCAGGATCCGATTGCCTCGGCCAACGCGACCGGGACATTGACCTTCAATTCCAGCGGCAACCTGGTAAGCCCGGCCACGGATGTGAGCGGGGTCTCCTTTGCCGGCCTGTCCGACGGAGCGGCGACCATGAACTTGAACTTCAATCTCTTTGGCGCGAGCGGCGGCGGCGACATCAGCCAGACCGCGGCCGCTTCCTCCACTTCCGCCACCAGCCAGAACGGGTTTGCGAGCGGCCAGTATGAAAGCTTTGCCATCAATGGAACCGGCGTGATTGCCGCCACTTACTCCAACGGCCAGACGCAGAACGTGGGACAACTGGCCATTGCCACGGTAAGCAATGAGCAGGGGATGGTGAATCTGGGCTCGACTGAATATCAGACGACGACTGCTTCGGGCGATGCCGCCGTAGGCGTGGCCGGGAGCGGCGGACGCGGCACCATCGACGGAAGTTCGCTGGAGGCATCTAACGTGAACATCTCGGCGGAGTTCTCCGACCTGATCGTCGCCCAGCGCGCCTTCGAGGCCAACTCCAAGGCGGTGACCACGTTCGATACCGTGACCCAGGAAACCATCAACATGATCCACTAGGAACGGCGGGGCGGTCTTTGGGCCGCCCCGGTTGCGTGTCTCGCGTTTCTCACCGAACTCGCCTTCTCAGCTCACGTATGGGAACTCATTCTGCTCTGAACGGTTACGATCGTGCACAATCGCACCCGTCTTGATTCAACATTGCAGGCTATTTAGCTTGGCGGCATGAGAGACTTGTGCCACCGAGGGCTCGGCCTTCAGGCCGATGATGGCGGGGTGCCGAAGACAGACATGCTGGTGAAGGCCATTGCAGCGGCTGGCTGTGGAAAAGTTACGGCGATCCATGCCCCAACGGACCACGGTTAGTCCGATCAAGGGATCGTTCTTGAAGACACAATCATCGAACCGGCCAGCACGACTGATGTCGTTTCGCGACTTTTGTTGGATCGGTTTAGATCGTAGGGCGGAGCGGATAGGCTCATTCCAAACGGGTTGCCAATGAGGCAACGGAGCTTTGCCGAAAGCTCGGGGCAACGTTCGGCGAAGGACCTCTTCCCGTTTCGGGATAAGACAGGTATCAAGATCGGCAATAACCCTTTTGTCGGATTGCCCATTCTTCACGAATGACATCCAATGATAGGACTCACAACGAGCGCAGTTCCTACGAATCCCAGACTGATTGGACTCCGATGGCAGAAACCTTGCAGCAGCGCACTCATGGCGACAAGACGACGTATGGATACAGACAACTTGCCGGGGCCGGGTCAACAACCGGTCCGGAACTGAAGACTTTGATCGTCGCAGGACTTGGCGCGGCTATGGGAATCGTGTTTGGAACGCTTCTGGGAGACGGTTCCTTTCGTGTGATACATCTGACGCCCTCGCACCATTTGGTTCAGACCGCTTCCAGAGCATCCGCTCCGGTCAGTCCCACCATTGCGTCCAGCCCGGTCAGCCCGTCCAAGGCATCCGCTCCGGTCAGTTCCACCATTGCGTCCAACCCGGTCAGCTCGTCCAAGGCATCCGCTCCGGTCAGTTCCACCATTGCATCCAGCCCGGTCAGTCCTTCCAGAGCATCCGCTCCGGTCAGTTCGGCCATTGCATCCAGCCCGGCCAGTCCTTCCAGAGCATCCGCACCGGTCAATTCCGCCATTGCATCCAGCCCGGTTAGTCCGTCCAAAGCTTCCGCTCCGATCAGTCCTCAGGTCGCCAAAGCCGCTCAGGTTTCGCCGCTGGAACACCAGGTGGTTCAACCGAAGAGCGCGCAGCTTTCCGACGCTCAAAATCCGGCTCCAGTAGAAGCATTGGCGGCCAACACGTTAACTGTCGCCCACGAGAATTTGTCGGGGGAAGAGCTGACTGCGGAGAAGCCGCACTTTGCCCCGCGGACGATACACGCCAGGGACAATCTGCATGCCCCTCTGCTGGCGAGAATTCCCGTCCAAATGCCTCCCGGAATCGGGGCGCCAGAACTTGAACATGCCGCACACACTTTCGCATTCACCGTCGAAGGGGACGTCACTGTAGCCAACTACGATGACGTGACAAAGACGATCGAGACATACGAAGGGGAAACCATAGCTTTAGCTCCGACCACGAGCGAGAGCAGTGTGATAACCTGGCAGAACTATACGTCAAATGTCCACTACAGATGCGACCAGACCGGGAATTGTACCCTCGTCAAGGGCGGACAGGTTTCCCTTAACTCCACGCGGACAAAGTAGATAGAAGCTACCGGGGACGGACTTCGATGAACACGCCCTTGGCTTGAGCCAGCAGTATTCCTTTTGTGTCAAGGACCTTTGCCTCGGTCCAATGTTTGCGGCCTTCGTTGCGGGTGACGCGACCCTCGAGCCGCAGGGTTGCTCGAGAGGGAACGGGCCTCAGATAGTCAACCTCCATGTGACGGGTCATGGCTGTGAAACCGCGGGCGCGAACCGCCTTGCTCATGGTTTCGTCCAGAAGTGTGGCGATGATGCCGCCGTGCAGGTAGCCGTGAGGACCCTCGAATGTGTCCGGCACCGTGGGAACGCAAACGACGGATTGGTCGGCGGCCAGGAGAAACTCCAGGTGGAGTCCACGGGGATTGGCCTGCCCACAGCCAAAGCAGCGGTTCTGAGCAGCGTGGGCCATCGGGGTTAGATTCTCTATCGCTTCAGTCATTCTTTCCTCGCTAAGCTGCACCGGCAAGCACCGCGGCGTAGGCATCGCGGTCCACGTTGCCGCCGGTCAGCACGATGCCGATGCGCTTTCCGGCGTGTAACTCCTTCTCTTTCAGTGCTCCGGCCAGCGCTGCTGCTCCGGCGCCTTCGGCCAGGTTGTGGGTGTCCTCGTAGTAGGCGCGCATGGCATTGGCGATCTCGTCGTCGGTGACCTCGACGATGCGGGCGACGTTGTCCCAGATCACCTCCATCGCCTGAGCGTTGGGCGTGCGGCAGGCCAGACCGTCAGCAATGCGTGTAAGTGACGGTGCCTCAATGACTTTCCGTTGCTTGAAACTGAGCGCGTAAGAAGGGGATGCAGTCGCGACTACGCCCACGATCTCGGTTTTCAGCTCCAGCGCATTGCGTGCCGCCGAGACGCCGCTAATGGACGAACCGAGACCGATGGGAACATAAACTGTGTCCAGCGGCGGCGCACTCTGGAGGAACTCCAGCGCATAGGTAGAAGTGCCCATGACCAGGCGCTCGTGGAAGGAGTCGATCATGGTGTAGCCGCGTTCGACGGCAAGGGTGCGGGCGAATTCGAGCGACTCCTGGAAGTCCTGTCCATGCTGCACAAGCTCGGCGCCCTGGGCGGCCATGGCGCTGTTCTTCTCCCGGCTGTTGCCGTGGGGGGCAACGATGACTGCCTTCAGCCCTGAGAGACGTGCGGCCATCGCGACGCCCTGGCCGTGATTTCCGCGGGTTGCGGCTACCACGCCAGCCAAGCCGGGTTGGGTCTGCTTGAGCCAGTCCATATAGACCAGCGCCCCGCGCAGCTTGAAAGCGCCTACGGGTGAGTGGTTTTCATGCTTGATCCAGGCCTCGACCGGGGCCTCGACCGGGTTTTCGCTTCCCAGGCGTTCATTGAGGAGCGGCCAGGTGTATTGCGGCGTGGGAGACATGTGGCGATAGACCACCGTCTGGGCTTCGAGAATCTGGGTGAGGGAAGGAAGCTGCATGGTTCCAGCATAGCGAACGCGGCCGGTGGACGTGTGCATCGGGCGCAACGGAACCGTGGTAGATTGAGGCTCATGGACGTCAGGATTCGCAAAGCTGTCCCGGAGGATGCCCCTGCGATCGGGCTTGTCCAGGTGGAAAGCTGGAGGAAAACATATGCCGGAATTGTTTCCGACGCCTACCTGGCGGCGCTGGACGACGAGGAGCGCGCCGCGGCGTGGAAGCAGCACTTGCTGGCCGGCAACATGTTTGTCTTTGTTGCCGAGGACCAGTGGGGGATCTTCGGGTTTATCGCCGGCGGCGGAATCCGGGACCCGATTGAAGCCTACGACGCTGAGCTTTATGCAATCTATCTGATGCCTGCCCGCCAGCGGCGCGGGGTGGGTCAGGAGCTGGCTCTCGCTCTGCGGGAATCATTTCTGATGAATGGATTCAATAGCATGGTCGTCTGGGTGCTGGAGCAGAATCTCCTCGGCGTCTCGTTTTACCAGCGCATCGGCGGCATCCAGATTGCGCAGAAGACGATCGAGATTGGCGGCGAGGTACTGTCGGAAGTGGCTTTCGGCTGGCCGGTTCTGTGATTTCTGCCCGGTAGACGATCAATTGGCTCTTCATCTTGACGGCTGCCGGCTGATCCGCGCAGACTTTAGCTGTTCTTTGGAATCGAATGCAGTGGAGGTTTTTGGATCATGATGGATCGGCGAACTGCGATCAGGAATATTGGCGGCGTGGCAAGCGCTCTGCTTTTGGCTGAAACCCTGCCGGCTGAGGGAGCCCTCACCGGGCAATCCGGCGCCGGACAAGCCCCCGCCTCAACCCCGCCACCCCCAACCGGGCCGTTCATCTTGCCGGCGTTGCCCTACGCCTATGACGCGCTCGAGCCCAGCTTCGACGCCGAGACCATGCACCTGCACCACGACAAGCACCATCAGGCCTACGTGAATAACCTGAATGTTGCCGCCGCTGCGCATCCGGAGATTGCCGGAAAGACGGTTTGGGAGCTGGTGGCCAACCTGGATTCCGTGCCGGAAGCGGTCCGCACTGCGGTGCGCAACAATGGCGGAGGGCACGCGAACCATTCCTTCTGGTGGCCGACGCTGGGCAAAGGCGGGGCAGCTCCCAAAGGCGAGCTGGCCAAAGCCATCGACGCCAAGTTCGGGTCGCTCTCGGCCTTTCAGGACAAGCTGACCGATGCGGCGATGCATGTCTTCGGCAGCGGCTGGGCCTGGCTGGTGAAGATGCCCGACGGCACGATGGCGATTGAATCCAGCCCTAACCAGGACAGCCCGCTTACCCTGGGCCACAAGCCGGTGCTGGGCGTGGACGTGTGGGAGCACGCCTATTACCTTAAGTATCAAAACAAAAGGGCCGATTACGTGAAGGCATACTTTAATGTTTTGAACTGGGACTATGTGAGCGGGCAGTTTGCAGAGAAGGCGTAATCCATGGGAGGAACAGGGCTTGGCTGGCCGGCGAAGCAGGCTCGGCGGCTGGGCGTTTATTTTGATAGGGTTGGCAGTCAGCCTAGGCTTTGGTCCGACCGGTTGCCGCTCGGCGCCGGCACTTACCCCGCAACAGGCGGAAGGGAAGCATCTCTACGAGGTGCGCTGTGCGCATTGCCATCGCGACAACGACTTGGCGCTGAAAAAAGTTCCCCCGGATTTGCACGGGCTGTTCGACCGCAACACGCTTCCCAGCGGAATTCCGGCCACGGACGCCGCGGTTGCGCACAATGTTCTTGCCGGCAGGGGATTGATGCCGGGGTTTGCAGGCCGCTTCAACGACGAGCAGATGGCCGCGCTGCTGGCTTACCTGCACACCGGGTTGCGATGATCGGGCACAGCTGGTGAGATTGCGGAATAATGTTAGTTTTCCGAATTACTCCTCCAAAACCATCCCTCAGTGGCTAAAGCCACGTTGATCTTGCTTGACTTGCGGCACGACTGAAGCCGTGCCCTTTCAAAGCAGCGATTACGTGCCGCCAGTCTACTCGTAGCGAATGGCGGTCATGGGGTCGGTTTTTGCGGCGCGGCGGGCGGGCATGGCGCAGGCCAGCGCGGCCACCAGAACCAGCGTGATCGAAGACGCCAACAGCAGCAGCGGATCGCGGGAACTGGCCTGGCTCTCCTGCGCCCAGTGGGCCATGACGCGGCTCAAGGCCAGGCTCAGAACAAGCCCAGCAACAAGGCCGCTGCCCACGCTCACAACGGTCGACCGGAAGACGATGCGCAGCAGGTGCCCGCGCGGCGCGCCGAGGGCCATGCGAATGCCAAACTCGTTGGTGCGCTGGACGACGGTGTAGGAAACAACACTGTAGAGGCCGACTGCGGCGAGCACCAGGGCCAGGGCCGCGAACCCGCCGAAGAGCCAGGCCACCAGGCGGCCGCGCGCCCATTCCGGTTCTTCACTGATCCAGTGTTCCAGGTCGCGCGGGTTGTTGTTGGTCTGCTGGTCGTGGTCGACGGAGTTGACCTTGGCTCCGATGGCGTGGACCAACGTAAGGGGCGGCACGTTGGTGCGGACCAGAAGCTGGGTGTACATGGTCATGACGGCCGTGTAAGGGACGAAAGCTTCGGGCTTGATGGGGTTGGCGAGCCCGTCGTCGAGCTTGTCTGCAATGACGCCGACGATGAGGTACGGTCCCTGGTCAGCGCCGGGCGCGGTCAGCAGGTAGGGCGGTCGTGCCGTCACTTCCGGGAATTTGAGCGATTGGCCAATCGGGTTGACGCCGGGGAAATACTTGCGGGCGAGCGTCTGGTTGATGACCATCATGGCCGCTCCGCGATGGTTTTCGTCGGCGTTCCAGATTCGACCTGCGAGCAGCGGGATGCGCAGCACGGGGAAGTACTCGGGGCTCACCATGTTGAACTGCATGGACTGGTCTTCGGAAGCCGGCTTGCCGAGGATTTCGAATTTGATGTTGAATCCGTTGGAGGGAGGAGTGGCGTTGCTGGAGACGGCGACCATGGTTGCGCCCGGAACTTCAGCTGCTTTTGCCTGCAACTGTTCGAAATAGGGCGCACGCTCGGCCCAGGTTTTGTAGGTGCCGTCGTGGATGGGGATTCCCACCGACATGACGTAGTGAGGATCGTAGCCCAGCGGCGTATGCACCAGGCGCAGGAAGCCTTCGATGGCCGCGCCGGCTCCGGCCAGCATCAGCAGCGTCAGCGCGATCTGCCCGGCAATCAGCGCGTTGTGGATTCTTCGGCCGCTCACTCCACGGGTCGTCTTGCGGGTATTGGACTGCATTACCTGGCTTACTTCTGGCCGCGAAAGCTGCAAGGCCGGCCAAAGGCCAAACAGGATTCCAGTGCTCACCGCGACCGTCATGCAGAAGACAAGCACGGGAACATTGATATGGATGGCCGCTTCGTGCGGGAACGAGTACGCGGGCAGGTTCTCGACGATGACGGCGACCAGCCGGTAGGCTAGCACCAGGCCGAGCGCCGCGCCCGTAAGCGAAAGCAGCAGAGACTCGGTAAGTAGCTGATAGATTATGCGCTTGCGGCTGGCTCCAACGGCGGCACGAATGGCGAACTCCTGGCTCCGGGCGGTAGCTCGCGCCAGTTGGAGAATCGAAACGTTGCCGCAGCCGATGGCCAGCAGCAGGGCCACCGCGCCGAAAAGCAGATAGAGCGTTCCTCCAAGCTGCTTGATGAAGTCTTCATTCAGCCCCACCACGTGCAGTTTCGCGGCGCCGGGCGGGAAATGCTTGGGCGTCTCTTTGACAAATTGCGTAATCAGCGGCTGCAGGGCGGCGTCCGCGGAGGCGTGGCTGACGCCCGGCTTGAGGCGAATGCCGACGTAGTAGCCGAGCGTGGGGTCCATGGTGATCTTTTTGGGCAGGTAGACATCGCCGTCTCCCCAGGCGAATCGGGACCCGGCCACGCCGACGATTGTGTAGTTCTTGCGCACCATCTGGATGGTCTTGCCCAGCACCCCGGGGTCGGAGTTGAAGTGCCGTTGCCAGAACTTGTAGCCCAGCACCACCACCGGCTGCGGGTCCTGCCCGTCGATCGCGTCGGAGGGCTGAAGCCCGCGGCCCAGGCGGACCGGAACGCCAAAAAAGTTGAACGTGTTGGAGCTGAAATAAACGGCTTGCACGTCTTCGGGCAGATCGCTGCCGGTGACGGTCAGGTTCCAATCGTCCTCGAGAAAGGCGTCTTCGACAACAGGCGATGCGCGGAGGATTTGGAATTGGCCCATGGTTGTCCCGAAGCCGGTCAAGCCGCCTTTTGGGGTCAACAGGCGCATGTGGATCATCCGATCCGGGGCAGCATACGGGTAGGGGTCCATCAAGATGGAATAGACGACGCTGAAGACCGCCGTTGTGGCGCCGATGCCGAGAGCCAGCGAGAACACGGCAGTGAGCGTAAACCCCGGCATCTTGATAAGTTGCCGAAGGCTGTAGCGAATGTCCTGAAACAGAGTTTTCATCGTCAGCTCCCTTGTTTCACAAGGATGTACGAAGTTGGAGGCCGGCCGGTTCGGCGGGCGATTCCGAGCATGGAACCAGCAAGTCGCGGGCCATTGGTGCATCACGTAAGTACCTGAAACCATTGGTTCACCAGAAATGCTACCGGCTGTAACTGTCCACTCGTGAATAGGGCTGTTCATATACGAACAGTGCGCGAAAGGGACCGCGAGAGGGATCTCTGCGCCTGCAACTCCACATGCCGATGCGGCCCGAATCACGCTATACTCAGGATTGTTATGGCAACCGAAAAGACCTTCTATCTCGAGACCTTTGGCTGCCAGATGAATGCCCATGACTCCGAAAAGGTGATTGGCACGCTCCAGCATGAGGGCTATAAGCAGGTTGAGAATGAAGAGGATGCGGGGCTGATCCTGTACAACACCTGCTCTATCCGCGACAAGGCGGAGCAAAAGGTCTTCAACCGGCTGAACGACTATAAAAAGCTGCACAAAGCCGGCAAGCGCTTCGGCGTGCTGGGGTGCGTGGCGCAGCAGGAGGGCGAGAAGATCTTCGAACGGGCGCCGTACGTTTCGCTGGTCTCCGGGTCGGCCTCCTATAGAAAACTTCCTGAAATGCTGGCGCGGCTGGAAGCCGGCGAGACGCGCATCACCGGCCTAGACGACCGGCAGACCGACGAGACCTTCGAAACCGAATTCACCGCGCGGCAGAATCCCTACCGCGGGTACATAACCATCATTGAGGGGTGCGACAAGTTCTGCGCCTACTGCGTGGTGCCGTACACGCGCGGCAAGGAGCGCAGCCGCAGTTCGTCGTCGGTGCTGGAGGAAGCCCGCCGCATTGCCGACCTGGGATACACCGAGATTCAGCTGCTGGGCCAGAACGTAAACAGCTATCGCGATCCGGAAGGGAAGTTGACGTTCGCCGAGCTGCTGGCTGCCGTGGGCCAGGTCGGCGGGATTCGCCGTGTGCGTTTTACCACCAGCCATCCGCGGGATTTTACGCGGGACATAGTGCAGGCAATCGACGCCTATCCCACCCTGTGCGACCATGTGCACCTTCCGGTTCAGTCGGGGTCAACGCGGGTGCTGAAAATGATGGCGCGCGAATACACGCCGGAGTGGTACCTGGAGCGCATCTCATGGGTCAGGGCGGCGCGGCGGCCGATCTCGCTGTCCACCGACATTATTGTCGGGTTTCCCGGCGAGACTGCCGACGATTTCATCCAGACAATGGACCTTTTGGCCAAGGTGGAATACGATTGCGTGTTCGGATTCAAGTACTCGGGGCGGCCCAACACGCCGGCGTTGACCATGATCGATTCCATTCCGGATGTGGAAAAGTCGCAACGGCTTCAAGTCCTGCTTGACCGGCAAAGAGAGATTCAGCGAGTGAACTACGCCAAGCATTTAGGGCAGATAATGGAAGTGATGGTTGAAGGAGCGAATGCGGCGCGGGGGCAGATCAACGGCCGCAGCAGCCAGAACAAACCGGTGAATTTCACCTGCGCGCAACCCATCGCTCCGGCTCCGGGCAGCTACCGGCAAGTGAGAATTACCGGGTCGCACCCGAACAGTCTGGTGGGCGAGGCCGTCTAACGCTGGAGGGATGGAAACCGGCACCGGGAGGGGAGCCATGGAAAGCGACCTGAGAAAGCGGATCGAGGCGTTGCGTTCCGAAGCCGAGGAGCAGGCGCGCAACGGGCAACTGGACCGTGCGGCGCAGATCAAGCAGTCCGAACTGCCCAGACTTGAAGCCGAGCTGAAAAAGCTGAGTGCTGCAGAGGACCGTGCGCAACGGGACGCAGGCATCGTCGAGGTAAGAATCCGCGGCCTGATGATGGACCCCTCGACCAACATGCCCATTATCGTCTTGAAGGACGTTGGTTCCGACACGGTCATGCCCATCTGGGTTGGGTTCTTCGAGGTGAAGGCGATCTCCGATGAGATTGAGAAGACTGCCGCCGTGCGTCCGACCACCCACGATCTGGCCCGAAACCTCATCCATAACTTGAATGCTGAGCTGGAACGGGTTGTAATTACAGAGCTTAAGAACGATACATTTCTGGCTGTTCTATGGCTCAGGCAGGCGGGGGAAGCAATTACCATCGACGCCCGGCCCTCAGATGCCATCGCCCTGGCACTGCGCGCCGATTGCCCGATTTATGTGTCGGAGCAGGTGCTGCAGACCGCCAAGCTGAACACCTCCGGCCCGCCGGAAGGCCCGACAGCCGAGCAGTTGCGTGGATGGCTGGAAGGGCTGAACGACGATGATCTGGGCCGCTACAAGATGTGAGAACTCCCGCCAGGTGACGCCTTCCTTGAGTCCATACCCTTTTTCGCGGCGCTTTGTGCTGCGCCTGCTTCCGGCACTTGCTTTTGGAGCCCCTTCATTCGTCCTCAGCGAGACAGACCCCTCGCTTCAGGCAAAACTCGCCTCGATTGAAAAGGGGATTGGCGGGCGGTTGGGGGTAGCGGCACTGGACACCGCGACTGGCCGGAGACTGGGCTATCGTGACACCGAGCTCTTTGCCATGTGCAGCACCTTCAAGCTCCTGCTTGCGGGCTGCATTTTACAGGGAGTGGACGCTGGAAACCTGGGCCTGAATAACCTCATCTCATACGGTGAAAAAGACTTACTGGAATATGCTCCGGTCACGCGGGCGCATGTGGGGCAGGGTGCAATGACGGTCGGCGATCTGTGCGCGGCCGCCGTGGAGCTGAGCGACAATACAGCCGCGAACTTGTTGCTGGCACAGGTCGGCGGACCGGCCGGGCTAACGCAGTTCGTCCGTTTGCTTGGC
>DATKGE010000158.1:0-18743 GCA_035510955.1 Occallatibacter sp. | reverse complement strand
GGGGCCATTCATCGAATCCTAATGTAAGGAAGAAGTGGGATATTCGTCACAAGGCCAGGTCCGCTTCGCCTTACCAGGGAGGCTATAACATGGAAACACTTCTGATTGTTCTAATTGTCCTTTTTCTGCTCGGAAGCGGGGGCTGGGGATATTCGCGGTGGCGCCGCTAGGGAAACTCTGCGCAGGTCCCCGATCCAAAGCGAGCTTGAAAAAATTGAGACCTGAAGCGGAATGCGTACTTTCAGCGGATGTTGGCGGCCCAGGCGAGAAATCGGCGTGTGTCACTGCGCTCCTGATAGGTCGTCACTCGTCTTGACTGCTCCCGTCGGTACGTCTCTCGATGTTTCAATCGCCCGCTTCGCACCGCGCATGTCGCATCCCGATAAGAGGATCGATGCGGAACCATGGCCTTCAACCGACAGGTACGCACTCGATCCGGCGGGAGCCGCGGAGTGGGAAATCGAGACATCTTTGCATTCAACAAGCTTTACAACAGGCTGTCCACCCTGCGTTGGCGTGGAGCTGAGGCCGGAAATCTGAATTCCGCGCACGTCGTCGCAGATCATCGTTGGCCGTTGCTCGCTCGAGATGGCGCGAAATGCGATGTCAGACAGATGCAAACCGCGAACGTGGCGGCAGTACAGGCCGAAGGCTGGAAGCATTCCAAACATCCGCGCTTCGGGATACTTGTCGGGAATCTCGGGCACATCGCGATTGACCCAGTCCGAGCGGCCTGCGACCACACTGTCTATCTGGATGTTCTTGAGAGTCACATCCTCGACATACATGTTTTCGAGCCCCGTGATGGAACTGGCGAGGACCGATTCCGTTGCATGGATGTCTTCGATGATCACATTGCGCAGTCCATGCTGGGGATAATCGAATTTCTTCGCGCGGTCTCCCAGGCGGATGAAGATGGGCGTGCGCGTGCGCTGCATTTTAATGCCGGAGATGTGCACGCCGTCAATCCAGCCGCCATCGACCACTTCCAGCGCGATTCCCGAGATCACGCGCTGTGCCAGATCGACCGGGTTGTTATAGATGACGGAGTTAGTGAAGGAGATGTTCTCAAATCCTCCCTCCGTTGTCGTGCCCAGCTTGAAGCCGTTACAGCAGGTGGTAAGAACACAATTTGTAACCGCAATATTTTTGTTCACGAGCGGTTCGCCGCCATACGGGTTTTCGCTCTTCAGGCATATCGCGTCGTCGCCGGTGTCGATGTTGCAATCGGAAATATTGACGTTGGAGCAACCGCAAATGTCCATCCCGTCGGTATTGGGACCATAATTCGGATTTTTCACTGAGATACCGCGAATGACGACCTGGTCGCAATTCAAGGTACGCATCGTCCAGCTAGGCGCGCCTTCAATGTGGATGTCCTCAATCCGAAGGCCCGTGCAGTTGACAAACTCCAGCATGGGGCTGGGTCGCTTGCCTTTTGGAGCCCAGCCATGGGCGATGACATCTGCCCAGCTTTGATCGGGGGGCAGCGGCGGCCGGTCAGATCGTTTCCAGAAAGTTGAACCCTGGCCGTCGATACGGCCTGACCCACGGATGGCTACTTTCTCCGCATCTTTGGCGAAGATCAGGTGATTCTGGCCGGCATCGCCCTTGCCGCCCGATCCGCCGTGATGGAAATAGTCGTCAATGTTGGTACTGCCCAGAATGGTCGCGCCTTCTTCAAGATAGAGCGTGACATTGGGTTTCAGGATGACGATCCCGCAGCGGTAAGTTCCAGGTACGACGTGAACAACGCCGCCGCCGGCCCCCGTGCAGGCATCAATTGCGGCATTGATGGCTGCCGAGTCGAGGGCTTTGCCATCGCCTTTGGCCCCATATTGCCGTGGATCGAACTTCATGGTGGGATCGCCGTCAGGCCCGCGCGATGCAATAGCCGCGACGGGAAACCCGGCCCCCGCGAAAATGCCCAGGGCTGCCAGGAATTCCCTGCGATTCACGTCGATCATTTCTATCTCCCTGCGAATCAGTTGCGTTCTTCAACCCATTGGGGCGCGCCGCAGAGTTCGGGGCTTCCGGGACAAATACTCCGGCGCGCCGGAGGGCGGCTGAGGCTCTCCAGGTTGGATGCAACATCTGCTTTTCGGGGAAATGAGGCAAATCAAAAAGATGACCAGCATCCAAGAGGCCCCGGATTCGCATCACACGAGAGCGAATCCGAGGCCTGGTTGTCTTGCCGAAGTTAGAGGGAGGCGGGACGGCGGTGCTTCCCGCAATCGATTTCGCCGGAATCGATTTCGTTTACCACCGGGAAATGGTCAGATTATCCAGGTAGACCGTGGTAGTTCCGCTTGAGCCCAGCCCATCAACCTGGAATTGGGTGTTAATCGTCGGACCCCACCCGAGATCGGCCGCTCCAAATACAGTGGCATTCAACTGGCTCTCGACTCCATCGAGCCACACGGCGTGATAAGTGATCCAGCCGGAATCACTCCGGGAAAAGCTGGCCTGAACGTGATGCCATGTATTCTCGGACCAGGCCCGCGGGTTGCAATGTGTTCCGCTCTTATTCACCCAGTGTGGCTTTACGGAGCTAGCAGTTCCCTCGTTGACGGTGTAATCCCAGGTGCCTGAATAGCCATCGCACTGCACGCCAATCAATACCGTCTGCCCATTGGCCATAACCTGATTCGTGTCCAGTTCCAGATTGGCGATATGACCGGAGGAGCTTGTGAAATACACCCAGGCATCGTAGAAGAAGTTATTAGCATTTACATCGTCTGAGAAGTCGACCGAATAACGTTCGTCGCCGGCATTCGAATACGAGGTTACAAAGCGACGCGTGCTCCCATAGAGTGAGGGCGAACTGACAATCTGGGTTGATCCAGATGAGCCGCCTGGGCCTCCACTATCATGCGCCGCTGCCCAGCCGCTCAATGCTTGAATATGGCTGACGCTGACAGCATTTGAGGGAATCTGGGAGTTATTGGACGAGGACGTTGTGCCCCCAGTGACAGAAATGGTGACGTCGGTGACGCATGCGGACCCCTGATCACCCCACGCCTTCACGTGCACGGTGTGCGTGCCGGCGGAAGCTCCCACCGAGGCGTCTATGGATGTTCCTTTTATGACGGTCGTATCAGAGCTGCTATCGAACGAATAGCCCATTGAAGAGACACTCTGAGATGAGCAGCTTGACGCGAAAGCGGAGAGGGAGAACGGTGATCCAACCTGCGCATTGTTTGCAGGGTTATCGACAGTTACGCCTGCCAGTGCGGGAATCGCGGCGATTGCGAAGAATGAGGAGAGGAGAGTGAGCTTCTTGGAAATAGCGGTGAATGGAGCGAGAGACAGTGTTTTCACAATATACCTTGACGGGGCTTGAACCCGTAATGTTGAAAAATTGACACACGACTTCTCACGCGGCTGCCTGCCTGCGAAAGAGCCAACGTTATTTGCGTATCTTGAAATTGGTTGGTCTGAGCGACACACACCACACACTGTGCCTGAAATTAACTCAGCAACCTTTTTAGCCTATCTATGTTGGGCGGCTACAGAGCTTGGAACTCCACAGCAGCGAACGGCATCAGCAAAAGAACAAATGCGAGAATGAAGGATGCGGCTAAACAACTACGAAAACTTGCCGCTCAATGTCTGCACAAAGGTTCCAAAAACTATTTGACCGCTCAGGCAACCAACTCTAACAATTGTGTATCAAATTGACCTGAGGTAATAATACACAACTCTGCCCGTGGTAGAGCAGTATTGATCTGCAAAAAGGGTACAAAGCGCTAAATTCTTCAAATACCGTTTGCCCCGTGAAATTTATGTTCATAGAGTCGATATCTGCCCTCAAAGCCTTGCACAACTGCTGACGGCTAATCTGTGCGGTATTAGTGTAAATCGCGAGAGGGCTTCATCTTAACTGCCAATCCCGGAGGAGCAGAACCCGATTCCATGGGAAGGGATGAATTTCTCTTCCAAACACGATGCGTGAAGCTCGATTCTCCGTATATTGATCGACTCACCGGCAACGCCTTCGTAGGATGGCGCCTTCCAGGTTGAACGACACGAACAGCGCATAGACAGAAAGAGCCCCATCGGTAGACCCGATGGGGCTCTTGGCTTTCAGGGTAGAGATCGGAGGTTACCCCCTCCTTGTGAATCACCAGCGAGAGATGGTCAGGTTATCCAGGTAAACAGTGCTGGACCCGCTTGTCCCAAGACCATCCATCTGAAACTGGGTTTGCACCACACCCACCTTCCAACCCAGCGCAAACGTCGAAGGCACGGTGGCGTTGATTGCCTGCTCATTGCCGTCCAGCCATACGGATTGATAAGTCACATTGCCGGCGTCATCGCGGGAGTAACTGATCTGCACGTGATGCCAGTCGTTGGTCTCCCAGTTCGCCGGGTTGCAAGGCTGCGAGGAGTGCACCCAATGGGCCCCTGCGCCACTGTATTCCCATACACCGGCATTCCCACTGCACTGGAATGCGTAGATGATCGTTTGCCCATTGGCTAAGACCTGATTTGAATCCATTTCAAGGTTGGCGATCGAGCTTCCAGCCTCGATCCACACCCAGCCGTCGTAAACAAAGTTCATTGAGGTGGTGTCGTCCGCATAAACTACGCTGTAGATTTCACCACCGTTATCTGTATAGCTGGAAGCAAATTGGCGCGCGTTGCCGCTCAGTGATGGCGTACCCACCAGACTCGTTGTCCCAACCGCCGTACCGGTTGTACCCGCGTCGTGGTTGTATATCCATGTGTCGAGCAAATGTATGCCGCTTGATTTGGTAGCGGTTGACGGGACGACAGGCCCCGATGAGGATGGCTTAATGACAAAGTCCGCCCTGGCCAGACCGCTGTTTGTGTAGCCTGGAGCAACAGCGACCGCTTCGATCACCGTCGATGCGGCAACCGAAATTGGACCAGAGTATATAGCCGAGGAAGTCGTTGGAGCCGAACCGTTGGTCGTGTAGTGGATGGTCGTGCCCGCGGTTGCGTCAGACAAGGACACCGACTGCCCGGACGTGAATGTCCCGGGACCCGGCGAAAATCCAGGCGTGGCGGCGGTGCCGGAGCTGGCCGAGCCGACAGTAAGAGCGACATTGGTGACGCAGACACTTCCAGCATTGCCCCATGCCTTGACATGCAAAGTGTGTGCCCCGGACGCGGCCGCAACTGCGGCCTGCAAGGATTGAGCCTTCACAGTGGTTGTGGCGGAGCTGGTGTCAAGCGAGTAGCCCATCGCAGTAACACTCTCAGATGAGCAGACCGCGGCAGTGGCCGAGAGGCTGAACGGCGATGAGACGGTTGCAGCGGGAATTGGGCTCTTGACGATCATGGAAGTAGTCGTCGAAGAACCGACGGTTATATTCAGATTTACAACTGCATTCACACCCTGACCCCAGCATTTCACGTGCAGGATGTGCGCGCCTTGACTAGCGCTTACGCTTGCGCTGAAGGATGTCGGGACAATGGTCGTCGCGCCGGAGTCAATTGAGTAGCCCATGGAAACTGCGGGTTTCGAGCTGCAGGTACTTGTGCTCGCAACCAGGTTGAACGGCGAAGCGACTTGAGCGCCGTTTGTGGGAGTCGTTACGGTGATGGCGTGCGCTGGGGCGATGATTGCCAACAGTGCAAAGCTGGAGCAAAGAAACCTGTTCATGGTTCAACCTCGTGTGCAGATGCGCGAGTGCGCGTTACCGTTAACCGCGGCAGCGCCCTGCGCCGCCGATGCGAGAAACATGTGAACCATGGCTGTCATTGCTCTGAGCACAATCCGTACAAATCGCTGCGGGGTCTTTTTTCCTATCGGCAATTCGTCTCGTAGGATTAAAGAGATCTGTCTGTGAAGGTGCGTGGACACACGTAGGCGCACACGGGTTGCGCCCGTCAAATTACCGAGTCAAGTGAGCAATTCAAGTGAGGAAATAGCCGCTGCAAGCGTGGACAAATACTCATAAAGTGATCAAAATAGCTCACTTCAAAAAGTGGATATAATTGCTCACTCGTGACGAATGAACAACATCCGACACGAAAACGCACCTAAGGTGCGTTCCAGCTGGTACCGATTCGATTACGGCTTAGGTTCCTTAAGGATGAGTATATTGGAACTCAAGGTGATCAAAATAGCACTTTATGGTTACCTCATTAACGTTACCTAAGGTGCTTGTGCGAGATTACCGTGGAAACGTGGACGGGTTGTGACCCGGCGCGGACCGCAGCATAGCCTCGATCAATAGCTCCTGGCCCCCTCGGCGATTGATCGGCGCGAGTTCAGCGGCGGAAATCATCTTGATATGAAAAACTCGCTCTCGTTGAATCACCAGCGAGAGATGGTCAGGTTATCCAGATAAACAGTGCTGGACCCGCTTGTTGCAAGACCATCCATCTGAAACTGGGTTTGCACCACTCCGACCTTCCAACCCAGCGCGAACGACGAAGGCACGGTGGCGTTGATTGCCTGCTCATTGCCGTCCAGCCATACGGATTGATAAGTCACATTGCCGGCGTCGTCGCGGGAGTAACTGATCTGCACGTGATGCCAGACGTTGGTCTCCCACGTCCCCGGGTTGCAAGGTTGCGAGGAGTGCACCCATTTGGCCCCGGCGCCGCTGTAGTCCCACACACCGTCATCCCCACTGCACTGGAATGCGTAGATTACGGTTTGCCCATTGGCTAAAACCTGATTTGAATCCATTTCAAGGTTGGCAATCGAGCTTCCAGCCTCGATCCACACCCAGCCGTCGTAAACAAAGTTCATTGAAGTGGTGTCGTCCGCATAGACTACGCTGTAGATTTCGCCACCGTTATCTGTGTAGCTGGAATCAAATTGGCGCGCGTTGCCGCTCAGTGATGGCGTACCCACCAGGCTCGTTGTCCCAACCGCGGTGCCGGACGTACCCGCGTCGTGGTTGAAAATCCATGTGTCGAGCAAATGGATGTCACTTGCCGCAGTGGCGTTCGAGGGAACAACAGGCCCCGATGGCGGTGGCGTATTGGTCCCCGTTGTCGGTGGCGTAATGGTGTAGTTCGCCTTGGCCAGGCCGCTGTCGGAGTAGCCTGAAGCCACGGCAACCGCTTCGATCACCTCCGATGCGCCAACCGAAATTGCACCGGAGTATTTAGCCGACGAAGCCGTGGGAGCGGATCCGTTGGTGGTGTAGTAGATGGTCGCTCCCATTGTTGCGTCAGATAAGGTCACCGTCTGCGCGGACGTGTAGGCTCCGGGGGCCGGCGAAATTGCGGGCGTGGCGGCGGTCGCAGCGGGGGCGGGGGTCCCACCGCCGTCTACTGGCGCGGCATTCGTGCTGGTGTAATTATTGGCCGCGCATCCGGTGAATAGCAGGGCAGGGGTCGCGCAAATGGAAAGTGTCAGGAGGGTAGAAAAGGCAGCTTTCATCAATCCGGCTCAGGGAGATAGTCCGAGCGCGCGCGTGCAGGCCAAGGCATCTAAGTGCTTGATTGAAAGGGGCTTCAACCAAAATGCCCACACTCCAACACAATGATTAGAGGTCTTGAGGATTCGCTTTTCCCAGGACTGTTATGAGCAGATTAGCACGCATTATGTGAGCAATTGTGACCTAAAAGCGCCAAAGTAACCAAACTAAAGTGGTAAGGGTCAGGGCCACGCAGGTTCAGGTAGGTCTAGAGGCGCAAAGTTTTGCATTTGGGCGAAAACTTGAAATCTCGAACTCATTTTCGTCCAATGAATTCCATACTCCTTGCCCCCAACCAGGGAAAACCCTGCCGCTCCCGTCAATCGAAGAGGTCTCGATTAAACGGCGGTCGACAGGGTTTTCTATCTCGCGCTGAGCCGATGCGGCTCTTGATCACTCTACTGTGAGGTTGACCGCCGCAGTCACAGTGGTCGAGCCGCTGGTGCCGGTCACTGTGACGATGTAGCTCCCGGGGCTTGTTCCCCCACTGGACGAATTAATGGGAAGACTACCGACGCATCCGATGGACGTTGCGGCGATGGCCGAGAATATCAGCAGGCCGAACCAGGTGCTCCATTTACGCCGGCGGAGCGGCACACAGAAGAACAACAGCACTGCAAGCGCGGCGCCGCCACCAACGGTAAAGATCCGCTGACTCGGTTTGTTGAGCGCCGCGGTGGCCGCCGCAGCTGTGTTGATGGTGAGCGTCCCCGTTACCGGCTGGGTCCCCGCGATGGCCGCTGGTGCGGTGACCGAGCAAGTAGGCGCATTGACAGAACCAGACGGGGCGGAGGTGACAGCACAGGTGAGCGCCACGCTGCCCGTAAATCCCCCGGTCGGCGTAACTGTTATGGTCGAAGTCCCGCTCGTGCCAGGCGATGCGATGCTGATGGGCGTGCCGCTCATCGCGAATCCCAGCGTTGGGATTTGGCCGGAGACCGTGATCGCGGTGGTCGTCGTCACGATCAAGGTTCCCCACGTACCTGTCGCCGTCGCGGTGTAGCTCCCCGGGGTGGTCCCTGCCTGCGTATTGACGGTGAGCGTCGAGGTCACCGCCGCCGTCCCCGTAATCGCGGCTGGCTGGCTGACCGAGCAGGTCGGCGCATCGACAGCGAAAGATGCGCCGCCGCCGATAGCGCAGGCAACTGCCACGCCGCCCGTAAATCCGCCGCTCGGCGTAATGGTGACCGTTGACAATGTTGAGGCGCCCGGAGCAATAGCCGTTGCCGGCGAGGCGGTCAATGAGAACGACCCGACAGGTGCAGTGTCTGAGATTACATAGGCCGCGCTCTCCACCATGCTTGTGCCCACCGTCGGGCTGATCGCGATGGCTTCGACCGTCTCCGATGTCCCTACCGAAAAAGGCGCCGAGTACTGTGTCGCCCCCGCCGTAGGTGTAGTTCCGTCGGTGCTGAAGTAAATCACTGCGTCTGGAGTCGCGCTGCTCAAGGCGACACTCTGCGCCACGCCGTAAGTCCCGGGCGCGGGCGCAATGCTTGGCGGCAACGCCTGCGTGGTATAGGTCCACGATAGAATCTTCTGGCTCGCCGACAGGCCTCCCGAACCTCCCGTAAAGCCCACATACGCGGTATTGCCGCCTACAATCTGCGCAATATTCATTGCCTGCGAATACGTGAACTTGTCGTTCGTGACCCCGTCGACAAGATTCAACGTGAGCGTTGTGCCGTCATACGTGACAGTCGCCGTGATGCCGTCGTCGCTGTTCAGTTGGATTCCGCTCGGACTGATGTCCACCGTAGGCATCACCGGCGGCTCACCATCGGTATAAAAACCGGTTGAGTCGCTTCCCTCATTCTCGTAGTTGTAGAAGTTGAACTTGATGGCCACGCTTTGCCCGATGTTCTGGTAGCCAAGCCCCGAAGAAGCCCCGCCGAGCGCCGTCGGCTCAACGTTTTGAATGGTGAACGTAAATCCGTTGGCCTGCGCCAGTGACAGTTGGAACGAGAACTTCGTGGTAAACGCCTGGATATTGATCGGCGTATTCCAGAACACGCTGCTCGCCTCGTTCAAGCCGCCATCTGTCAATTGCAAACGGGAATCGTTTGAGGCTTTGGCGTTGCCGTTCAGCGTCAATCCAGCCGTCGAAGAGAATCCGTTGGCAAAATTGATTGTCGTTCCGCCTGCCTGGATCACGTACGCAGCCGTGCCTATATCGCTATTCGACAGGCTGGAATCAATGGCGATCGCGTTGATGGTTTCTGAAAGCGCAACCGTGATCGGCCCGGTATACAAAGTGGAGGATGCCGATGGTGTCGATCCATTGGTCGTGTAGTAAATTTTCGCGTTGGCGTCCGTGTCTGAGAGAGTGACCTGCTGGGCGCTCGCGTAGGTCCCGGCAGCGGGCGAGAAGCTGATTTGGGGCGTCTGGTCGGAGAAGTTGAATACCGCGCTGCTGATCCCGCTCTGAAGATAACCGGCCGCGCTTGCGATGGCCTTCAGGGTGGTGTCCGTGCTGATACTGATCGGACCCGCGTACAGCGTCGATGCCGGCGTTGGAGTGGAACCATCGAGCGTGTAGAAAATCTGTGCGGACGCGGTGGTGGTGGTGGAAAGCGTCACGCTCTGGGTCGCGCCGAAAGTTCCGCCGTTGGGCGTAATCACGGGCGCAACCGCGATTGGCTCTCCGTTGAACAGTCCGTAGATATCCACTTCGTTTTGCGCCACCACGTACACCTTGCCATTGGTCACCATGGGAATGGAGAACTTGGTGGCAGTGCCCATGGAATCGCGCGTGGCATTGGTGTCGCTCTCGTAGAGCGGAGTGGTGAGGTCATTCGCGGGCCAGGCATAGAGGACCGCCTCGCCATAGGTCACGTACTGGTCTGACCGCACTGCCCAGGCGATTCCGTCGTTTGTGCCATTGGAAGATATCGAGAACGAGGCTCCGGGGAACGCCGAGTAAACCGGTGATTGGCTTGTTGGGTCTTCGCTCAAGACTCCGTTGGTGAGCGGGAACAGCTTGGGATAATCCTTGCTGCCCCAAATGTAAACATTGCCGTTCCAGTAGGCCGGCGTACTCCACAGGCCTCCGATCGCGCCTGTAATGTCCTGAAGCGCGCCAGGGTTGGACGTGTTTCCGTTGTTGTTTCCGCCCAGGTCATCGCGGTTCAGCACCAGCAGGCGGCCCTCCTTGCCGGCCTGCACCAGAATGTGCGCTGGCCCCACCTGCTGGTCAGGCACCATCAGGACGCCGCCTCCGCCCTGATCGAGGTCAGCCGAGTCGAGAGCCTTCCAGTTGAAAGACGTAAATTCGTCCGTCGGGGCAAGGCCCCCATTGGCAAGACTGAAGTTCATAATGCTCTCGCCGTATTGCCCATTCGCATAGTCGGTGGGGTCTACGATGTCATTTTGTGTTCCATTATTCCCGGTTGAGACGAACATCCGTCCACCGGTCGCGTCATCGTCGATGGGCATGCCGGCGCCCGATTGCCAGATTCCGACACCCTCGCCATTGGGCGAAAAACAGAACGCAGCGGACTGCGCCATGGTGGTGGCGTTATACGCGAAGAGCCAGCCATGCCAGTTGCCGATGTCTCCATGCGCGGCGTAGCCGATGTAAACATAGCCGTTGTAGAAATCCAGCGCAGGGCGCTGATTCTCAATGAGCGGATCGAACGAAAGTTGGCCGCCCGAGCTCGCTGTGCCCGTGCCTGGCACAGTGGCGGAGATCACCACGGGACTGGTCTGCACCGCGGGGCTCGACTGTTCCGCACCGGTAAGAATGTTGATGGCGTGCAAGCGCGAGAAAAATACGCCGTTTTCGACGGTGTTGCCCACCACGTACATGGTATTCGTCGCGGGATTAATGGTTGCCGTGCCGGTGATGCCGATGGTCGGACCAATGTCCCCCTGCGGAGCTATGCCTTGCTCACTCCCCGGGATGGCCGTTGCTCCCGGCCCCGCTCCGTGCGCGGCGTCGAGCAGCGTGATATGCCAGAGGGCGCTGGTATTGGAGCCGCCGTTTGAATCCGCGTCGAAGGCGTAGATGGAGTCATTTTCCGTAGCGACAAACAGGACATTGTGCACCACTCCGTCGCTCATCTTCAGCCCGGGCACATAAAGCGGCTGGGAATAAACAGTGCTATCCACCGAGACGGAGAACAGCTTGCCAAACGAAGTCGGGTTCACATTGGCCGGCGTCAAAGCGGTCTCGTTGGTATTCTGCCCTTCATGCGTCAGGTCGTAGCGCCAGGTCAGCACCGGCACCGGAGTCGGTGTTTGCGCCAACAGTCCGGCCGTCGGCATACAAGACAAAGCCAATGCTGAAAGGGAGAGCGCCACAAGGCTCCGGAGCGCCTTATCGATAAAGGCGGAAACCGCAGGCTTGGAGTCAGAAAGAGGAAAGATGGAAAGTTCAACCATGCCCAAATACCTTCACCAATGAAATGCTTGAGGAGTTGCCCGTCAATGGAGCAAGGAGCGGACAACTCCAGGTTTGTACGATACGGCGCGTTGGGTTCATGTGAGAGCTTCTCTGGTTGCTCACCATCCTGGTTGCTCACCATCAAGGGGCGTGCGAGGCAGCCCGTCACTCCAGCATTTGTGGTCCGGCATTTACGTGTCTAGTCGTTATGACCAGGTTGTGCAACGACAGGGACGCAAGTATGGACGATTCTCGACAGTACCTCCCCAGGGCAGATACAAATGTACGATGGCACTGTCGGCGATGTGGTTGCATGCCAAGAATCTTGCCCTCGGATTTCGTCGCCAGGAAGTCAGTGCATAAGGTGAAGTAACATGTGCTCTTTTCAGGCTCTCGGCTGCGTGTCGCCCCTCTCCAGGATCATGGTTTTATTTCTATCTATCCTTGCGCTCCCTGCCACCCCTATTCAGGCTCAAACTGAGGAAAACAAACACCCAGGCATCGCCTGGCAAGTTCGCGGCACCTGGCAGGTAGAAGGCAAAGGCGAACCGATTCGCACCGGCGATGCCATACAGCCGGGATCGCTTCTGCAACCGGCCGAAGGGACCGCCAATGACTCGATCACAGTTCTGTTGCCCGACGGTCAACCCATTCTCTACGAATGTTTCACCGCGGAAGGCTGCGCGCGTGGCTTTCGTGTGCCTTCGCTTTACCGAAAGCCCGAACCGTTCGCTGTCGACATGCTGGCGCGCATTCGCGAGGTCCTTGTCCGCGGACAAGTTGATTTATCAACCGGCAGACAGAGGAAGCCGCGCTTGCCGCGCGACGAGGCAATTGCGGTGCTCGGTCCCGACAATCGAGTCGACGTCGCCGGCCTGGCCGCCAGGCTTTCCAATGGAAGCTATACCTACGACCTGCGCCCCCTGGACCGTGCGTATCCACGCCAGTTCCAACTGGCCCTCAAAAAGACGGGGCCGGCCATCTCCATTGCGCTTCCCTCTGCCGGCATCTACTTTGTCACGATCACGGACGCTCTGAACACGCAGCGCATCGATCTTTTCATCGCGGCCGTCAGGCCTGCACAGTCGGCGAGCTTGATGAAATCCTTCCACGATGCCCAGGATCTGATTAAACAGTGGAACGAAGACTACCAAAGCTGGCCCGTTCATGATTTTCAACGGGCCTACCTGGCGTCAATCGTGCTGGGCGCGAATGCGCAGCCGGCGGACGGACAGGCAGACGCGGCGGCCGGCAAAATTGCCTCCAATGCGGGATTACACGGCAAGCCCGGCGATCGGGCTCTCGGCGACGGACCAGCGGACCGGATTGGCGTGACCGCGGAGCCCATGTTCACTCCCAAGCCCGGCTTGCTTGACGGCAAAACCGCGATAACATTGCAATGCAAAACGCCTGGCGCCACGATACACTTCACGGTCAACGGCTCTCAGCCGGTCGCCAGTTCACCGGTGTATCGCGCGCCAATCATGGTGATCGGATCTGAGCTGACCATCAAGGCGTTTGCCAGCGTGGCGGCCAGAAAAGACAGTGCAGTGGTCACGGGGATCTTTCGCATCGAACAATAGAACTGGTTGCATAAATGGGGTCTTGAAGGGGCACGACCGGGGTACCCTCTGGGTCGCGTGCCGCAGAAGGTGCGTAAAACTTGGGGCTTCACAGTCTGCGGAAAAACTCGTTCGGGCGGTAGGCCGGGACTTCAGTCCCGGCACAAAGCCAGCAGAATCAATGAGGGCTTTAGCCCCTGAGGGATGCTTTTAGCAATGTTCGTTTGAAAACAGGCCTTTTTCCGCAGCCTGTTTAGCCCCTGAGAGATGCTCTGCGCTGGTCGGGCAGCATTTATGCAACCAGTTCTAGTGTGATGCCCCAAAAATTCTCAACAAAATCGGATTGTCATTCTGAGCGAACGGGGCCCCAAACGTTCTTCAGTTTGGGGGTGGTGAGTCGAAGAATCTGCTTCTCGCCTTTCAATCTTTTTGATGAGAACTTCTGGGACGCGATTCTAGGACCCGCGGCGGAGACTCACAAGCTTCAACGGGACGACCTCGAGCTTCGACCAGGTTTGGATTCGAGCTCAGAAAGTGGTTGCCAGACGCAGGGAAAGACTCCTCGATGGCCCAATGGCATTGCCGGAAAACAGGCCGCCGAAATCAATCACATTCAGAACGTTATTCAAGTTCTGGCCGTCGGCCTGGATGCGCATCTTCACGCGATCCGACACATAGATGTCCGCCCCGGCGGAAGCATTGACCTGAAAGGCCGGATAGATTCGACCGCGAGCAAAGTTGATGCGATTCAAGACCTGCTGGCCGTATTCTGCCAGTACCGTGGAAGGATTACCCTCAAAGTCAAAGGGCAAACCTGTGTCATATTGCATGCCGAAGGCAGTCCAAAAGCGCGGCGTCAGTTGGTATCGAACCCGCCCGCGCACGGTATTGCGCTGGTCCTGCGAGTCCGGAGCGTGGCCGGTCAGTTGAGACGCAGCCTGACCGGCATCGGAACCAAAGAAGAGTCCGCCAGTAACTGGAAACCAGACATTGCCGACAATGTAGGAGTAACTTCCGAAGCCCGAAAAACGATGCCCGCCGGAAACATCCGCCTTCCCTTCCAGGCCATAGAGAATCGCCTTGCGGAAGGCGATCGGAAAGCTGATCATCGTGTTATCGATTTGGCTATCGTCGGCATAATTGTCGACAAACCGCCGGAAGTAGTTGCCTCCCAGCTTCACATGCCCAAGGAAGCCCTTTGTCAGGCCGGCTTCGTAGTAATCCCCCTGTGAGGGCTGCACGGGCAAACGCAGAAACCCCGTGGGATCGATCGATGCAACGGTCGGAGAGCTGGACAGCAGGATGTTCTCGAACGAGGGAGTCTGAAAGATCCGATCATAGGAGAAATGGATTAGAGCGTCTGACTTTTGGAAGTAGTGAGAAACAGCAAGACGCGGTTGCAAAGCATGCTGGTTCAGAAGCAATTGGTAGTGGTCCCAGCGCAGACCGGCATTGATTGTCCAGTTATGAAGCCGGATCAGGTCTTGTACGAAGACCGATTGCTCCAGGTCCGGGCGATTTGCCTGATATGCAAATGTAGCTGGCCAACCGGGATCGAATTGTGTAGGGTCGGTGACGATGTAATTCAATTTCTCATTCAGAAATATGTTGTCCGACTCAACACCAGCCTTCCATTCGCTGCGGCCCCGATCGAACGTGGCGGTTGCCTTGAAGTAGCCCTCGCGAAACCAGTTGTGCTGAAACAATTCCATGGGTGTCGACGCCGGGTTGGAATACAAGTCATTCGAGTTGTCGCGAACCATCCCGCGCAAATCGCCCAGGCCATGGGGAGAAAAGATGTGTTCGTAGGAAGCGGTTCCCATGGTTTCAAAGTTGTCGGCATTCTGGCGCTGCCCTGCCGCCTGCTGAACCATCTCGTTCGGAATGTCATAGCGGGCGAGCTCATGGCGGACGATGAACTTGATTCGATCTTTGGGCGTCAAGTCACGCGCGTAATCTAAAGAGAAATCGCCCACGGTGCCGGTATTCGAAAAGTTCTGTGGAACCACGGGGTTCAAATAGTGCTCTGTCGTGTTTCCGTTTGCACTGCCGCCGAGCACATTCTTGCCCCAGGCATACTGTCCCCCGCCAAATGCGCCACCCGATGCAAAGCTGCCGCCGGAAAGCACCGCCTGCCCGTGAAAGCCTGCCCCCGCATCTTGAAGCGTGTTTACCTCCACGACACCGCCCATTTTTCTGCCGTATTCCGCAGGAATGCCCGCGGTAAAAATGCTCATCGATTGCACCGCGTCCGCGTCAATCTCCGGCCCCAGGCTGGGCGAGCGATTATCTGTCAAGGGAATCCCATCGACTACAAACTGCGTCTGATACTCTGAACCGCGAGGATGCAGGACCGCATTGCCTTCATAGAGCCAGCCGGGCTGCGAATTCACCAGATCCTGCAAATCGCGGCCGGGGACCGAACTGAGCCGATCCTGGATGAAGTCCGAGCCGATTTGACTAACAGAACCTGCCTGATCGGGGTTAACCAATGTATCGGTCGCGCTTACAGTCACGGATTGATTCACCGTAGCCATTTTGAGCTGGATCTTGAGTTCGGCAGGAAGCGATGAGCGAATCTCCAGCAGTTCCGATTCAGCGACAAAGCCGGGCTGTTCAATTTCGAGTTGATAGATGCCATAAGGCAAGCGTTGCACGTCCAGATCACCCCGATCGCTGGTCGCAAGGGTGCTGCGATACTGATTCGCTCTGCTGACGATCTGTATAGTAGTTTTCAGGCCAAGACCGGAGGGGTCGGTCACCTTCAGACGCAATTCGCCGCTATTGATTTGGCAATAAAGCGGCATCGCGCTGAAGAAAAAGACAGCTGCAAATCCCTTCATGGAAGGTTGTCTCCGGAATTTTCCCAGGAATCTCCGGCGAAGGGTCTAGAGCCGCCTCTCACCGGGATAACCATTGGATGCCGGGACACCATGGACCGCACTCACTGCGCGTCGAGATTTTCTTTGACGTGATCGGTGAAACGGGACGCCAATTGAAGGGAGCAGCGTGAATCGACTCCGAATACCGGGTACCGTCCTGCGGGATAGAAAAGACGGTTTGACTTTGAATTCAAAGCGGTATTTGGGACGGTCATTCCACGTGTCTCCCATGAGAGTCGCGTTGTGTTCGGAAACAATCTAAGCCCGCATAGGCACGTGGATCTGCTTCGCGATCTCAACGGTTTTCTCAGAAGCTGCCATCGAGTAGTCCTGAGCCCTTGAGCTCAATTCTTCCGCGGCTTCGTGATCTCCGCGGTGGTGTGCCGCGGCGGCAGCTGTGTGGGCATGGGCAGCGAAGATATGCAGGTCCGCCGCATTGTCATATTTGCTCTGGGCCATGGTGTCCTCCATCTTCCAGGAAACGTTTTACCTGTTGCATCTGCAGTCTTCCACATCACATTCGAAGGCGCTGAGCAATCGAATACATTCCTGTCAAGGGATTCCAAGAGAGTCACCCGGCTTACATACCTGCCTGGTTGAAATCTCCTGTTAATCGGCACCCGAGTTCCAGCTCAAACCTGCACTTTGACGGCGATGGGAAACCTGCGCCCCATGCCAAACGATTTGGACGTGACTTTCAGAACCGGCGCGGCCTGCTGGCGCTTGTACTCGGAACGTTCGACAAGGCGCACCATTTGTTTGACTAGCTCCAGTTGAAAACCGTGCTCCTCGGCGATGCGCTCGGGTGGCTCATAACGCTCCACGTAGGCTTCCAGGATCGGGTCCAGCACTTCGTAGGGCGGCAGCGAATCGGTATCCTTCTGGTCGGGGCGCAACTCCGCCGAGGGAGGCTTCTCCAGAATGGCGCGGGGAATCACTTCGTTTTCGCGGTTCAGCCAGCGGCATACCGCATAGACGCGCGTCTTGACCAGGTCGCCGATGACCGCCAGAGCCCCCACCATGTCGCCGTAAAGAGTGCAATAGCCGACCGCCATCTCCGACTTGTTGCCGGTGGTGAGCACCAACGAAGAGAATTTATTCGAAAGCGCCATCATCAGCGTTCCCCTGATCCGGGACTGGATGTTTTCTTCGGTGGTGTCCGGCTTCAACCCGGCGAACAACGCCTCCAGCGCCTGGGTGTACTCGCCGAACAAGTCACTGATGCCGATCACTTCAAAGCGAATGCCGAGGCTGGCGGCAAGCTTGCGGCTGTCTTCAATCGAGCCTGATGAGGAGTACGGGCTGGGCATGCCGATGGCGAGCACATTCCCGGCGCCCAGCGCGTCTTTGGCGATGGCCGCCACCAATGCCGAGTCAATGCCGCCGCTCAGGGCCACCAGGACTTTGCTGAATCCGCACTTGCGTACGTAATCGCGCGTACCCAGAACCAGCGCGTGGTAAGCGGCTTCAGTGTCGTCTTCTTCAGGTACTTGCGTGCTGAGGCCTGGCCCATCGAACGGATCAAGCACGATCAGGTCTTCCGAGAACGAGGCCGCCTGCCGAATCAATTCACCTCGCGCATTGAGAGCCAGAGAAGAGCCGTCGAAGATCAGACTGTCGTTGCCGCCCACCTGGTTGCACATCAGAACGGGCACGCCGTCGCGGCGGGCAATGGCTGCCAGCATCTCGCGCCGAATGGCCCGCTTGCCGTGCCAGAAAGGCGACGAAGACAGATTGATGTGAAGAGCAGGCTGCTGGCGCATCAACTCCTCCATCGGATCGACCGAGTAGAGACGCCGGGGCCAGAAATTCTTGTCGTTCCAGGCGTCTTCGCAGATAGTGATCGCGAGCCTGACGCCGTCGAGTTCAACCACCTGCTGTTGCTTTGCCGGCGAAAAATAGCGCTGCTCATCGAAGACGTCGTAAAAGGGCAGCAGGCGCTTGTGCTGCTCCAGCTTGAGATGCCCTCCGTCCAGCAGGACTGCAGCGTTGACGGCGGGTTTGCCGGTACCTTGATCCGCGGGTAGAGCCACGCCGGCTACAACGGCGGTCGACAACTCCGCCGTGGCCGCGGCCAATTCATCCACTGCGGTGCGGCAGCGGGCCAGGAAGCTGGGTTTCTCAAGAAAGTCGGCCGGAGGATAACCGCAGATGGCCAGTTCGGAGAATACCGTTAGCCTAGCCCCCTGCGCGGCAGCGCGCCGACTGGCGGCGATGATCTTTTCCAGATTCCCGCTGAAATCTCCTACGGTGGGATTGATTTGGGCGAGTGCGATCTTCACATATCCAGTTTAATCCCCAAGGACAAATAGGCCGCCTCATAGATGGGGCCTATTCAACGCACGGATCGAAGGATCCGTTATGTACCTGTCCCCTCAAGCACCACGACGATGGTGCGGGCCAGTATCTGCAGGTCCAGCCAGATGCTCCAGTTGTCGACGTAAGTCACGTCCAGCGAAATGTAGTTATCGAACGATGGGTCCTGGCGCGCCTGCACCTGCCACAGGCC
>DATKGE010000157.1:0-5274 GCA_035510955.1 Occallatibacter sp. | reverse complement strand
GTCGCCGGACTGCTGGTGCGCGCCACGCAGCACGCGCTCTATACCGATCCCGGCTTCGGCTATCAGCGCATGGTCTCCATCGACCCGCGTCTCGGCCGGCACGGTTACGCGCCTGCCGCCGCTCAGGCCTATCTTGACCAGATGCAGGCCCGTCTGCGCGCCACGCCCGGCGTCCTCTCCGTCGCACTCGTCAAGCTCCCGCCCCTCGGCCATGCAACTTATCGCCAACAAACTGAGATAGCCGGACACAAAGTCCTCATCTATCCCAACTGGGTCGAGCCCGGCTTCTTTCAAACCATGAACATTCCCATCCTTCTCGGCCGCACCTTTTACCCGCGGGAGAAGAACGCCGTCATCGTCAGCCAGTCCTTCGCGCGCCAGCAGTGGCCCAATCAAAATCCCATCGGCCAGCGCCTCGGCGACGACGACGCCACCAAGTCCATCGTTGTCGGCGTTGCCGGCAACGCCCGCATCAACGCCCTCAGCGACGACGACGCCACCGAGCAGTATTGGTCCGCGCAGCTTGACGACATGCCCGACATGGTGATGCTCGCCCGCACCGCCGGCGCGCCCGACAGCCTTCCATCCATCGCGAAATCCATCAGCGAAAGCCTCGACCCCAAAGTGTTCCCCGAGATCCGCCGGCTTAAGCTACTCTATCGCGACAATGTATCTGGAATTGAGAAGACCGCCATGGCAGTGAGCCTCATTGGCATGATCGCCATCTTGGTCGCGGGCATCGGCATCATCGGCCTGGTAGCCTTCACCGTGTCGCAACGAACCAAGGAGATTGCCATTCGCATCGCATTGGGAGCTAAGCGCGTCCAGGTTCTTTCAGCCGTGCTGCGTCAATTCTCATGGCCGGTCGCACTGGGCCTCGTGGCCGGCACGGGCATTGCAGCAGCCGCGTCGAAGGTTCTGCGCGTCGCCTTGTACGGAATCAACAACCTGGACCCCCTGAGTTATGCGGGGGCTATCTGCGTACTCGTTGCCACCATTGCCCTCGCCGCCCTGCTGCCCGCGCGCCGCGCCTTGCGTCTGGACCTGGCAAAGATTCTTCATTACGAGTAATCGTTATGCGTATGCCCTGGAGGACGCCGCGCCAAAGGCTTCTGCCCCACCGCAGGTGGTCAGCTCTCGACGTACTCCCAGAAGCTGTCGGCCAACTCGGCCCCGTGATCGTTGAGAATGCGGCGCGCGGCGCGTTCAACCTCTTCGACCAGCCCGTGCAGATAATCCCGCGAACGTGAAATCGCCACCACGCCGATGGTCGCCGACTGCCAGGTGACGGCCTCGTCCATCTCCGCCACCGAAACATTGAACCCCTGGCGCAACTGGTCTTTGAGCGAGCGCACCACCTGGCGCCGGTCCTTCAAGGACTGGGCGTGTTCGATCCGGATTTCCAGGGTAAGCTGAGCAACAGGCATAGCGTCAAAGGTTTGCAACGACAGTGTAAGCCGTAATCGCAGATCGCAAAGCAATTTTTCGTTACGGGTCAGACTCCAACACGCTGACTCGCTGACTTGCTAGGCCCGCAAAGCGGGCGCTAACTTGCTACTTCGCATCCAGAAATGTCCGTTGCCCTCCATTTGGACGGTTCAATTTGCAATGAATTCGAAACCGTCTCCGCCCTCCCGCATTTTTTCATTTACTCATTGCAGATAATTACCGCCCATCGGCGCACAATAGGAAACGGAAGGGTTAACCGATCTGCCAGCGCTGCGATCCGAAAGCAAGCTCGTATACAGAACGGCTGCACACCCCCTATCCAGTAGAAAACAGGCGGCGAAAGAACTGTGGAACTGTGCAATTTTCTTGACTCAAGCGATTGAATCAAACGATCTTAATTCAATAGAATTGAAATAAAAAAGTCGGTCGATTGTCCACATTGAAAAGGGAGAATTCGCTTCGGTCACACCATGCAGCCACCAGTCCAGCTCGATCGAAGAGCGTTCCTGAATGCCGTATCCGCAACCGTCTTCGCTGCCGTCGCGCACCCGGCTTCGCCAAAATCAAGCCAGGCCGCCGAGTCTGAAGCCTACCGGCTTGTCGCACGCACAGACCGCAACCGCGTTCTTCACGCCGCATCCGAATTCGTATCGCAACCGCCGCTGACAATCACCGCCTTCCCCGCAATCCGCAGCGCCGGCGGCCTGCACGACTTCTTTTCACAAGCCGACTACTTCTGGCCCAACCCGAAAGATCCGAATGGCCCATACATCAATCGTGACGGCCAGAGCAATCCCGACAACTTCGACGACCATCGCAAGGCAATGGTGCAGCTCTCGATTCAGATGCCCGCACTCACCGCTGCCTGGCTCCTCACCGGCGATGGCCGCTACGCAAGGCGCGCCTGCGATCATCTGCGCGCCTGGTTTGTGACCGAGAAAACGCGCATGAACCCCAACCTGCAGTTTGCCCAGGCCGTGCAGGGAGTTTCAACCGGCCGTTCCTACGGCATCATCGACAGCCTCCATCTTGTGGAAGTGGCCAGGGCCGCAAGTTTTCTGGCAGCAGGAATATTAAGCCCGCAAGACGCCGGCGCAATAAAAGACTGGTTCCACAGTTATCTTGATTGGTTGAGCACGAGCACTCCGGGAACAACCGAACGCGACGCCAAGAACAACCACGCCATGTGTTGGGCGCTGCAAGCCGCGGAGTACGCACGCCTGGCCGGCGACGACGTCGCGCGGAAGGAAGTGTATCGCCACTACCGGGAGATACTGTTGCCGGATCAGTTAGCGGCGGTCGGATCTTTCCCGCGAGAGCTGGCGCGAACCAAGCCCTACAGCTATTCCATCTTTAACTTCGACGTCATGGCTGGCCTTTGCCAGTCGCTCAAGGGCCTGGTGCCCGATCCCCCAACGTTCCAGCTCTCTGACGGACGCGGGCTCTCGAAGGCAGCAGAGTTCATCTATCCCTACGTGAAGGACAAGAGCGCATGGAAGTGGGCCAAAGACATAGAACACTTCGACGCGCTGCCGGTCCGCTCACCTGGCCTGCTCTTTTCGGGCATTGCATTTCATGAGCAAAATTACATCGACCTCTGGAAGACACTGAATCCTGATCCCACCGACAAGGAGATTATCCGCAACTATCCCATCCGGCAGCCGCTCCTGTGGGTGTGACGAACGTCTCCTCGTCAACCACAAATCTGTCATCCTGAGCGAAGCGTACTTCAGCGGAGTCGAAAGCCTGCCCTGAGCGGAGCCGAAGGGGACCTGCATCTTCTTTTATTGTCTGAGCAACATCAGCTTTCAAACTGCGCCAACTGCTTCTGGGTTGGCCTGGCGGTGAAGAGGCTGACCACGATCATCGTCACCACAGCCGCAAACAGCGCCGGAAAAATAGCGTCGCGCTGGGCCAGCATGGGAGGGAACAACGCTTTGACCGCGTCGACGTCCCAGGCCAGAGTGACGACGGTACCTGCGCCGATGGCCGCAACCGCTCCCCACGCCGTCACTCGCCTTGAGTAGAAGGCAGCCAGCACCACCGGTGTGAGCGCCGCGGAGTAAATGGTGTAGGCCCAAAGCATCTTCTGCAAAATGCTTTGCGCATAAATGGCCTGGTAGAGCGCCCAGCAGCCCAGCAGAACCACCGCCAGGCGCGAGATGATAAGGATCCGCTTGTTCGAAGCTCCCGGCGAGATATAGCGGACAAAAACGTCCTCAATCAGGTTCGAGGCCGGCGAGAAAAGATAGTTGGACGCGGTGGAGATAACCTTGGCGAAAACCGCGCCCAGCAGCACCGCGCCCATGAACGCCGGCAGCCCATGCCGCGCCGTGTAGGGAATGATTTCGTAAGGCTGTTTGGCCACCTCACCGTTGGGATAAAGCGCCGAGCCAAACACCGCGATGGCCACGATCAGCGTCTCCAGCAGCAGAGTGCCCAGAATCCAGCCGACCACCGAGAGTCGCGCATCCCGCTCCGATCTCGCCGAGAAAAACTTTTGATACATCACCTGGTTGCCGAGCATGAGCAGCATCGTAGGCACCAGAAACTCGAGCGCCCGCACCAGGGTGAGGTTGCCCAATACCTGAAAGTGCGTCTCGGGGAGGGTGGCGTGCAGACCGGCCCATCCGCCGGCCTGAAGGAAGAGATACGGCGTGGCAATGATGCAGATTACGGTGACCAGCGAGCCAATCGCCACGTCCATATACGCCACGGAAGACATCCCCGCCAAAGCCGTCGTGACAATCACAAATGCGGCAATAATGTAGGTGCCCAGCTCAGGGGTCAGGCTATCAGGAAAGATCAGATGCAGTACGTTTCCGCCCCCTTTGAACTGGTAACTGGTAATGCCCACATAGGCAAAGAGAATGGCGATGGTGCCCAGCACACGCGCCGTCTGGTTATAGCGAACCTCAAGCAGGTCGGGGAGGGTAAATTGCGCGAATTTTCGCGCTCGCGGAGCAATGAAGTAGATCAGCAGCAGCCCCAGCCACCCGCCGGCGGGCTGCCATAACGCGGCAAATCCGTTCTTATAGGCGTTCTCCGCGCCGGCAAAAAGCGACCCCGCGCCAATCCACGAAGTGAGCAGTGTGAGGACCAGCACCACGGCAGGCAGCGACCGTCCAGCCACAAGGTAGTCGGCCTTGGTCTTCACCTGAAACGTTCGATAGATGGCGACCGACAGCAGCACAACCACAATGACTGCCAGAACAACGACATAAAGCTGGGACATGTGCGGGATTCCTCGCAAGCGCAATCTGGGTTCCCACGAGTGTATCGGATCGAGATTGCATAGTGTAGCAACTCCCCTAAACGGCACTGCAGCGTGCAGCATTGACCCCCATTGGCAGGTATTGTTACACTGAATCTGCGGGGTGGAGCAGCCCGGTAGCTCGTTGGGCTCATAACCCAAAGGTCGCTGGTTCAAATCCAGCCCCCGCAACCAATCACTGGACCCCGGTTTCCGACCAGATCCCATTCCCCTTCTGCAACATACGTACCGTCCGGCTGCGGTAGCATCCGGACCTTGTCGAGGTGTTGGGACAGCTTCGCCTTCGCCAGTTGCGGCGACTTGGCTAGCAGTTTCGGGATGGCGGTGAGCGTCCCCGACACATGTGTCCGAATCTCCTCGGCGGACAGTTGCTTACCCTTTGCCGACCACTGTCTCAAGCAGACGGAGCATCGCAGCGCTGTCTTCCAAAGCTGCGCTGATTTTTCGGATGACATTGTTGATGCTGGATTCAGCGTCGATGAACAGATCCGATCGCCAAAGTTTCGAGATAATCTCCTGGCGCGAAACGAGCTGCTCCCTTCGAGCCAGAA
>DATKGE010000156.1:0-3037 GCA_035510955.1 Occallatibacter sp. | reverse complement strand
GCGGCGCGCATCGGTGGATTCAAACTGCGTGACGGCGTAGTTGCGCTTGGCGGTTTTAGAGAGATAGAAGCCGCGCAGCTTGTCGTTGAGAATGCCGGTGTAAGCAATGGCGATGGCGGCCTTGCCGGCGGGCAGTGGGTCAGGAACGGTGAAGGTGGTCTGCTCCTTTTCAACGTCGGAGCTGATCGCGGCGGTCTGGTGTTTGCCGATGGCGGTGATGGTGACGGACTGAAAGGCGATCTCGGCGGAGTTGAGCGTGATCGCGCTCGTCGGCTCGGCGAGGGTGACTTCGATGGTCTCAACGCCGGAAAAAGTGGCGGCCTTAAGGTCGGGGGTCAGCCGGAGTGTGTAGTGCTCGGGAATGACCGTATTGGCCAGGCGCTGGGCGTGGACGGGGCGGGCGGCGACAACGAGAAGACAGAGCAACGCGGTTGCGAAGACCGCGCGCGATGATTGGGGGATACAAGCAAACTTCATGCAGACCTCAAGAGTGACGTTGGGGTGATGGAATCATGCCGATGGGAATTGGTTCTTGGCTTAGGAGTGCGCCTGCGGTCTGGCGTCATACCCGGCAGGACTTGTGCGCCTTTGTCATTGTAGGACAGGGAACTGGCTGGATGGGGTACGCAGCGGGATGATGGCGGGTTCCATGGAGCGGCCAATGGTCCGGCACGCTTTCGTGGTTTCCCGCCTTTGCGACAGGAAAAAGTCGCAAAGATGGGGCACGGAGGTTTGTGCTGGGGACGAACGGAACCGCAGGTCCTTCGACTCCCTGCGCTTCGCTCCGGTCGCTCAGAATGACAGACTATTGATTGCGCTCAGGATGACGGGTCTTCGGTGGCAACTGCTTTCTTCGGCAGCAGGGAATCGAGCAGCAGCAGACACGCGCCGGTGACGATGGAGCTGTCAGCTACGTTGAAGTCGGGCCAATGGTAGGTGAAGATGTGGACTTCGATGAAGTCGACGACAGAGCCGTAAAGGATGCGGTCGTGCACGTTGCCGAGAGCTCCGGCAAGGACCAGAGCAAGGGCAAAGGTGGTGAGGGTGAATCGGTCTCCGAGGCGAAACAGGGCGACGAGGACGACCAGCGCGGCGAGGAGCGAAAAGCCGACCAGCACCCAGCGAACCAGATGCGGCGAGGTGGACTGGGCGAAGAGCGAAAAGGCTGCGCCCTCGTTGGTCCAGTGGGTGATACGGAGAATGCGCGGAATGACCGGGATTGCGCCGCCGAGGGGGATGTGGCTTTCGACCCACATTTTGGTGAGGCGGTCGAGGCTGAGGATGGCCGCAGAGATGAACAGCAGCCAGGGCAACCGGCGCGGGAAAGAACCGTTCACTGGGCGGCCTCTTCCGTAACGACGTGGGGCGGCTTGATGCCCATCTCGGTGAGCGCGGCCTGGCAGCGGATGCAGACATTTTGCCAGATGCCGTAGTTCGAAACTTCCGGCATGAAGTTCCAGCAGCGGGCGCACTTGTGGCCGCTGGCAGGTAGGGCTGTGACCTCAAGCTTGTCGCCTTCGACAGCGATTACTCTTGAGACATTGAGGATTTCCTTCAGTCCTTCTGCGTGCCTTTTAAGCAATGCGAGTCCGTCGCCCCATGTAGCAATTTGCAACTCTGCCTCCAAGCCCTTGCCGATGCGCTTGGCTTGCCGCGCGTCCTCTAGCGCTCGCAATGCGTGTTCGCGAATCGAAAGGATGCTTCTCCACTCATTAAGCACCGGGGCAGGGTCCTCGGAGAAAATCTCTCCGGGCTGGGGAAACTGCGCGAGATGCACGCTGGCTTCGCGGCCTTCGACGGCGGGCAGGTAATCCCACACCTCGTCGGCGGTGAAGCTGAGGATGGGCGCAACCAGGCGAGCGAGAGTTTCGGTGATCTTCCACAGAACAGTCTGCGCGGAGCGGCGCGCGTGGCTGGTGGGCGCGAAGGTGTACATGCGGTCCTTGAGCACGTCGATGTAGAACGAACTCAGGTCAACGATTGCGAACTCGTTGACGGCGTGATAGACGCGATGGAACTCGAAGGCTGCGTACCAGTCGCGCACCTTTTCGGTGAGCTCACGGGTGCGGGCCAGCATGTAGCGATCGAGCGGAGTCAGCTCCGCTTCGGGAACCTGGTCGCGGGCGGGCACAAATCCATGCAGGTTGCCGAGCAGAATTTTGAAGGTGTTGCGCAGTTTGCGATAGATGTCGGCGCAGCGCTGCATAAGGTTTTCGCTGGCGGCCATGTCCTCTCTGAAATCGATGGACGCGACCCAGAGACGGACGATTTCGCCGCCCAGGCGGTTGGCGATATCGACGGGATCGACGCCGTTGCCGAGGGATTTGCTCATTGCCCGGCCTTGCTCGTCGAGGGTCCAGCCTGCTGTGGCAACGTGCGAATAAGGCGCGCGGCCGCGCAGGGCGACCGAGGTGAGCAGAGACGAATGGAACCAGCCGCGGTGCTGATCGCCGCCTTCGAGGTAGAGCACCGGCACACCTTCGTTGTTCTGGAAGGAGGTGTAGGCGTCTTTGAGGTCGGGGTCGGACTCGGCCACAGCGAACCAGCTTGTGCCGGAGTCGAACCAGACGTCGAGAATGTCGGTCTCCTTGCGAAATGTCTTGCCGCCGCATTGCGCGCAGGCTGTTCCGGCGGGCAAAAGGCCGTCGGTGGCCGCGCTGTGCCAGGCCTCTGCGCCTTCGCGGTCAAACAGGTCCACGATTTTGCGGTTCAGCGCAGCATCCATCACCGGCTGATTGCAGCCTTCGCAGAGGAACACCGCGATGGGCACGCCCCAGATGCGCTGGCGGCTGATGCACCAGTCGGGGCGCGTGGCGATCATGTTGGTGATGCGTTCCTTGCCCCAGCCGGGGTCCCAGACCACTTTGTCGATCTCTTCGATGGACAGTTGGCGAAAGGTGGTCTTGGAGCCGTCCTCGCGCTCGACCTGAGTTTCGAGACCGATGAACCACTGCTCGGTGGCGCGGAAGATGACCGGATTGTGGCAGCGCCAGCAGTGCGGGTAGGAGTGGTTGAGGCTGCCCGAGGCCAGCAGCGC
>DATKGE010000155.1:0-6422 GCA_035510955.1 Occallatibacter sp. | reverse complement strand
GAAGGATCAAGGAAGGCGATAAGGAGCGTTTGCAGGCCTTTGAGGGCCTGGTCATCGCGATCAATCGCGGCCCCCAGGGCACCTTCACCGTCCGCAAAATGAGCTTCGGCCAGGGCGTCGAGCGCATCTTTCCCTTCAACTCCAAGGTCATCGACAAGATCGAGAAGATCCGCAGCTACAAGGTTCGCCGCGCCAAGCTGTTCTACATCCGCGGACTGCGCGGCAAGGCCGCCCGCCTCAAGGAAGTGGATCGCGTTACAGGCAAAGTCCGCGCGTAAAAGTCCAGCGCCCAGGCAAGCTTCCCCAATTTCTCTTCGTACCAATTTCTCTCCATGGCAGGACCCCCGGTTTCGCGGCCGGGGTTTTTCTTCTTGGATTTGCCTCTCAACTCCCGAACCCACCGCTGCGCCCTTTTCCGCCACTACGACCGGAATTCAACAATCCCCATCTGAGCCCATTGTTCTTATACTGGACCCATGTCCAAGGTTCCGGTTTGCGGTTGGAAGCACGAGAATGCGGCGCGCAGGCAGGGCGCGATGCGCATTGCCGGACTGGACGAGGTTGGCCGCGGACCGCTTTTTGGCCCGGTTGTCGCCGCCGCCGTAATTCTCGCGCCGCGCTGCCGGATCGATGGCCTTACCGACTCGAAAAAGCTCTCCGAAAGGAAGCGCGATGAGTTCGAAATTCTGATTCGCGCCAATGCCGTGGCCTGGGCCATCGCCGCCGTCGATGTGGAGACCATCGACCGCATCAACATCCGCCGCGCATCGCTGCTGGCCATGCGGCTGGCTGTCGAGCAGCTCGCGCTGAGCCCCGATTACCTGCTCATCGACGGCATCGACACCATCGACTGGGACTGCCCCCAGCAGCCGGTCATCCAGGGCGACTCGATCAGCCTCTCGATCGCCGCCGCCAGCGTGCTGGCCAAAGTCCACCGCGACCGCCTGCTGGTCGAGCTTGACAGACAGTTCCCCGGCTACGGCCTTGCCAGCCACAAGGGATACGGCTGCCCCGAGCACCTTGCCGCGCTTGCCCGCCTCGGCCCCACGCCGCTGCACCGCAAGAGCTTCAATCCCGTCGCGCAAACTTTCCTGCAATTCGAATAACCCGTTCTCGCCGCGCCACAAATCCGGAGGCCCTGCATTCGCGACGTTTTTTGTCGCTAAAGCCGGCCCTAAGGCGAAGGGGTGGGATAGGTTCACCTATCTAAAGCACTTTATAGGCTACATTTCTATGGCTTTTTATTGTCGTGTTTTTCTTTCGCACACTGAGTCATTCCCGAAATCAAGCCGTAGCCGCCCTGACCCTGCGCCGCTGCCACCAGCCCAGCACCGGCCTTGCCAGCAGCAATGCCGCCAGCACCAAAGTCAGACGCATCGGGCTAAGCACGCCCGGCTTTACCTGCCACCAGTAATGAATCACGCCGCACACCGCCGCAACATACACCAGCTTGTGCAGCCGGTTCCAGTTCTTTCCGCCCAGCTTGCGGATTGCCCAGTTGGTCGACGTCAGCGCCAGCGGCACCAGCAGCAACCACGCCGCCACACCGATGGTGATGAACTTACGCTTGGCGATATCGTCCAGCATAGTCTTCACGTCGAACCCCGCGTAAAGCGCAACATACGCGAGCATGTGCACCGTTCCATAGAAGAACGCAAACAGCCCCAGAAGCCTGCGGAACTTGATCAGCCAACTTAGCTGCGGCACTAACTTCCGCAGCGGAGTTACAGCCAGCGAAAGAATCAGCAGCAGCAGCGTGTTATAGCCCGTAGTTAGCTCGATGTTAGCCGTAGGATCGGGCCCAAGCGTATTCGTCACTGCCTGGTAAGTCAGCAGCCCGGCCGGACCAAGGCAAGCTATCCAGGTCAGAGTCTTCAGCAGAATAAGAGTCGATCGTTTCATTTTTGTTTCGCGCCGGTCTGCGCCTTCTTCCCCTTGCTTTTCTTTTCTGGAGGCGCAACACGGATAGCGCGCTCGGCTGCGGGGCGGCGCGTCCGCTGCGTCGCCGAGATGGACTTGATGATCAGCCGGTGCGCCCCATTGGAATCGAAAGGCACCTTCGCTCTCGCCGTCGCCTCCTTCATAAGATCTTGAACAAGTGGGTCGTGCAGCATGTCCGGCGATGGAAGAACAATGTGCCTCGCCACGCTTCCGCTGCCGCGCAATATCTTGCCGGAATCGGACAGCCCTTTCGCCTGCAGAAAAAACAGACTTACCCATCGCGGAAACAATGCGATAGAGAAGATTGCTTCAGATGCCCGCTCGGTGGGACCAAAGCCGATTGCCAGCGCGTTGTAGTTGTCATATACAAGCTCAAGAGCTGTCGGATACAAACGGTGCATCTCGCCGAGAATTGCCTCAGCCAGCGAGCCAACCTCATCGTTAAACTTCGCGATGAAGGTGGCGAGTTGCCTTTCTGCATCCATGGCCTGTGCCATTCGTTCTCCGCCCTTGCGCGCTAACTCGTCCCTGAGTCCCTGTTCCCTGCCCTCAATAGTTATCCCGCAGATTCATCCCCTTATACAGCGATGCCACCTGGTCCGCATACCCGTTGAACATCAGCGTCGTCCGTCGTTGCGCATAGAAGGGGAGCCCGATCCGCCGCTCTATCTTCTGGCTCCAGCGCGGATGGTCCACATTCGGATTCACGTTCGAATAGAATCCATACTCATTCGGCGCCTGCTGGTTCCACGTGGTCGGCGGCATCTTGTCCAGAAAGCGCACCTCGACAATTGACTTGGCCGACTTGAAGCCATACTTCCACGGCACTACGATACGCACCGGCGCTCCATCCTGATTGGGAAGGACCTCGCCGTAAAGACCAAACGTCAACAGTGCGAGTGGATGCATGGCCTCATCCATGCGCAGCCCCTCGGAGTACGGCCAGAAAATGTTCTGGCTTTCTCCCCACTTCTCCACGTGCTTGTCCCAGTAAGAAAGAAACTGCACATACTTCGCCGAGGGCAGCGGATCGCATTGATTGATGAACTCCGACAGCGAGTAACCCACCCACGGAATCACCATGCTCCAGGCCTCGACGCAGCGATGGCGATAGATGCGGTCCTCCAGCGGACGCAGCTTCAAGAGCGCTTCAATGTCGAAGGTCTTCGGCGTCTTGACCTTGCCGTCTACCTTCACTGTCCAGGGCCGCGTCGGCAACGCGCCGGCATTCTTCGCCGGGTCGTCCTTGTTCACGCCGAACTCGTAGAAGTTGTTGTAGTGCGTAATATCGTTCAGGCTGGTCAGGTCCTCGCCCGTCGTCGAAAGCGGACTCTTCACCGTAGCCAGTTTGGTCTCCTCAAGCGCCGCAGCCCGAACATTGACGCGCGGCTCGACGAACTCCGCCACCCGCTCCGCGCCCAGCGCCGCCGAGCCTGCTGCCGCAACGCTCGATGCGGCTCCTAGCAAAAACTTCCTGCGGTTCATATACCACTCGTATCCGCTGCGCGGCGTAATCTCCAAAGATGGAATATCGGCAGGTTTTTTGATCAGCATGACTTTGACCTCGAAGGGGGAAATCTTCAGCTCTCATTTAATTAGACACGCCGGACCGCCCCCACGTTACAAGATACGTCCGAAGCCGGCAATCCGGATTGCATCCCACCAAAACCTATCGCATCACGAGCTTCAATGAATTACTCAGTGGTGGACTTGACCGCGCGCTGGCCCGCTGCCTCATCCGGCCCCGCAAACGGCCACTGCCTCATCCTCTTGGCCCGCCACAAATAAATCAGCGTTCCGCTCGCTCCAATGCCCGCTGCCACTGCCAGCCCCTTCAGCGCGCTGTTCCGGTTCACCAGCATGAATGCAAATCCCGCCATCGCCACCAGCGGCGGCAGCGGATACCATGGCATTTTGAACGGCCGCTCCAGCCATGGCCGCTGCGCCCGCAGCAGCATCACGCCGATGTGCTGCAAAAAGAACTGCAGCACAATCCGCGTAATCACCAGCAGCGTGATTACCTGCGTCAGTGTGAGGAAGCAGAACCCAGCCGCAACCACTCCCAGCGCGACGAGGGAACGATGCGGAATCCCATGCCGCGGATGAACTGCCGCGAGAAAGCCAAAGTAGTTCCCATCCCGCGCCGCCGCGTAGGGCACCCGCGAGTAGCCCAGCAGCAGCGAAAATACGCTGGAAAACGCGGTCCACACCACCAGCGCGGCAATCGTGTACCCGGCCCACCCGCCAAAGGCCGCGCGCGCAATATCGGCCACCAGTCGCACGCGCACCACGGCGCTCTCAGAGGTATGTGCCGCGGCGCTGCCAAGCGATGGCAACACCGCCAGGTTCATGACCACGTAAAACGCAGCAACAAACATCACCGACAGCAAAATGGCGCGCGGAATGGTCTTTTCCGGCTGCTTCACCTCGCTGCCCAGAAAAGTGATGTTGTAGTAGCCCCAGTAGCAATATGTGGCCAGCAGTGTGCCCTGCGCCAGGCCGTTTACTGCGGCCCTGAGCCCGCCGACTGCCGACAGTGCAGGCGCAGCGGGCATGTGCCAGCCGCCCAGCGCAGACGCTTGAGCGAACCCGGAGACAATCACACCCGCAATCGCCGCCATCACTCCCACGAAGAGCACCCAGGCCATTCCAGTCACGATGCTGAGGCGGCGATAGAGCATCCATGTGACGAACAGGCAAACGGCAGCGGCCGCCAGGTTGGCATAGTGCAGCGCCGGGTGAGCTGCGAATGGCGCGCTGTCGATTCGCGGCCAGAAGACTCCGAGAAAACTCGACAGACCAATGCATCCTGAAGCAATCGACAAGGGCGCGGAAAAGCTCAACTGCCACACATAGAGAAAGCTCAGCCAGTTGCCCGCGCGCTGGGGCCCATAGATTTCGCGCAAAAACGCATACGACCCGCCTGCGCGCGGAAACGCCGCACCCAGCTCGGCCCAAACCAGCCCATCGGCCACCGCAATGACCGCGCCCAGGGCCCACGCCCAAACGCTCAACCGGAACCCCGCCGCCGCAATCACCAGGGGGAGCGTAATGAACGGCCCCACCCCGATCATCTCCAGCATGTTGAACAGCACAGCCGACCGCAGGCCGATGCGCCGTTCGAGTGTTGGAGAGCTCGATGAGGAATCATTCATAAGGTGACAATGCCGATGGAGGGAGTCAACACTTGAAGGGTACGGTCTTCAGCCCGTACATTGAGGTTCGCAGATCAAAGTGGCTTTTGCCGGTGGGGGAAAATGCCCTTGATCGCCGGGCGAACAGTTAATGCTGCAAACATTTGAGTGGTGCATCCTCCTCCGGCCGCACCGCGTCGTAGAGACGCACAGGAATCCGCCCCTCAAGCCCGGCCAGCCGATCGTAAAACTCCGGATAAAAGAACAGCAGCGCCGGCGCTTCCTGCGCAAAGTAGTCGAACGCATCCGATTCCGGCTTCATGCGCAAATAATCCACCGTAACAATCTGGTCCTTGCCAATCCGCTTCGTCATCCACAGGTAACGCTTGAAAACCATGCCGTCCGCAGTCACGCGCAACGGGCTGTCCTTGATCGTTTTTCCGTTGTGGAGCCTGATCGAGAATGCTTCACGCGGCAGCAAATGAAGCGCTTCCACGTCCGCCCATGAACTTCGCGCGCTGAACACCAGCGCATCCCCCTGGCTCACTTGGAGCAAATCATTGCGCTGAATCGAGACCGGCGGCTGAGCAGACTGCGTAATCGTAACGGACTTCGGATCGATCTTCGAGATCGGCCCATCCACGCAGCTGCCGTCTTTCCTCATGAACCTGAGGCTGGCCGAGTGCACAGCGCCCGGCGGCGAGCGATGAGCCTTTTGCGAAAAAGCGAATCCGCTCCATTGCAGCAGCAGGATAAGCGCAGCGATGCACAGGCCGCTGCCGCCCGCACCTACACGTTTTGATTGGCCAACAGTCCAGCCTTGAAAGCCCGTAATCACTCCCCGGATTGTACACTGACGGAGACCATGTTCTTTTGTTACATTGTCAAGCAAATTCTTCAAAAACCCCAATGAAAACAAGGGTTCCGAGCATTTTTGCCCATCCGTCTACTTCGGGATTCTTAGGGTTTAGTCTCTCTGGGGGACACCAGTACCGAGCTGGCAGCGAAAAAACCTAACTAAAATGGAGTCAGCAGCTTGCGTAAACGCCTCATCAAAAACCCAGTGTATCGCTCGATACCCTGAGTTTGGGCTTTAGCGAGAAAACATAACTAAATTTGGGGTGCGACCGAGCCCAGACAGTGGGGCGAGTCCACAGACGCGCTTTAGATGGCTAGGAGACTGCTGGTGCGGTCGGTGTGCTCTCAGACGACTCAATGCTTCATAGAGCGAGTTCAGCGCGTCTGCGTGTCACCAAACCAGACCCCGACGATCCCACTCGCGAGGGGCTCCTAGTCGGGGCTGTGCAATTGAGCGCAGCTATGCCGGTGGGATTGGGCCCCCTCCCT
>DATKGE010000154.1:0-3535 GCA_035510955.1 Occallatibacter sp. | reverse complement strand
AACGCGGAGCCGCTGCCGAGGACGGTGATTTCGACGCTCTTGAGATTTGGATCGGAGAGCAGCCGCTCCTTGGCATTGGTGCATTGGCGGCGCAGGCCGCTGCGCTGGCGGATGGAGAGCGGCACGGCGAGCTTGGTTTCCACCAGCCAGGCAATGGTGAGATCGAGGTTATCGCCGCCCAGCAGCAGGTGCTTGCCCACGGCTGTGCGGGTGAAGTTGACCAGATCGCCCTGGCGCTCGACACGAATCAGGCTGAAGTCGCTGGTGCCGCCGCCCACATCGCAGATCAGCACGATCTGGCCATCGTAAAGCAGCTTGCGGGATTGGGCGAGGTTGTTGGCGATCCAGGAATAGAAGGCGGCGGCCGGCTCTTCGAGCAGCGTCAGCTTGGGCAGGCCGGCCTCGACGGCGGCCATGACGGTGAGCTCGCGAGCCTCCTCGTCGAAGGAGGCGGGCACGGTGAGGACGATATCCTGGTCGGCGAGCGGAAGCTGCTTGGCCCGATCCCAGGCTTCGCGGAAAGCGGCGATGTAGCGCGAGGAGACTTCGACGGGCGAGAGCACGCGGCCGGTCTCGGGCGAATCCCACGGGAGGATTTTGGCAGTGCGGTCCACGTCGGGATTGGATAGCCAGGATTTGGCGGAGTGCACCAGCTTGGTGGGAACCAGCGCGCCCTGCTCGCGCGCATAGACGCCCACGGGTTGGCCGTCTTCGAGGAAGAGAAACGAAGGCAGGGTGCGGCGCGGCTCGGTGCGGCCGGGGGCGACCAGTTGGGGCGTTTCAAAGATGTGAATGGGGGGGAAGTCGCGATCTTCGGCTTCGCGTTCGTCGATGTAGGCGAGGGCGGAGTTGGTGGTGCCGAGATCGATGCCGATTTTCATAGAATTGTGCGGGATCGCGGCGATGCGGGAATCATACCAAACCATAGCACGAGCAGGCGGCCTGCGAGGCCGCCGTTTGGGCGAGCTTCGCTCGCCGCTGGAGATTGGCCATTTCCGAGAGTCAGCCCAGTGAGCAGGGAGGGCATTAAGGAAGCTCAGGCCGCAAGCGTGACAAGCGTCTCGGGGGCCAGCGGGAGTTTCGAGGCCTTCACGTCCGGAGGGGTCGCGGCAGATGCGAACTCATCGAAATTCAACATGGGCGCGTCCACTCCCCGCGCAGAAATCTGTTGGCGCAGTAGATTGAGAAGATCCAACAACGAGGGCCGCGCCCCCTGGTGCCGCCACTGCGGCAGCGGCAGGTAATCGGCCGTGCGCTGGAAACCGGAACAGAGCAGGGAGGCCAGCAGCAGCAGACTATAAGCGGCCACTTGCAACTGCGGCAAGCGGCTCACGGCCAAGGGACTGCGCACCTGCCCCTGCGCCACGCCCAGCAGGGATTTTTCATCGCGGTGGTTGCACTCAATCTCCCAGCGCTGGATGTAGGATTGCACCAATAACTGCAGATCCAGATGCACATCGGTGCAGATGAGAAAGGCAGGCTGGCGGTACAGCAGCTTGGAGCCCACCCGCAAACGATAGCCCAGCGGCTTGATCACCACCAACAACAGCGGCACGTCCACGCCAGCCTTGCGCCAATACACCGGGCCATAAACTTTGACGGGAATCTCGCGCAACTCCCCGGCGGCGAAGCAACGGACTTTCACCACGGGAATGGAATCGTCTGCCAGGATCTGCTCCGGGGTGGGTGCCTGCGGACCATAGAGGCGCGGCCGACCGACCGCGCCGGCACCCTCCGGCAACGGCAAGTGCAGCTTGGCATCTTTGCGAATCCGCCCGATGAAGGTGGTCCGCGGCGGCAGATGGCGCAGCACGGATTTATTGGTATAGCTGCCGTCGCCGCTGACGATCAACTGCCGCAAGGCCGTTTCGGGGCGCTCATCCAAACTCTGCCGCACGCTGCCCATGGCCGCCAAGCCGGCCAACGGCAGGGCGCGTAGCTTCTTCTCCTTTTTATAGGCTTCCCGCATTTCCGCCGCGGCATTCTTCTTCGGCTTGATCGCCGGCGGCGCCAAGTCGAAGCGCACCGGCAAGGCGCGGGCCGCCCCCGGCGATTCCACCGGACTGACCAGCAACGACACCTGCACGAAACGCAGCCCGTAGCAGAGATTGACGTGGAAAGGCGGCGACATCGGATCGCGCGCCATGCTCACCCCCGGAATATGCCGGCCGGTCTTCTTGCAGAGGGTGTCGTCCAGGGCGGCGATCACCGGCGATCCGGGCGCAGGCAGCAAGGCTGGCAGATGGTCAAAGACCGGATCGAAGAGCCGCTGGGGATTCCACACCCGGCGCGAGCTGAGACGATAATCGGCACTCCAATCCACAAACTGGCGCCCGGTGGCGCAGATGGCCCGGGAAGTCAGATGCAGACGCAGGCAGAGCAGCAGGCCGAGCGTGAGCCGGCGGGCGCGCTCGAAAGTGCGCTTCTGCAAAAATTGGGGGCGCCATTCTTGCAGCAGGCTGTCGAAGGTTTCCAGCAGATTCATGGGTTACTCCTGGTAGGGGATGGGGACGGATCGCACAAGCACTCTCGCCAATGGCGGTGCAGTGGAAACAGGAAGATGTGCTTGCGTACGCCTTGGGCTTTGCCGCTGCGATCCATGCGGCCGCGGCCCTGGGTGAGGCCCGCCTCGACCCAGTTGGCCGCGCGGTAACATCCGCCGTGATAACGGGTGGCATCCACCAGCGTTTCTAACAGCACCGGCCGCGCGCGGTAAGCGGCCCACCAATCCAGGGGTATTTGCCGCGCCGCCCGCGCCAGGATATGACTGGCTAGGTTCGGCACGCGCACCCAAGGCAGAATCAGAAAGCGGCTGTGGTTGACGACCAACGGCAGGTTGGCTTGGCGGGCTGTTGGACTCCAACCGATGTGGGCGTCCCGCGGCGCCATTTTCCAGGCGGCGCTGGTGAACAGCAGGCAGGCCAGCACGTCGCCGGGTGGTTGGGGGGAGCGCACGAAATACCGGAGTTGCGCTCCGACGGGCACCTTGTAGCCGAGGTAGTGGTAGCGCTGCAGGTACTGCCGAAACAGACGGCGGTCATCGCGACCGTCGAGCAACTGCAATTGCGCCGGAAGGTAATCGCCGATGGATCCGGTAACCGCAGCCTGCGCATCGCTGTGCTGGTCCCACTCGGCTACACGCGGACGCAACTTCCGCGGCGGAACTGACAACCAAGGCAGCCACCCACGCTGGTGCAAGGCCTGCAAGAACAGAAAACATTCCCGGCTCTTCAGACCTCCGTTTGGCCGGCGCCACGCCAGCAGTTCGCAAACCGTGTGCGCGAGTTCCGTCAGACTGAGCGCCGAAAAGTCGCGCGTAGTCTGCCGGATCAGATCGAGATCCCCCGGCTGCAACTCCCGACCGCAGAACTTCAGACCCCCACCGATGGTCACTGGCATGATGCGTCACCTGCCGGTTGCAGGCCCCCATGCTCAATTTACAGAAATGCTTCGGAAATGTCCAGAGAAATCTTCGCCGGTAGGTCGCGGGCTCCCGGCTCCGCCACTTTACAGAACAAAGGGCCAATCTCCAGAG
>DATKGE010000153.1:0-9129 GCA_035510955.1 Occallatibacter sp. | reverse complement strand
GCAAGCCCCTCAACGAGATCCTCGGCATCAGCTACAAAGTCGAAGGGAAGGTGGTTCACAACCCTGACCGCCCGCAGATCGAAGACCTGGACGCCATGCCCTGGGCCACCAAAATCTACAAGCGCGACATGGACGTGACCAGGTACAACGTCCCATTCCTGCTGCATCCCTACATCGCGCTTTACTCCACGCGCGGCTGCCCGGCGCAATGCACCTTCTGCCTGTGGCCGCAGACGCTCAGCGGTCACGCATGGCGCAAGCGGTCTACCGATGATGTGGCGGCAGAGCTTAAATGGGCGAAAGAGAACTTCCCTGAAGTGAAGGAGTTCTTCTTCGACGACGACACCTTCAACATCCAGAAGGTGCGCACCATCGAGCTCTGCTCCAAGCTCAAGCCCCTCGGCCTCACCTGGAGTTGCACCTCGCGCGTCACCACCGAATACGAAACCCTCAAGGCCATGAAGGAAGCCGGCTGCCGCCTGCTCATCGTGGGCTTCGAGTCCGGCGACCCGCAGATCCTCAAGAACATCAAGAAGGGCGCCACCGTCGAGCGTGCCCGCCAGTTCGCCAAGGACTGCCATTCCCTCGGCCTCACCATCCACGCCGACTTCATCCTCGGCCTGCCCGGCGAAACCAGGGAGTCGATCCGCAACACCATCAACTTCGCCAAGTCGCTGGATTGCGAAACCATTCAGGTCTCGATCGCTCACGCTTATCCCGGCACCGAGTTCTACGACTACGCCAAGGCCAACGGATTCATCGTCAACACCCAGGCCATGATGGACGAAGGTGGCCACCAGATGGCGCACATCGAGTACCCCGGCCTGCCTACCGACTACGTGATGGAGATGGTGCACCGCTTCTACGACGAATACTATTTCCGCCCCAAGGCCGCATTCCGCGTGGTATGGAAAGCGATGATGAACCGCGATCTGCCTCGGCTCTACGTCGAGGCTAAAGCCTTCCTCAAGCTGCGCGCGCAACGCAACAAGATGGTCAAGGCCACGCGCGCCCAGCAGGCCAACCCCAACACGCCCGCCAAAGCCGGTGCATAATCGCGGCGCATTCAGCACCAACCGAGGGCGGCGCACCAGCGGCCGCCCTCTTTCTCTTTCTAGGATGCGTTCGAACTAAGCTCCACGAAACGATTGCGCGCCGAATGAACTGTCGTCCTGAGCGAAGCGTTCTTCAGCGGAGTCGAAGGACCTGCATTTCGTAATTGAGGGCCGGGTGCCCCACCTTCGCAACGTATTTGTTTTTGTCGCTAGGGTGGGAAACCAGGAACCAATTCCGCCCGCATTCATCCAAAACAAGATGGCTCACCACAACCTATCGCCGCGCCAATACACGATCCTGGGCCTGGTCGCCCTCTCAGCCCCGCTCGGAGATACCTGCCTCTCGCGCGGCATGACCACCCTGCCGGCCATTTCTCTCACACATCCAATAACGCTCATCGCCGCCGTCTTCACGCCCTGGATCGCCCTCGGCATCGCGCTGCTCATCGGCTTCTTCGCCAGCTATCTCACCGCGCTCTCCTGGGCCGATCTCACCTTCGTCCTCCCCGCCACAGCATTCGGCAACGTCATCGTAGCCCTCTTCGCCCGCTTCTGGCTGCACGAGGCCATCTCCTGGCAACGCTGGCTCGGCGTGGTGCTCATCACCGTAGGCGTCGGCTTTGTGGCGCACGGCCCATCCCTCACCGTGCAACCCCTGGCCATCGATTCCGCAACAGTGCCGCCCGCCCCTGAAGCTCCGCCTCATGCCCTAACCGCCGAATCCGGATTGGAAAAGGAGCAGGTCCGATGAACCTTCCTGTCTCCGCTCCAGGATTCTGGGCCGCAACAGCCATGATCGCCTGCGTCGTCCTCTGCTCAACCGTCGGCGAAGTCCTCACCGCAGCGGCCATGAAATCGATCGGAGACCTGGACGACATCCGCGCCCACTCCCGCCTCAAGGGCGCCATCCGCGCCGTCATCACCAGTCCGCTTTTCTTCGCCGGCGTCGGTTTTCTAGCGCTTGCATTTTTCTCGCTGCTCTTCGCCCTCAATCATCTGAACCTGAGCCTGGTCGCTCCAGCCGCTGCCTCCCTGACCTTAGTCACCAACGCCATCGCCGGCAAAATCTTCCTCAAAGAGAACGTAGACCGCCGCCGCTGGACCGCCGCCGTCCTCGTCTGCATCGGTGTCTATTTTCTCGCCCACTGACAAAACCCAGGTCACGAACCTCAATACGCTTGCCACAAAGGCTCGCATGTCCACTCTACCCGCTGACTTGCTAACTTGCTAGCTCCGCGAAGCGGTGCTGATTTGCTGTATTTGTCCCATCCCAGGCAGCCTTCCCCGATCCAGCTTGTTCTGGATAATTCTCATGCCATTTATGCGAGCAGCCGCATCAGCCCCGTCGGCTTCAAATCCGCTTCGAGAATCCTGCGCGGCGACCACACCGCCGTGCACACCGCCTCCGCCGCAAGGTGCCCGCTCCGCGCCCCACTCTCCATCGTCGAAGGCCAACCTGTCTGCACCCAGTCGCCGGCGAGAAAGAGATTCGGCCACGGCGAAATCGCCCCCGGCCGCGACGCATCGATCCCTGGCGGCACGCCAAACGTTGCGCGAACCTCTTTGACCAGCGCAACTTTTTCCAGCTTCGCTTCCTTCACGCGCGGAAAGAATTCCGCCAGCTCGCGCAGAGCCTGATCGATGGCTGCCTCGCGCGGCAGCGCGGCAAACGCACGTGTCGCACTCACCACCAATTCAATGTAGTTGCCGCCGCGCCCTTGCAGCCGCGACTGGTTATACATCCAGTGAATCTCGCGGTCCAGCAGCACCGCATGTTCCAGCTCCGTAATCTCGCGGTCGAACCACAGATGCACGCTGCAGATGGGCCAGTGTTCATGCCGCTCGATCTGCGCCGCCAACGCATTAACTCCGTCCGCAGCCGGCAAGCCGGGCAGCAGTTTCGCCATCCCTTCAAACGGCAGAGCCACCATTACAAAATCCGAGAGCATTTCGCCACTGCGCGTCTTCACTGTCCACTGCAACGTTTCCTCGTCCCAGTCCGCACCCTCGACGTGCGTATTCAAAAGCACGCTCCCACTGTGCTCTTCGAGAAACGGCGTCACGCGCGCATAAAGTTCGCTCAGCGGCACCGTGCTCATACCCATCGAGCCCGCGAACGCAGAGTTCATGAACAGCTCGCGGATCACCTTGGCTGCGTAAGGCAGCGCAATCTCATCGATCTCCGCATTCAGCGCGCTGGCAATCACCAGCCTCCAGAATCGATCCACTGCGCCGCGCGTCTGCCTGTGCCGTTTGAGCCAGTCGCCAAGGCTCTCGGTTGACTCTTGCGCAATGGGCCTCATCAAAGCCGCGAAGGCGCGCGCCAGCGAAAGTTTATCGGCCCACGTAAACGCATGCGCCGCCATCAACTTCGGCAGCCCGTGCAGCGGCGCCGGCAGAAACGACGGACCAAGCGCAGACCGCCGCCCGCCCGGCTCGATCATGGTCATCGCGCTGGTCCAGTGAATGCGATCCGCAACGCCAATGCGCCTGTAGAAGCCCTGCAGGTTGGTGCAGCAGCCGAAGAGCACATGCTGGCAATTGTCGATGACCTCGCCCACGCCCGGATGCAGATACGAAGAAGCCCGACCGCCCAGGTAGCCACGCCTCTCCGCCAGCCGCACGCGGAAGCCAGCCTCGGCCAGCGCGCACGCCACGCTCATGCCCGCGACGCCACCGCCGATGACGGTGACGGTCTTGCCCGAATTCGGTTCCGAGTTGCTCAATCTCGCTTCCATCTCCGGGAAAAATAGCCTGCCTTCAATGTGTGCTTTGAAAGGGCACGGCGGGGTACCCTCCGGGTCCCGTGCCGCAAGAGAGCTAATTAGAACTCGGCTTTAGCCGCCGAGGGAATGCGCCGTTCTCATCACGATTCAACCCACCACCCGAACCCACGCCATGCGCGCCAGACCCATCACCAGAATGGCGAGCTTCCGCATCAGCGGCACGCTCGCGCGCCTCGAAAACACGTCGTAGTCCGCGCGCTCGATCCGCTTGAGCAGCGCATGATAAATCTCCACCAGCACCCACAACGCCGGCCGGCTCTCTTTGTCTATTAGCGGCATCAAAGCCTGCGCCGATGCATAGTATTCCTCCGCTCGACAACCAATTTCTTTCAACAGCTCCCTCGCATTTTCAGTCGGCCCGGTTCCCTTCTTTCGATGCCGCACGGAATTGAGTTCAATCCCATGCGCCTTCAAATCCTCAAGCGGCAGATACACGCGATTGCGCTCCGCATCCTCGGCCACATCGCGCAGAATGTTTGTCAACTGGAATGCAATGCCTGTCTCCTCGGCAAGCTTCTCTGCGCGTGGGTCGGTGTAGCCGAAGATGCGGATGCAGACCAGCCCCACCACCGAGGCCACCAGATAGCAGTATCGATAAAGATCGGTAAAGGTTGCGTAAGTATCCGGCGCGCTTCCGCCGGCCGAGTCCAGATCCATCGTAACGCCGGCGACCAGCTCATCCAGCAGCGTCAACGGAATTCGATAGCGCACCGTCGCGTCGCGCACCGCAACAAAAACCGGATCGCTCGTTCGACCGCCCAAGCTCGCAGCTCGCCACTCCGCAATCCACCCGTCCAGCTTATCCCTCCGATCGGAGAGCGAAAGACTCTCATCGTCGACCAGGTCGTCGGCCTGACGCATGAACGCGTAGACGGCGCAGATTGCGTTTCGTTTGGGTTTGGGCAGCGCCACAAAAGCGTAGTAGAAATTCTTTGCTTCACGCCGGGCAATTGCGCGACACATTGCGTAGGCCGCACTCACTCCGGCTGTATCCGCATTTCCAATCGGGCCCGCCGTGCGTTCACTCACTTGGGATTCCTGACTCAATCGACCGGCTCTGGCCGCCGCCCGCTCCTGCCGAGCTTGAGAAACGGTAGCAACTTGGCCGTCCCGGCCCGCAGCGCAAGGCTCGCCTTGGTCGCCTTCGAGATCGCCGGCCTCGCGCTCAGCACGTCGAAGTCCCGGCGCTCGATGGCGCGCAGAATCTCCAACCCTCCACGGCTGAACAGATCAAGATCGAGCGCCAGATCGCGATTGACCATCCCGATCAGCGGCAGGCCCTGCTCAAACAAATCGCGGGTGTAATTCACTTCGCAATGCATCAGCGCGCGAAACTCGGGCGTTGCAATTCCTTCGCCAATGATCGCATCGCTGACGCGATAAAACTCCATGTCCTTCTGTGGCAGATACACTCGGCCGCGCGCCCAGTCTTCGCGCACATCCTGCCAGAAATTCGCCAACTGCAAAGCCGAGCAAGTCGCGTCGGACAGGCGGAACTTTTCTTCATCGGCCTCGCCGCATGCATACAACACCAGCCGGCCAACCGGGCTCGCCGAGTAGCGGCAATACTCCAGCACGTCTTCCACTGTCGCGTAGCGCGTAACCGTCTGGTCCTGGCGGAACGCAACCAGCAAATCGGCAAACGGTTCCTTGGGAATGGAACCTTCGCGAATGGTCTCCGCCAGCGCCACAAACACCGGATGCCGTGCTTGGCCGGCGTAGCACGCATCCAGCTCCTCTCCCCATTGCTCCAGCAGCGCCAGCGCCACGGCCGCGTCGCCCACCTCATCGCCCAGATCGTCGGAAACGCGGCAGTAGGCATAGATGGCGTGGAAATGCGGCCGCAGCACCTTGGGTAGAAACCACGTGGCCACATGGAAGTTTTCGTAGTGGGTCTCAGCCAGATGCTTGCACCAGGCCCGCGCTTCCTCGAGCGTCGGAGCAACATCGGGAATGCGATAGATCTCCGGCAGTGCCGCCCAGCCGCGGGCCAGCAACTCTTCCCGGGTCGGTGGTGCAGGTTCCAGTGCTTCAGGTTCCTGCGCACCGATTCCCAGCACGCGGTCCATAAACGCCGCAACGGCCTTCGCTTTCTCCTCCATCGCCGAGTTCATCGCTTTGCCTCACCTCAGGGAACAATGGCTGTCTTGATCTCGCTGCTGCGGTTCATCAGCTTCTCAAAGACGCGGTTGAGCTCGTAAAGGTGCGCGTGCCCAGTAATGAATGCCTGTGCCTGGAACCTTCCACCGGCAATCAATTCAAGTGCCTTGCGGCAGATGGCCGGCGTGTGATGAAAGGTGGCGCGCAGCGTGATGTCGCTATAGTGAATCCGATTGGTGTCGAGAGTAACGTGTGTCCCCACCGCGCAGCCGCCGAAGAAGTTCACGCACCCACCCTTGCGCACCAGCTCCACCGCCTCCTGCCACGCGTCCGGCACGCCCACAGCTTCAATGGCAATGTCGACGCCGCGATTCTTCGGCGTCAGCGCGCGCGTCTCCTTGATGGCCTTGCGAATGCTCGTCGTCTGCACCACGTGGGCCGCGCCCAACTGCCGCGCCGCTTCCACCTGCCCGTCGTGCTTGACAATGGCGATGGCCTCGCAGCCGGCCAGCGCCGCCACGTGCAGAATCATCAGGCCCAGCGGCCCGCCGCCGATCACGGCAACCGTATCTCCTGGACGCGGCCGTGAATCTTCAAACCCATGCACCGCGCAGGCCAGCGGCTCGGTCAGCGCCGCGTGTTCCAGAGGTACATGGTCCGGAACGTGCAGCGTATTCTTCGCGACAATGCGCGCCGGGATGCGGATGAACTCGGCATAGGCGCCGTTGTTGAAGAGCAGATCGTCGCACAGGTTTTCCTGGCCGCGATCGCAGAAGAAGCAATGTCCGCAGGGAGCGGAGTTCAGCGCCACCACCCGGTCGCCGGGAGCAAAGTCCGCGACGCCCTCGCCCGCCTGCACCACGGTGCCCGCCAGCTCGTGTCCGAACAGCGCCGGGGGAACAATCATGCGCGCGTGGTAGCCTCGGCGAAAGACTTTCAGGTCGGTCCCACACGTCAGCGCCGCGCCCACGCGCACCACCAGCTCACCAGGCATCGCTTCAGGCACCGGCACACGCTCGATGCGAATGTCTTCCCGACCGTGGAGGACTGCGGCCTTCATGGTTGTCGCCATCAAGTGCCCCTACTCTGCTCCCCCGCCAACAACAGGCTCAAGCATAATCTTCATCGAGTCCGCCTTGGGGTGCGAAGCCACCTCGATCGCTTCCACCGCTTGCTCCAGCGGATAACGATGCGAGATCAATTGTGTCAAATCGAATCCGTTGCGGTAGCCGCCAAACGCCAGCGAAGTTACCTCGTCGAGAATCTCGAACGACGATGAGTATGACCCCATGAGCGTCTTCTCGTCCATGCAAACTGCGCCTGGGTCGATGGCTGCTTCTCCGTGCTGCGTCTGCGCGAACAGCATCACCCGCCCGCCTGGCCGCACCGCATCCATTGCCGTCTTGATCAGCGCGTTGCCGCCGACAGCAAGAACCACCGCATCCGCGCCGCGGCCCTCGGTCATCGCGAAGACGCGCTCGACAACATTCTCGCGGCCTGCATCGATGGGGTCATTGAGGCCGAAGCGGGCTGCAATCGCGTGCCGCTCCGTGTACAGATCGCTGGTCAGCACGCGCGCGCCGGTGCGGCGAGCCAGCGCTGCGTGCATCAGCCCGATGGGCCCCTGGCCGATCACCAGCACGGTGTCATCCGCAGCCAGATTGAGCAGCTTCACGCCCTTCAGCACCGTGTTCAGCGGCTCGACAAACGCGGCCTGCTCAAACGGCACTCCGTCAGGAATGCGTACCACGCCGCGTCCTTTGACAATCCAGTGCATCACGCGGATGTATTCGGCAAACCCGCCGCCCGAGGGCTCAAAGCCCGCCGTCACGCCAACCTTTTTGTAGAGCTCGCACTGGGTGGGCGTCTGCTTGCGGCAGTAGTAGCAGTCGCCGCAGGGCACGTGATGGTGCACCACCACGCGCTCGCCGATTTCGTAGCGCGCAACGCCCGCGCCGGTGGCAACAATGGTGCCCGCCATCTCATGCCCAAAAATGCGCGGCGCGGAGTGCGAGCCGGTGTGAATCTTTTTCAGATCCGTCCCGCAGATGCCGCACGTGGCCACCTTCACCAGCAGCTCGCCCGGCCCGATCTTGGGCACCGGAACCGTCTCCACGCGCATGTCGTTCACGCCGCGATAAACCACGGCGCGCATGGTGGCAGGAATCCTGCCTGCCTGATCCGTAAATGCTGCCTGATCTTCAATGTTTGTGGTTTGGGTAGCCATTGCGCTCTTTGATCGTAGCCCTTTCGTCGAGGAAATCGAGCAGTGCTTCCCTGATTCTCCGGGAAGCCTTGCTGCTATTCTCGCCCATCCGGACGAGGCTGGGCCAGTGCCAAGGCCTCAGAATCGAAAAAAGTACCATCCCGGCCATGTCGAACTGCCCGTCGGACCGGATAAACCGGTTGAAATCAGGCAGCGCGTCGTGGAAACCGTCGCTGACGCCCTTGATGCAGTAGAACGGAATCCCGCGCATCTGCGCCAGCCGGGCAATGGCCGCCGCCTCCATGTCGACCAGGTCCGCCTTGTAAGCCGAGGCTAGCCGCCGCTTCTCGGCTTCGTTGGCCACGATTGGACTGGTCACCAGCCAGCGCTCGCCGGCGCCAGCGTCGCAACGGAAGCGCTCTCCCGTACGCACGTCGATGACTCCGGCGGCGTTGTGTGCGCTTCCGGTCGCAATTTCCTCGCTCAGCGCGCCGGCCCAACCAATGGAAAAGACCAGGTCAATGGGACCTCCATCTTCAATGCCCGCAAACGCACGGGTAGCAGCGGACTGGCCTGCTCCTGCACAAGCTGCGATCCACTCTTCCTCCTCGTTGCGCTGGGCCCAGAAACGAATATTCCCGCGGGCGGAATGCGGCCAATCGCGAACCAGCGGCTTCAGCTCGCCAGGCATGGCGGCAACGATGGCGACGCGCGTCATGACCCGCCCTGCGGCGCGTAGCCGTTGGCCCGGAACCACTCAATTGCTGCGCGCATCGCCGGATACACAGGAACAATCCTGAAGTCGAGTTCCTGTTGGGCGCGGGCGCTCGAGGCAAACATTTTCTTCCGCCCCATCCGCACCTCTTCAAGCGTGGCCCGCGGCTCCTTGCCTCGAATCCGCCCGGTGATCCACTCCTCGAAGAACGCATACGTGGCCGCCACGGCAAACGGAATCTTCACCGTGGGAGAAGGAATGCCGGTG
>DATKGE010000152.1:0-2363 GCA_035510955.1 Occallatibacter sp. | reverse complement strand
GGCGGCGGCCTGGGCATTGACTATCACGGCGGCATTTTCGACGCAGCCGCGAAGGTTGAGGAGTACGCTGCGGCAATTGAAAAATCATTAAGCGACTTCGAAGGCCGGTTGCTGCTCGAACCGGGCCGCTTCCTTGTAGCACAAGCAGGCGCGCTGGTTACGCGCGTTCTGCAGGTCAAGCGCAACGGCAAGAAGACCTTTGTCATTACCGATGCGGCGATGAATGACATGATTCGGCCTGCACTCTACCAGGCGCATCACGAGATTGTGCCGGTGCGCCTGCGCGTGGGAAGACCACGGACCGTCGACGTAGTGGGCCCGGTGTGCGAAACCGGAGACTTTTTTGCGCGCGACCGCAAGCTCGCTCCTGTTGAACCTGGCGACCTGGTTGCTTTGCTCGACGCCGGCGCTTACGGCATGGCGCAGAGCTCGAACTACAACACGCGGCCGCGCGCGGCAGAGGTGCTGGTGGAAGGTGCGAAGGCGCGGCTCATCCGGCGCCGGGAGACGATGGCGGATTTGTTGCGACCGGAGACGGTTTGAAATTCTTTCGCGCTGTTTTCCGTCGAAAGCGATATGATTTTGGTGAGGGAACGATGGAGGACCGCATCACAATCGAGCCCGGAAAGCGTTCCGGGCAGCCGTGCATTCGGGGTTTGCGGATTACGGTCTGGGATGTTCTCGGTTGGCTGGCTACTGGCGCCAGCCAGGAACAGATTCTCGAAGACTATCCTGAGTTGGAAACTGCGGATTTTCCTGCAGTGTTTGAGTTTGCGGCCCGCATGGGACGGCGTATCGCCCTGTGAAGCTGCTCTTTGATGAGAACCTCTCTCGTCGGCTGCCGGCACGCATTTCTGACCTGTTTCCCCAATCCATTCATGTCAGCGTTCCTGGTCTCCTGGAAACGCCTGACGCAGTGCTGTGGGATTTCGTAAAAGAAAACGGCTATGCCATTATCACCGCCGACATGGATTTCTTTGAGATGGGGTCCAGAATAGGTCCTCCGCCCAAAGTCATCTGGCTGAGTCGCTGCAACTACCCTACATCCACCGCAGAGCGGTTGATCCGCGGTCAGGCTATCCGCATTGCGGAGTTTCTGGATGATCCGGAGCGCGCCGTGCTGATCTTGAGGCCGTGATGAATCCGGCCGCAAATCCTGAAGCTCCCCCAAGCTCCGGCCTGTCCTGATAACGTATTCCGCGGAGGATCTTTCTGATGCAAGCGGGAATGAAACTGGTGTGGGCCCTTGCGGTTGCGGGCCTGGGGTTGGGGATTTCTGCGGCCGCTTTTGCCGACGCGCTGACGGTGAAGACAGAGCAGGGCAAAGTTCAAGGCAAGACCATCAACGACGGCAAGGTGAAGGCGTTTCTGGGATTGCCTTACGCGGCACCTCCCGTAGGCGATATGCGCTGGAAAGCGCCCGCGAACCCTGCGAAGTGGAAGAGCAAGCGCGATGCGACCAAATTCGGCGCACACTGCGCGCAGAACCACGTCTTCGAAGACATGGTTTTCCTGGACGCCGGGCCGAGCGAAGATTGTCTCTTCCTGAATGTCTATGCGCCTGCCGATTCCAGCGATAGGAGCAAGCTCCCCGTGATGTTCTGGATTCACGGCGGCGGCTACTCCGGCGGGGCCAGCTCCGAGCCGCGACACAACGGCGATTTTCTGCCGCTCAAAGGCGTGGTGCTGGTCACCATCAATTACCGGCTGGGAGTCTTCGGCTTTCTGGCTACTTCCGACCTGGCCAAGGAGGGCAATGGCGCGGCAGGGAACTATGGGCTGCTGGACATGGTGGCCGCGCTCCAGTGGGTCAAGGCGAACATTGGCAAGTTTGGCGGCGACGCGGGCACTGTGACTATCTTCGGCGAGAGCGCGGGGTCGTTTGCGGTGAGCACGCTGATGGCTTCGCCGATGGCGCAGGGGTTGTTCCAAAAGGTCATCGGCGAAAGCGGCGCGGCGTTCAGCAACGTGCTGCCCACCGATGCCCATGACGCACGGCTCAAGAAGGACGATGACTGGGTCGTCACGCTCGGTGTCAAGTCGCTCGCCGAGTTGCGCGCTCTACCCACCGACAAGATTCTGGATGCGGTGAAGGCCAGGCATGGCGGCTTTCCGCCGGACATCGATGGCAAGTTCCTTACCGAGCCGGTTCCGGACACCTATGCCGCGGGCAAGCAGGCGCATGTGCCGCTGCTGGCCGGGTGGAATGGCGACGAGGGCGCTGGTTTTGCCAACGGAATGACTGCGGAAAAATGGAAGGGGATGGCGGAGACGATGTTCAAGGATCGCGCCGCGGAGTTTCTCACCCTCTATCCCGGAGGTACGGACGAGCAGGCCGTCGACTCAGCCATCGCTTACGGCAG
>DATKGE010000151.1:0-4367 GCA_035510955.1 Occallatibacter sp. | reverse complement strand
CAGGTCATGTAAAAGCGCTTGCGGCCGATGCGGTTGGCGATCCATCCGCTGATGGGCAGGACGACGGCGTTGGCGACGAGATAACTGGTGAGCACCCAGGTGGCTTCGTCGCGGCTGGCGGAGAGAGAGCCGCCGATGTGGGGCATGGCCACGTTGGCGATGGAGGTGTCGAGCGCCTCCATGAAAGTGGCCATGGTGACGGTGATGGCGATGACCCATGGATTGGCGCGGGGACGCCAGGTGTCGTGGAACGAGGGTGTGGCGGCGGAGGCCAGTGCCGGTCCTTTCTTTGGTTGCGATCGATTCGGATGCCCGGTTGGGGGGTATGTCGCTTAACCAGAGTAAAGGATTGGGGGGCGGGTGTGGCTGCGGAACGGATTGGAAGCTGCGGTTGCCGGTATGTCATGCTGATTGAGCTATGGAAAGCGATCACGGTACTTCGCCGGTTGGAGTGCGTGTTGCAGGGTTGGCGGAAGGGACGCAGCTTCTGCTGGGCATCGATACGTGCGGGCCGACGGGGTCGGTGGCGCTGGCGCGGTCTAATGGGGATTTGATTGAGATTGTGGGTGAGATGGAGCTGGAGGGGCGAAGCTACTCGGCTACGCTGGTGGCGGCGGTGGGGGATTTGCTGGGACGGGGTGGGGCAGTGTTGAGCGAAGTCGACGCGATTGTGGCCGTGAACGGGCCGGGGAGTTTTACGGGCGTGCGGGTGGGCCTGAGCGCGGTGAAGGGGTTGGCGGAGGTGGGACAGATTCCGGTGACGGCAGTCTCGCGGCTGGAGGTGCTGGCATGGAAGGCGGGGGTGGGCTCGGCTGCTTTGGATGCGCATCGGCATGAGGTGTTTTTGCGGCTTGGACGCGATGGGTCGGCGGCGAGAGAATTGCTGGCCGGAGTTTCAGAGCTGGATGCCATGGATCCTGCGGGTGCGCAGATTGCCGTGTGCGACGATGCGGCTGCTGGGCTGCTGGCTGGCGCATGGCCTGGCGTGGAACTGGTGCGAGTAATTGCGCCAACGGCCGCGGATGCGATCAAGCTTTGCGCGGGGCGGGTGCGGGCTCGTGAATTTGTTGACCTGGCGCTGCTGGATGGGCACTATCTGCGGCGGTCTGACGCGGAGATTTTTGGCGGAAGCTGCGAAGGTGCAGGGAGCATGAATGCTCCGGCAAGGGCAGTGCGGATCCGGCGCATGAGCGAGACCGACCTGGAGCGCGTCTTGGAGATTGCTGCGAGCCTGCGCGAAGCGCCGCATTGGGCGGCTGCTGCGTATGCGGCGGCGATGAATGCGATGAACACGCCGAGGCGAGTTGCGCTGGTGGCGGAGTGGGATCCAGGAGAGGATTTGGAATCGTGCGAGAGTGCCGAAAAGCAGACCGCAGGGGCTAAAGCCCCGGTTGCTTCTGCTGGCTTTGTGCCGGGACTAAAGTCAAGGCCTACCGCCCGAACGAGTCTTTCCGCGGCCTGTGAAGCCCACGCTCGATTTGCAGGGTCTGACGCCGGGACTGAAGTCCCGGCCTACCGTCCATCGAGGTTCGGCGTTGTGGGGTTCGCTGTTGCAGCGGTGGTGGCCGGGGAGGCGGAGCTGGAGACGATTGCGGTGGTCGCGAATGGACAGAGGCGCGGCGTGGGAGGGTTGCTTTTGCGGGCACTGGTTGACGACTTGAAAACCGCGCAGGCGAGCGAGCTGAATCTGGAGGTGCGCGCCTCAAACCAGGTGGCGCTTGGGTTCTATCGCCAGCAGGGGTTTGAGGAGGCCGGGCGGAGACCGCGCTACTACGCTGACCCTGAAGAGGATGCGGTCTTGATGAAACTGTGGCTGGTTTGAAATGTCCGGGGACGGACGGAGGCCATTCGCGAAAGAACCCGTGTGACTTCAAATAGACCTGCGCGGCTTGGTTCCGGAAATCCACAGAAAGTGATTACTTTTGCCGTTTTTCTCACTTGCCGATTGCGCACACGCAGCGGTATATGTAAGTGTTCAATTAACCCATGGAGGTGCTTGATGGAAGAAATACAGGATCAAACGCTGAGCGAAGAGATAGACCGCCTGCATGCCGAACATCACCGCTACGCTCAGCGGTTGGAGGAATTGCTTGGAAAGCCTTACCTCTCCGAGGATGAACAGCTCGAAGAAGTGCGGTTGAAGAAGCTGAAACTGCACGCCAAGGACCTGATTTTTGCGCTGGAACGCCGCTTGCCGGCGATTGCCTAGAGCAGGGAAACTCAGGGATCTTTCAGGCGATTTTGATGACCGGCAGCCGCATGTGCCGCTCCACGGCTGTTGTGCGCTCAACGTGTCTAATCTTGAAATCGGCAGACAAGCGAAAAGTCCGTATAATCGTTGGGGACAATGGTTCGTGACGGTTACATCTACGGTTTGAGCTTGCTGGTGGTGGCGGTGTTGCTGGCATGGGCTACGGGCAATTTGGCGTGGGGGATTGCGCCGGTGCTGCTGGCGGCGTTTTTTCTTTGGTTCTTCCGCGATCCGCGGCGCACGATTCCTTCCGAGCCTGGGCTAATAGTTTCGCCCGGTGATGGGCTGGTTACAGAGACGGTCGTCCTCTCCACTCCCGAGGGTCCGCGGCAGCGCATCAGCATTTTCCTCAACGTATTCAATGTCCATGTGAACCGCTCGCCGATTGGCGGCGTGCTCAGCCGCGTGCAATACCAGAAGGGCGAATATTTGAACGCCATGAATCCGGCCTCTGCGGACCGCAACGAGCAAAATGCGGTGACGGTGAAGGGTGAGGGATTCGACGTGACGTTCAAGCAGATTGCCGGGCTGCTGGCGCGGCGCATTGTGTTTAATTTTGCCGAGGGCGACAGGGTGGAGCGCGGGCAGCGCGTGGGGCTGATCAAGTTCGGTTCCAGGGTGGATGTGATTGTGCCGGCCGAGGCGGTGCTCAAAGTGAAGGTGGGTGAGAAGGTGAAGGGCGGCGAGAGCGTGCTGGCGGCGTTGCCGGGCGGAGCGGGCGCGTGAACGGCCGCGTTGGGTCGATTGACCCGGCTTTGGCGAAGGCCAACGCCAAGGCGCGGCTGCGGCGCGGCATGTATCTGCTGCCTTCGCTGTTTACCTGCGGCAACATCGCGGCCGGTTTTTTCTCCATCACCGAGACCATCAAGGCCATCAGCGGCGACGCGGCTACGCATCTGGACTGGGCGGCTATCGCCATCCTTTTCGCTATCCCGTTTGACTCGCTGGACGGACGCATTGCCCGCATGACCAACACCACCAGCGAATTTGGCAAGGAGCTGGATTCGTTGGCGGACGCGATCACATTCGGGATGGCGCCCAGCCTGCTGGCGCTGATATGGGGATTCCACTTTCTGCCTGATTCCATCAACCCCGAGTTGCACAAGCATCTGGGACAGGCGGGGGCCTTCATCTGTTTTCTTTTTCTCATCGGCGGCGTGTCGCGGCTGGCGCGTTTCAACATCTCGCACAATGCGCAACCGCGCAATCCGGGACGGCCGGGGCGCAAGTATTTTGTCGGAATGCCGATTCCTGCGGCGGCAGGGCTGTTGGCCGCCACCGTACACTACTTCAACGGTATTCCCGTGGAGGCCTGGTGGGTCGCCATGGAGTGGCTCGTACTGGTGGGCGTGAGCGGATTCCTGATGGTCAGTACCTGGCGGTTCTGGTCGGGCAAGGAGATCAACTTCTCGCGCAGCCATCCGTTTCAGCTTTTGTTTGTGATGGCCATTGTGCTTTATGTCGTGCTTCGCTATTCCAATGTGGTGCTCGTCGGGCTGGGACTGACCTATATGTTCTCCGGAATCTGGGCGCGGGCCGCTTATGGGTGGTCGAGGCGGCGGCGGCGAAGGCCCGCCGGGATGGTTGGCTCGGACGATGTTGCATCGGAAGCGGATTCGCCGAGACCTTTGTAATTCTTCCTTCGGGATGCTTTCTCCAACTGAAAAAGGATGCCTGTGTACAAGATCGCAATTGCTGGAGCCTCAACGCTGCTGGGGCGCGAGTTGAAGGAAGCCCTGTCCGAGTCGCCGCTGGCCGCGGCGAGCTTTGTGCTGCTTGACGAGGAGGAGGCACAGGGGCAGTTGGACCAGGTGGGGGACGAGGTTACGATTGTCCAGGCGATCAATGCGGATTCCTTTGAGAAGGCGGACTTCACGTTTTTTGCTGGACCCGAGGCGCTGACGCGCAAGCATTGGCGGACGGCGTTGCGGGCGGGGTCAACGGTGCTGGATTTGAGCGGTGCGCTGGATCGGGAGCCGGGTGTGCTGGTGCGGGCGCCCTGGCTCGGTTCTGCGGGGCTTGGCGCGGAGGCTGCGGCGGCGGACCTGTTTACGCCTGCCGTGGTGCCGGCGCACCCCGCGGCGCTGGCGCTGGCCATGGTTCTGGAGCGTCTGCA
>DATKGE010000150.1:0-4737 GCA_035510955.1 Occallatibacter sp. | reverse complement strand
GGATTGCTGCCAGGTCTTCTCAAGATAATCTGTCCCGATGGCCGCGTTCGACCACACGTGCCCGTCGCCCGACACTTCGCCGGAGTCATAGAAGTTATCCAGCACGCCGAACTGCAGCGCCAGCTTGTGCAGGTTGGGCGTGATGGCCTCGCCGTACATGGTCAGACCGGGATCGCCGTTGCCCACCGGCTTCCCATCCTTTTTCAGGTCGCCGAGAATCTGATCGTAGGTGCGATTCTCCTTGATGATGTAGATGACGTGCTTGATGCGGTTCTGCTCCGCGCCGGCAAAGGCAATCTTTTCCTCGGCCGCCTTCATGCGATTGGATTCCAGCACAACCCCGGTCCAATGAGGCAAGTCGCTTTCAATCTCCTTCGCGTCCAAAGTTGCCAGCGAGCCGTGCAGCAGCGAGGCGATATAGGTGTATGGCCGCATGAACCGCTTGCCCTTCGACGTGTCGGTTGCGCGCATGGGAGCGCCATTGGGCCCGGCGCCTTTGCCCTTGGCAGTGGCAATGTACAGCTTGCTGCCGGACGCCGAAGGAAGAAAGGCCAGGTCCATGGGCATCCACTCGGTGGGAATGAAGCCGATAGGTTCCACCATGCCCTGCTGCGCGGCCTTGCGCGTCAACTTGTCGGTGTCGATCACGGCCACCGCGTCGCTGATGGCGTTGGCCACGTACAGCCTGCTGCCGTCGCCGTTGATGGCCAGAGCTTCGGGTTCGGCGCCAAAGTAGCTTTGGCCGGGCAGACGCGTATCGAAGTAACCCTTCACGGCAAAGTGGCCATGGGATTCTCCGGGCCCCACATCCACGGCTGCCACGGCGTCGCGATTCGCCAGCGCAACATAGAGCGTCTTCTCATCCGGAGAAAACTCGAATGCGCAGGGGTGCGTGCCGGGAGCGATAAGGCTGGACGGTTTGAGCAATGCCAGCTTGCGGCCCACTGTCCCGTTCGCTAGATCGAGTTCCGCGATCTCCGACGCATTCCACAACGCCACAAACGCCCGCCCGGCCTGCTTTGGAGCGATCAGCGCAATCGGAAAGGTGGAGGGCACGGCGTTGCTTTCGGAGAGATCGAAGCGCTTCTCAATTTTGCCGGTGGCGGGGTCGAGCAGCAGCACATCGTCGGAGAGGTTGTCAGCCACGAGCAGCCTTTCCATGACCGGATCCGCCGGGCCTACCACCGCAAGCGCCGCCGGAAACGGCACTCCCTTGTCGCCCTCGACAGCGCCGATCAGCTTCGTCTTGCGTCCGGGAGCGAGTTGCTGCAGCGGCAGCGGGATGAAGCGCTCGGGGGCAACTTTGCCGGCATTGAAGCTATAGACAAGAACGCCGCTGCCGGTGGCCTTCTTGCCGTCGCCCTCCGGCAGAGTGAGCGAGCCCATGCTGGCGTACAGGTGCTTGCCGTCGCGGCTGAAAGCGAGGCCGGAGTAGAGCGTCTGGGTAGCGCCTACCAGGGTGCGGTCATCGGGAAAGTCCTCCAGAGCGCCCGTCTGCGTATCGAGCACGGCCAGCGACTGCTCGTATTTTGACTCGAAGGTTCCGTAACCTGCATTCACCGTGACCACGTAGCGGCCATCGGGAGAGACGGCCATGGACATGGGCAAGCTGTTCAGCAGCTGCGGATGGCCGGGAATCTCGCCAATCAGTTGCTTGCTGGTGGGCAAATCCACCGATTGGGCCGCAAGTGGCCCCGTTCCAAAAATGAGGATCGAACTGCCAACCGTCAACAGAGACCGCATATTCATGGGAAAACCTTAACAAAACTGGGCCAGTTTGCGCTTCAATTCCCCGTTAAAGTGGTTCTGCTGTCCTTTCGGGCCGCACGCATTACCAGGCGCGCCGCACACATTACCTTTCGGGCAGCGCGCATTACCATTCGGGCAGCACGGGTTACCAACGGCGGTCCAACCGTAATGAGGCGCTTTGTGCATTTCTTCATTAGAATTTACTCATGAACAATCCCATTGCTTCCCTCACCCTGCTGCTCTCCGACGCAATCCTTCCCGAACTGAAGGCGGTGCAGGCCAGCCAGTCCGCGCAGATAACAGCCAACGACCGGCTGGAGCAGGCAATTGAAGATTTGCGCACGCAACTCGAATCGCAGTTCGCCTCGCTTTCCGCGCAGCTTACCGCCTGCCGGGCGGAGTTAGCTGCAACGCAGGCCGCCCTGAAGGTGACGCACATGATGGCCGGATGGCACGCTCCGGAAAACAAGCTGCGGATCAACTGATCGGCGAGTCAACGAATACAGAGCGACAGACTGCGCAGGGCTGACATGCGGTAATCTTTTCTCATGCGAACGGTCCTGACTGCAAAGAAGCTTCTGAACGGCGCCACCCTGCTGGACCACCCTGTTGTTTCGATAGAAGACGGCCGGATTGCGTCGATCGGCTCCAGAGCGGCCGGCGAGCTGCCCGCCGGATCAGCGGACCAGATTCTGGACCTTCCCGAAGCCACGCTGGCCCCGGCTTTTTTCGATGTACACATCCATGGGGCTGCCGGCTGCGATGTAATGGACTCGACGCCCCAAGCGCTCGTGACCATCGGCCGCTTCCTGGCCTGGCACGGAACCGGCAGCTATCTGGCCACCACGGTTACCGCGCCGATTGATGCGACGCTGCGGTCGCTTTCAGAACTTGCCAAGTTGATAGCGCAGCCGCCGGACGCGTCCCAAAGCGTCACCTGGCCCATCGGCATTCACCTTGAAGGTCCGTTCCTTTCGCATTCCAGGCGCGGGGTTCATCCGCCCGAGCTTTTACTCGAGCCGGACATCGCCTTGTTCGACCGGTTCTATGAAGCCGCGGAAGGAAAGATCCGGCTGATGACGCTGGCTCCGGAGCTGCCCGGCGCGCTCGAATTTGCGGCCCATGCGACCTCGCGCGGCGTGCGGGTGTCGGTGGGCCACTCGAACGCCACCGCGGCGGAAACCCGCGCCTGCATTGCCGCCGGAGCGGTCAGCGCCACACATACCTTCAATGCCATGCGCCCGCTCGATCACCGCGAGCCGGGCATTCTGGGCGTTGTGCTGACCACCGACTCCCTGTTTGCCGAGCTGATCTGCGACGGCATCCACAATACTCCCGAGATGGTCAAGATTTGGTGGCGCTCGAAGGGTCCGGAACGCGCCATCCTGATTACCGACGCGATGCGCGCAGCCGGTATGCCCGACGGCGAATACGAGCTGGCGGGCCGGAAAGTTCAAGTGGCAAACGGCAAGGCATCGTTTGGCGACGTGCTGGCAGGCAGTGTGCTGACGCTGGATAAAGCGCTGACCAATTTTCTCTCGTTCACCGGCGCATCGGTGGAACAGGGGCTGCGGCTGCTTACAGCCAATCCAGCCGCCATGACGGGATTCGGCAATCAGGCCGGCTCACTCAGCGTGGGTCAACCCGCCAACCTGGTGGCAGTGGATGCGGATGGAAAGCTCGTAGCTTCGTTTGTGAACGGGCGGCGGCCTGCGCAGTTGCAGTGAGCACTTCGAAGTGGCGAAGCCGGCGGGTCTCACACCTTAGCCGCAAAAGCGCGGCGAAGGTGGGGCACCCAGATTCCTGGTTGGGATAAAACAATCCGATCGGCGAAAGAACGCTTCAGACCTTGGCCATCGCCCGTTCGGCCAGCCGCCGGGCCCGCCAAAGAGCGCCCTCCAGCGAAACCACCGACTCCGTGCCGACAGGCATTTCCGGCGCAGCCGCCTTGAGCCCGGCAAAGAACTCTTCGCGCACGATGGCCATTTTCTCCACCACGCCGCCGGTCCAGGCCACCGGAACCTCGCCCGCAATCTTGTGGTTGCGCCGCAGCTTGCCCCTCACCAGCAGGACAAAGTCGACCAGGTCGGCCGCTGCCTGGTGCAGAACGGCAAGAGCAACTGGATCGCCGGCTTCGGCCAGCTCATTGATGGCCGGCGCCAGCGCGGCAAAGTCCGGCCCGGGTGTGCTGTCGCCCAGGCTTACCAGGTCTTCGAGGCTGGGCGTGCCCCAGATTTCTCCCACCTTTTCCAGAATCTGCGTTGGCTCCTCGCGGTCAAAAGCGTGCAGCGCCCGGCGCACGCTATTGACCCCGATCCAGTAGCCTGAACCCTCGTCGCCTAGCCGCGAGCTATAGCCGCCCGCGCTCTCCCGGCTCCCGTCAGGCGCGCGGCCAATGGTATTGGAGCCGGTCCCGGCAATCTGCAGAATTCCCGGCCCGCCCTGAAAGGCCGCGTCCAATGCGATCACTTCGTCGCCCACCACCTCGGTAAGTTCGGCGTGAAAGTCCTCGAGAACCGCGGTGATCCACTCGACGGTTCCCGGCAAGCTGCAACTGGCTACGCCGCACGAAGCCGCGGTCACACAGCTCACGCCGGCCTGCGCGTACACATCCTTGAGCAGCTCGCGCAAGTTGGCTTCGGCCGCCTCCTCGCCTACCCGCAGGCGCTTGATGGAACCGTTTTCTCCGTGAGCCAGAACCCGCCCACCGGCGCCACCCGCTTCGACTCGAACGATCGAGGCGCGGGTGCGCGTCCCTCCACCATCAATTCCGAGAACTAAATTCATCCCTTCCATGCTCCTTCAACCGCGCGTCATCGACTTTCATTTTTCCCTGTCGGCTCCGCCATCGCGCAGCGTTCCGGCCAGCACGTTCAAACTGCCGTCGGTCTTCGGAGGGGTGAGACCGAGCAGGTGTGCAAGCCACGGGTAAAGATTCACATTCTCAAACGGCGCCACCGTCTTCCCTTCAACTATATCGGGTCCGGC
>DATKGE010000149.1:0-7224 GCA_035510955.1 Occallatibacter sp. | reverse complement strand
GCAACCACGGCCGTCGCAGGCGCCTTCACTTACTCTCCGGCCTTGGGTACCGTTCTTCAAGCCGGCGAACAGACGCTTTCCGCCACCTTCACCCCCAGCCTGCCTAGCAGCTATACCACGGCTACAGCCAGAGTGACACTGACCGTCAGCCAGGTCAGTCCGGGGCTGAGTTGGGCCACTCCTGCCGCAATCACTTACGCCTCGCCCCTCGGCGCCACGCAACTGGATGCAACCGCAAGCGTCCCGGGCGCCTTCGTCTACACCCCAGCACCGGGCGCCGTCCTCACCGCCGGCTCCCAAACGCTTTCGGTCAAATTTATTCCAGCCGATGCCACGGACTACGCGACCGCAACCGGAACAGTTACGCTCGTTGTGAATCAGGCGACGCCGGTACTCCAATGGGCTGCGCCTGCGGCCATCTCCTACGGTACCGCGCTTAGTGTCACACAATTGGATTCCACCGCAAGCGTACCTGGTAGTTTTTCCTATAACCCGCCGTCCGGCGCCACGACCGGCGTCGGCGCTAACACCCTTTCCGTCACCTTTGCTCCGTTCGATTCGACCAACTATACATCCGCGTCCGCAAGCGTGACGCTCTCCGTGTTTCAGGCGACTCCGCAGATCGTCTGGACGCCCAGTTTTCCCATTGCTGTCGGAGCGCCCATCGGGCCATATCAACTCGATGCAACAGCCCTCACGCCAAACGGCACATCTGTGCTGGCCGGAAATTTCCTCTACTCGCCGGCAGCTGGAACCGTCTTCAGTTCGTCCGGGCCGCAAACCCTGTCGGCCACATTTACGCCCGCAGACAGCACCGACTACACTTCGGCCGCGTCCAGCATCTCCATGAATGTGTCTTCTTTCGGCGTAGCCGCCTGGGGAGATTCGCTCACCGCAGGAACCAGTGATCCTATTGATGAGGAACCTTACCCCACCGAACTCGGAGGCCTGATCCTTCTGCCCGTTGTCAACGAGGGCGTTAAAGGAAACACCTCCACTCAGATCGGTGTCCGCCAGGGAGGCGTTCCAACCTATACCACCGTCTCCGGCGGGGTCATTCCAGCCTCAGGCGGCGTCACTGTTACCTTCCCTGTGGGCTATGAGCCGATTACCGGGGCTGGCCCGGCCGGGGGAACCTCCGGAACCATCCTCGGAGTCCACGGGCTGGTCACGATTGACTCGACGGGCACGATCTTTACCTTCACCCGCACAACCGCCGGCACCGCGGTCGATGCCCCCGGCAGTCCACCGTTTGTCGTCGATACTCCCTATGCCGCCTACCTTCCCGTCTTCTGGGAGGGCCGCAACAATTACAACAACGGACCACAGATCATATCCGACCTGGCCGCCCAGGTTGCGACCGTCCCATCCGGGCAGAACTATCTGGTCATGTCCGTCACCAACGACAACAGGCAATGGGAATGGATCGGAGAAGGTGGTTATCAGTTGATTATTGCCGTGAACATTCAACTGGCGTCTATCTACGGATCCCACTACCTGGACATTCGCAAGGTGCTGGTGGACAGCTACAACCCGGCACTCATTACGGATGTCTCCGACTACGCACACGACGAAGTGCCGACGTCGCTGCGCGGAATCGTTTTCGAAAACTTAACGCTCGGAAACGCCATCAGTCCTTCAGATACCACCTTCATTGTCAACAACCCCAACAGAACGCCTTTGGCCCCCACCGGAGTCCTGACCATCGACACCGGCGATAATGCCGAGAACGTGGTCATCACGGCGGTGAGCGGGAACAACATCACCGTGCAGCGCAACTTTGGTGGAAACGATGCATCGCACGCCGCCGGCGCGCCGATAGTGTTAACCGACCCTGTTCACCTTAACGCGCAAGGGTACCAGGTTGTGGCCAACGCCGTGGCGCAATATCTAGCTGCGTATGAGATCCCGTAGTAAGAACGGCAGCATCGCGTATTCACCAGGACCGATTCTGCGTCCGCCCAGAGCCGGGGAGCGAGAAAGCAATTCAATTTCCGGATTTTCAAAACGGGATCTTCCCGGCTGGAGAGAATACCTTGACCGCCCGGAAGAATTCCGATCCTTGCCCGAGTGCACGGTGCCCCAGTGCCTGTCCTGAGTATGTCGAAAGCCTGCCCTGAGCAAAGTCGAAGGGGATCTCGCTATTGAGAATTGGGGACCCTCGCGACCTCAAGCTCGCCCCGCAAACGCCCGCGTCTCGGTGTAAACCTTCACCTTTTCGCCCTCTTGTATATAAAGCGGAACCTTGATCTCGAGGCCGGTCTCCAGCCTCCCCAGCTTGGTCACGTTGCCGCTGGTGTCGCCACGCGCGCCCGGCTCCGTGTAGGTCACTTCCAGCTCCACCTTTTCCGGCAGTTGCAACCCGATCGGATTTCCGTTGAACTTGTCCAGCTTCACAATCGCGCCTTCCACCAGAAACTCCAGCGCATCCCCGATCATCTCTTCGCGCAGCGTCAGCGTGTCGAATGTCTCCTGGTCCAGAAAGTACGACCCATCGCCGTCACTGTAGAGATACGAAGCCTCCACCGTCTCCAGGTCCGGTTCCTTGAACTTGTCGCCAGCCTTGAAGGTCTTGTCGAAGACAGCCCGCGTCAGTAGGTTGCGCATCTTCAGCCGCACCAGCGTCTGCCCGCCGCGCGCGGTGGGCGTGGATACCTCCGCCTCCAGGCAGTAGTAAGGAGCATTTTCAAACTCGAAATACATCTTGCGCTTCACGGTAATGGCTTCGATCAATGCGGCCATGGATTCCTCAAAAGGTCAGACTTGGACGGCAAATATCCTGTGGAGATCTCTCCCGGTCCTCGTCCATTATAGGGGCCAGCTTGTATCGTGCTCGGCAACGCGCAATCGGCCTGGCTTGCCATGATGGCCCTCGAATGGCGATACTGCCAACAGTCCTGATTTTCGGGCCTCATCCTTCTTCTAAGCGAGAACCGCCTTGGCGCGTGAGCTTTATACCGCACGTCTTGAAAAAAAAGTGTGCATTTCCCAGGTCGCCCAGTGCTACCACCTCGAGTTCGTCCTCGACGGCATGGAGAGTTTCCCATTTGCGCCCGGCCAGTTCATCTCCGCCGTTGCCACTGACCCCAAAGGCAAGCAGCAGACGCGCGCCTACTCCATCGCGTCAGCATCTAACGCCAACCGCTTCGACCTCTGCGTCAACCGCGTCGAAAACGGCTTCTTCTCCAACTACCTCGCCGACCTCACCGATCTCCCCGTCGGCGAGACCATCCAGATCCACGGCCCGCACGGCCACTTCATCCTTCAGGAACCGATCACCGACTCCATCCTTCTGGCCACCGGCACCGGCATCGCCCCCATGCGCGGTTTCACGCAGTGGCTTTTTCCTTCCGAAAACGGACCTGAAGCCGGCACCGACCGCAGCAACGGCAAAGACATCTGGCTCATCTACGGCACCCGCCACGAAACCGACGTCTACTACCAGGAAGAGTTCGAGGCCCTCGCCCGGCGCAAGCCCAACTTCCATTACCTGCCCACGCTCTCCCGCGCCCTGCCAGCCTGGACCGGCCTGCGCGGTTATGTGCAGGAGCACGCCTCCAAAATTGTCGAGGAGCGCGCCCACCGTCTCGGCCTCCCGCTGCCCCAGCCCCCCGTCGACCCTGCGATTCCCAAGGCTGACCTCAGCTTCGACATTTACTGCTACATCTGCGGCCTTAACTTCATGGTCTCGGCCGCCCGTGAACGCCTCGCAGGCTACGGCTGGCACCGCAAGCAAATCGTCTTCGAGCGCTACGACTGAGAGAACCGCGAACCAGAACGCCGCTAAAGATTAAACAACTCCCGCAGCCGCTTAGTCTGCGCCCGGCTCACCGGAATCTCGGTTTGTTTCTTGTCGTTCATGCGCAACTGGTAGCTGGACTTGAACCACGGCACCACCTCGCGGATGTGGTTGATGTTCACCACGAATCCTCGATGTGCGCGCCAGAATAGCGCCGGATCAAGCAGCTCCAGCAGCTCTTCCAGCGTACGGCACTTCGATTGACCCTCAAAGTTCTGGGTCATTACGCGGATCACGCCCTCATCGATGGCCGCGTAGCAGATCTCCGCCTGGTCGATCAGCAGCAACCGGCTCTGCGCCTGAACAATCAACTTGGCTGGCTGCGTCGTGCGTGAGGCGCCTTGGGGCCGGTTGAGCAGCCGCAGCAGCGCGTCGAGCTGCGACTCGATGGGCGAGTCAGGCGCCGATCGGGCCCCGGCTCCATTCGACGCATCCGCGGGCATTCGGCTGCGCACCCGATCCACCGCCTGCTGCACGCGGGTACGGTCAAATGGTTTTAGCAGGTAATCGACGGCATTCACGTCAAACGCGCGAACCGCATACTGGTCATAAGCAGTGGCAAAAACAATCTGCGGCAGCGGTTCGGCGTCCTGGCCGCCACTCACCCTCGTCCTCTGCCGATCCATCAGGCGCTGAATCACCGCAAACCCATCCAGCCCCGGCATCTGCACATCCAGAAACACCAGGTCGGGCCGGTGTTCCTCGATCAGCTCCACGGCCTCAATGCCATTGGTTCCTTGTGCAAGCACATCCACGCCGCCCACCTGGTCGAGCAGGTAGCGAAGCTCGTCGCGGGCCAGTTGTTCGTCGTCGATGATGAGCGCGGAGATAGTCATGCAGACGCAAACCGCCAGATCGACGGAGAGACAGTCCGATTGTAGGAAGTGCAGCCGCCTCGGTCAATCAAGGCGTCCTTTGGCAAGGCTTCATTTGTGACAAGGCGAGGGTTTCACCGCTCTCACAAACTATTTGCTAATCATTAAGCACTAACCCCTAATTACTAACCCCTAATCACTAACCCCTGCCTCACTCCCCCAGCACCCGCAGTCGCGCCGGCATGTGGTCCGACGCCAGCTCATGGCCGCATTGCGTGCAGAACTGGTCACTGCCGCGCACCGTCCTGAAGCAGTTGCCGCAACTGGCCGTCAACCGGTAATCGCACTGCGGGCAGAAGTGGAAGTCGCTTTGCACATGCGTCGAGCAGGCGGGGCAGCGTGAAACCTCCGGTGCCCGCAGCAGGAAGTAGAGCACCGCGCCGATGCCGCCCGGCATGACAAAGCAAATCGCAATCCAGAACCGCGAGCTCATGGCCCGCCGCGGCGCGTCCTTGCTCACGTAGCCGACCATCAGGAAGTAGAGCGACACCAGCAAGCCCCAGGAGAGGTTGAAGTAGATGCGCAGCCCCAGCGGCATCTTGTGCTTGCCGTCCGGCAGCACCAGCCAGAGGTAATACTCCACCAGCAGAAAGGCCAGAGCGGCGGCCACGATGGACCAGACCGGAATCAGGCGCTCATCTTCGTTGACGGTAATGGATTGTGGTTCGCGCATCGGCAATCCCAGTCTCAATCGGTTGTGGGGGAGCTTAAGCAGAGTTTAACCCCCACAATGGATGGACGGGAAATGGAATCTGGAAGTTGCGCTCACTTGCGCAAAGTTTGCGCTTTGTTTCCGGATCGCCTTCGCACGATAATTGTAGATTGGGAATTCCGGAGGGAGCAGGGGGTTTCAACGCCCTGAAATTCGGCAAGATTGTGGAACCTTTAGGCCCTGGACCTTGTCACTATTAATACACAGATCCCAAGTACAACTGAAGTACTAGGACCGGTGGCGAACCCAGCCGGCCAGCAGCGCGCAGGCCACCAGCGCCGGGCACAGGATGCACACCCACAGGGCAAACTGACTGGTCAGGTCGCTCCAGCGTTCCTCGGCAATCAGGCTGTCCACGGCCCACCAGACCAGCGGGCCCAGCACCAGCACCACCAGCAGAATGGAGGCCAGAGCCACGGCGCGAATCCGCCTGCGCCCAGCCTTCTGCTGCTGCATCACGCCGCGCGAAGCGCTCACCACGCGGCGCGTCCGGCAGGCCACCAGGCAATCCTGCCCTGCCTGCGTCCCGGCCAGCGCCGAGAGCAACTCGCGGTCAGCACCCACGCGAGCCTGCCCTTCTCCCACCGCGCCGGGGACGCGGCCGTCTGCCCCACCGCAGGTGGTCACACCGCCTCCAGGCGGCGCAACTGGCTGCGCTCCATCTTGGGCTTGATCGCTGCAAGTCCTCGGTAAAGTCTTGATTTTACGGTGGAAAGAGGCGCCCGCGTGACCTTGGCAATCTCCTCCAGGCTCAGCTCTTCGTGGAATCGAAGCACCAGCACCTCGCGATGCAGCGTATCCAGCTCCAGCAGCGCCGCCGCAATCCGCTCCCGGTCTTCCAGGTTCGAGAACCGGTCAAGCGGAGTCGGCTCGTCGTCCGCCACCTCAAAGCTCATGGGCCGGTCGTCGTCGCTTTTGCCTTCGAACAGCTCATCCAGGCTGGCCATGGTCCGCTTGCGCCGCTGGTCGATCACCAGGTTGCGCGCAATGGTAAAAAGCCAGGTATCGAAGCGCGCCTGCCCGTTGAACTGCGCGCCCCGCACCAACACCCGCATCCAGACCTCCTGAAACAGGTCCTCGGCCATCTCGCGGTTACTCGTTAAATAAAGAAGATAGCGCAGCAGCCGGTGCTGATAACGCACAATCAGCTCGTCCAGCAACCCTGCATCCTGGCGCTTGAGCCCCTGGGAAACAGCCAGGCTCTCCTGCCGCACCTGTTCGTCTTGAACAGCGGCGGAAGCCTGACCAAAGAGGGTGAGAACAGACGCAGCGGTACTCATCGTGTCTAATTAGACTCCGGAATCGCCCCGGAAGTCGCTGAAAAATGGATTTAGCAGCAAAATTCTCTCCTGGGAAGGAACTGCATAGGCTGTCAGTGAACCATCCGGGCAAACGCTCAACCCCTGGTCCTAGCCGTTTTGGTCCGAGCCGTTTTGGGCAGATGTCCGGCTTATTCCTTTGAGAAAATCGGCATCTCAGGCTACGGAGGTAGCTATGACTGGATTGAGGATGGCGAGCCCGGTCTTGTGGGCGGCGCTCGGAGTGCTGTCCGGTTGCGCCGGCCGGGCCGTTTCCCAGTCCCCACCCCAGCCGGAGATCAAGGCCGCGCCGGCAACACCGATTGCCGAGAAGAAAGCGGACCTTGGCGAGCAGACCTGGGATCCGGAGTGGGATCGGATCGTCGAGGAGGCACTGCCGCCGGAGATGCTGTCCGCCAAGGTGGCGCGCGATGTAAGGCCCTTCTGTCCGCGCTTCAACGCCATGAGCGATGGAGACAAGCGCGCTTACTGGGCATACTTCTTCCAGGCGCTTGCCGGTGCAGAGGCGAGTCTGGTGCC
>DATKGE010000148.1:0-5071 GCA_035510955.1 Occallatibacter sp. | reverse complement strand
CGTGATTGGCGGTGAGCGTCGTGCCCACCTCGAAGTAGGACACGATTGGCAGGTTGATCAGGAAACCGAAGACCCCCGCGCCGACGAAGTTCCAGACCCCCACGGCCATGAGGAAGTAGATGGACCACTTCTAGCCCCAGGCCAGATCGTGGCCGCACGCGGAACACTGCGCCTTCCTCAGCTTGATGAAATCCCAGGCGTCCAGAGTCAGAAGCGTTAGAGGCACAACTTCCAGAGCGGAGAAGCACGACGCCAGGCCCATGTTGAGCGTTCCCTGGCCTGTGAAGTACCAATGGTGGCCTGTGCCGATAATCCCGCCCGTGAGATACAGGATGGCATCCAGATAGATCAGGCGCGTGGCTGTTCTGGCGCTGACTACACCCATCTGGTGGAATATGATGGCCACCAGCACCGTCGCGAAAATTTCGAAGAATCCCTCCACCCAAAGATGGATGATCCAGAAGCGCCAGTTGTCGATGATGGCGAAGTTGGTGTCAGGGCCATAGAAAAGGGCGGGCAGGTAGAAGACAGGAATGGCCACGGCCGCATAGAGAAAGAGTGAGGACAGTTCGCGCTTGTCAGGGCTCTTGAAGGCGGGCTTGAGCGCCCGAAACATTAGAAACAGCCAGAAGAGGAGGCCAACTGCCAGCAGGAACTGCCAGAACCGCCCGAGGTCCAGATACTCGGAACCCTGGTGACCGAACCAGAACCAGAGCTGCCCCAGCTTGTCGTTGATGCCGAGGGACTCGCCTGCCAGGCTGCCGACGACCACCACCACCAGCGCCCCGAGGAGTACGTAGACGCCGGTTCTCTGGTGTCTTGGCTCCCCGCCACCGACCCACGACGCCAGGAAAAGGCCGCCGCCCACCCAGGCCGTCGCGATCCAGAAAATGGCGAGTTGGACGTGCCAGGTGCGCGCGAGGTTGTAGGGCAGCCAGCGGGCCATGTCGAACCCGTAAAAAGCTCCTGTCTCCACCCGATAGTGGGCGAGCACGCCTCCCAGAAATGATTGCGCCAGGAACAGGAGAGCCACGATGCCGAAGAACCATCCCGTAGCCCACTGGCTGGGCGTGAGCTTCAAAGCAGGGGGAGACATTTTCGGGCTGGATAAGGCAGAGTGCATAATATGGGCGCTAGCGCCCTCGCCCTTCCAGCCCAAGTAGTCGAACTTCCCAACGACGAAGAGGATCAAACCAATCCCTGACAGGAGGGTGATCAGACTCAAAGCGCTCCAAACATAGGCCTCGGTGGAAGGACGGTTGCCCACCATGGGCTCGTAGGGCCAGTTGTTGGTGTATGAGTAATCCTTCCCAGGGCGATTCGCCGTTGTGGCCCAGGCCGCCCAGGCGAAGTAGGCCGTCAGAGCTTTACGCTCTCCGGGGTCCTGAATATAGTTGGCTGGCAGCCCGGGAGCGGCGTCCTTCCTGGTGAAGTACTCACTCCACTCGGGAAGCTGTGTGCGGTAGGCAGCTACCTCGCCTGGCGAGAACCGGAGGGTTCGCGAAGCTGGTTCGTACCGGTTTTCCTTAAGCGCCGTTACCGTCCGCGCGGATACGGCGCTCTGCTCGTCCGGCGAGAGCCGGGCAAAGAGATTGCCGTACTTCCCGGTCGCGATCGTATCCCGGGTTACCTCGCTGAGCCGATGCAGGTACTCCGCGCTGTAATCGGGACCCAGGTAAGCCCCATGGCCCCACAGGCTCCCGTGCTCCATGAGACCGTACTTGAGGAAGACCTCCTGGCCCTTTTGGATGTCGGCTCCGCTAAACACCAGAGTCCCCGCTCCATCCGTGACCTGTTCGGGGATGGGTGGAGCGTTCGTGTAGGTCAGGACTGTGACAAAGGTGAGAACCGAGAAGCCGGCGATCATTACGAGAATGGCCGAGTGTCTCCACCACGGAGAGAGACTCGTAGTGCCGGCAGACGTTGCGATCATGATATGCCCCCTTCACTTTCTACCAGGATTTCCGGGGTTCCAGTCCCTATGGCGGAAGACCGCAACGCGACCTTATAAAGCGCACCGGGTGTTGGAATAAACAAGAGCGGTATCCGGCGTTCGCATGCGATGATTCTACGCCATCTCCCGCTCAGGCTCAGGCTTGCGCCGGCTGCGGAATGGAAGACGCAATTGCAGAAGCCGTTCGCGACTCCGCTCTTCGTTGAGATTCCGCACGCGAGCCAGCAGCAGATCGCGCAGCGAAATCATTCCCACGAGTTTTCCGCTCTCGTTCTCGACGACGGGCATCCGTGTGAGACCGGTCTCCGCCATGCGAAAAACAACCGCGCGCAGCGGTTCGTCCGGATGCGCCACCACGGGTTTGCGCACTATATCGCCGAGCGAAGCCTCCGGAGCGGACGATTGCGTTAGGGTGCGCAATTGCTTGCGGGTTATGACGCCGCTGACCCGTCTTTCGCCGTCCACCACGGGATACAAATGTTGCCCCCGCTGCGCCGGTTCGCGAAGCACCGTATGCCGTACCTGCTCGACGGTTGCATCCGCCGGAAGCACCACCAGCTTTGTGCGCATGACTTCGCGTACAAACAGGATTTCGAGCGGATCGGTCGCATATTCACGGGTTATGTGAAACCCCCGGCGCGCGACCTTCTCCGTGAGGATGGAACGCTTCAGCAGCAGCACGGTCGTCGCGTGTGCCAGCGTCGCGGCCACCAGCAATGGCAGAAGCACATTGATGTCGTGCGTCAATTCGAGAGCGAATAGAATCGCCGTAAACGGCGCCCGCATCGTCCCGCCCAGAATCGCGCCCATACTGACCAGGGGCCAGAAGCCCGCTCCTTCATGTGGGAGGAATGCTGACTCGACCCCGCCCAAAGCTGCCCCCATCATCAGCAGAGGCGCCAGCACTCCGCCCGATGTTCCCGAGCCCAGCGAGACGATCCAGATGGCCGACTTTACGAGCAGCACGCCTGCGATCGCCGCGCGCGCAACATCTCCCTGCAGCAGAGACTGGATCGTGTCATACCCAACGCCCAGTGCTTGCGGAAATATCATTCCGCCCAGGCCAACGAAGGCGCCGCCGATAGCGGGCCACCACATCCAATGGATCGGCAGCTTCTTGAACGAATCCTCCGCCGCGTATACGCCGAGCGTAAGGAGTGATGAGAGGCCGCCTGCCAGCAGACCCGCTATGACGCACCCGGCAAGTCCTTGGGGGCCGATCAAAATCGCATGTTGCGGGACGGGAAACAGCGGTCCGAGTCCGAGAATGTACCTCCTCGCCGCGCCTGCCGTCGCGCTGGCGAGGGCCACTGGTATCGCGCTGCGCGGCTTCCATTCGAACAGCAACAGCTCCACCGCCAGCAATACAGCCGCGATGGGCGTCGCGAACGTCGCAGACATGCCCGCCGCGGCTCCTGCCACCAAAAGCGTCTTTCGTTCAGCGGCGGTCAGATGGAAAAGCTGTGCGATGATCGATCCGATTGCGCCGCCCGTCATGATGATCGGTCCTTCGGCGCCGAATGGACCACCCGATCCGATCGAGATTGCGGACGAGAGCGGCTTGAGAACTGCAAGCCGCGGTTGCACCTTGCTTCCGTTGATCAGAATGGATTCGAGCGCCTCGGGAATGCCATGGCCTCGAATGCGCTCGGAGCCGTAGCGGGCCATCAGCCCGATCGCGAGCCCACCGCCTACGGGAACCAGAACGGCGAACCAGCCGAGATGGTTTCCCGCCGGTGACACAAGCACGGTACTCATTCGTCCGTAATAGAAAGCATTTGTGAAGAATGCGATCAGACGCAAAAGCCCCCAGGCGACGAACGTACTGACGAGGCCAATGCCGATAGCGAGAAGTGAAATCGGAATGACGCGCGCCGTTGTCGTGAAATCCCCCAGCCGCTCCGAATTGTCTTTGTGCGTCTTCACAATGCAGCCGCCTTCCTGATGTGGCGTAGAACCGAATTCAATGCCCGCGCCAGTTCGGGACCGGAGCGTTCCATCTCCGTCCGGTGCGCCAATGCAAGCCGGCGCAGGGTCGCGCGGCCAGCCGGCGTCAGCCGGACCCAGACTTCGCGCTTGTCTTCGGCGCCCGGGGTTCTCGCGATTGCGCCCGTGCTCTCAAGTCGGTTCACCAGTTCGACAGCGCTGTGATGTTGGATAAATAGTCTTGCGGCAATCTCCCGAATCGTGGGCTTTACGCCCTCGGGAAGGCCTTGGACGGCAAGCAGCAGTTGATGCTGCTGCGGCTCGACGTGATGCTCCTTTGCCGTGGCTTCGCTGAAATGAAGGAACTGCCGGATCTGCCGCCGGAGCTCAGCCAGATCGCGGTATTGATCGGGAGAAAGGTCGCCGTCACCGCTCATATGTATATCGTACCACGATATACAATCTAGCGGCATTTCTACCCAACAGATCGGCCAGGTCGTCGGAAACGTTTCACCACCGCCAGGCGCCTGTTCGCTTCGCGTTTGGGATAATAGGTCGCGGGTGGGACGCTCCGTGCCCAAGAGGATTGTGGGAAATGAGGCGGCGTGCCAACATCGCGGATCTGGTAATTTGTCACGGCTCAGGCGTCCGGCATGAAGGATTGCGCATCACCAGCACCGATGATTGTCATGACCATTGGGCACTCCACCCACCCATCGAAGGAATTCATCCACTTTCTGAAAGCGCACCGGGTGCAGAGACTGGTCGATGTACGCACCGTCCCACGTTCGCGGCACAATCCGCAGTTCAACCGAAGCGAATTGTCGCCTGCCCTGCATTCCGCCGGCCTTCATTACCGTTACATGCCCGGTTTGGGTGGCTTCCGGCATGCGCGCCGTGATTCCGTCAACACCGGATGGCATAACGCCAGCTTCCGTGGCTTCGCCGATTACATGCAGACGTCTGAGTTTCGGAAACATCTGGACGATTTGATAGAACTTGCGAAGTCGGAGCGGATCGCAATTATGTGCGCCGAAGCCGTTCCATGGCGCTGCCATCGCTCCCTGATCGCGGACGCGTTGTTGGCGCGGGGAATTGAAGTGCGGGAAATCACAAGCGCCACTCGCACAAAACCGCACACGCTTACGCCCTGGGGCAAGATAACGGGAATGCAGGTCACCTACCCTGCCG
>DATKGE010000147.1:0-19027 GCA_035510955.1 Occallatibacter sp. | reverse complement strand
GCTCGATCGCGGCTTTGTCTATCCGGAGTATCCGTCGCAGGTGATCGTATCCTACTTTCAGGCCGGCAGCATCTGCGATTTCGTGAAAGCCAAGTGGGGCGAGGGAAAGCTGCTGGAGATGGTCCACTCCTATGCGCAGTTAAAGACGACGCCGCAAGTGATCGAGAAGGATCTGGGCCTCGCGTCGGGGGAGTTCGATAACCAGTATCTGGCCTGGCTCGACCAGAAGCATGGCGCTGAAGCTGCGCACTTCGACGAATGGCGTGCGGAGCTCAAGGCGCTTGTTGCCTCGGCAGAACAAAGGCAATACGAAACGGTGCTGCAACAGGGGCCAGCTGTCGTGGCCATGTATCCGGAATACGTGGGCGATGCAAACGCCTACGAGTTGATGGCCGATGCGGATAAAGCAAGGGGCGACGCGAAAGCGGAGGCCGGGGTGCTGACCACGTATCAGCAGGAAGGCGGACAGATGCCAGACATGTTGAAGCGATTGGCAGCGCTTGAAGAAGGCGCCGGGGAGAGTGACAAGGGGACGGCGACGCTTGAACGGATCAACTACATTTATCCGCTCATGGATGAGGACCTGCATCGGCGGCTCGGCGATCTGCTGTATGCGCAAAAGCATTACGATGGCGCAATCCGCGAATACAGAGCGCTGGTTTCATCATCCCCGCTGGATAAGGCCGGCGCGCAATTCGACCTGGCGCAGGCATATTTTGCTGCTGGACAGAAAGATAAAGCGGAGGAAAGCGTGCTGGCTGCACTTGAAACTGCTCCCGGCTATCGCCTAGCGCAAAAGCTGTTGCTGGAGTTGCGGCAAGCACCCACAAAGACGAATTGATAACGGAGAGGGATATCGATGGCTTCTTTTGCCGCATTGAATACGGATGTCGCACAATTGCAGCAGCGCATTGAGCACTTTCACATGGTGCGCGAGGCAATAGTGAAGCAGGTGCGCGAGGTGATCGTGGGCCAGGAAGAGGTTCTGGACCAGGTGCTGATTGCCCTTTTCGTGGGCGGCCATTGCCTGATGACCGGAATGCCCGGAACGGCGAAGACTCTGATGGTGCGAACCATCGCCGATGCGCTTGGCCTGCAGTTTAAGCGCATCCAGTTCACGCCGGACCTAATGCCGTCGGACATCACCGGCACGGACATCATCGAAGAGGACCTGGCTACGGGTCATCGCAAATGGACATTTGTCGAAGGACCGATCTTCGGAAACATTCTGCTGGCCGACGAGATCAACCGCACACCGCCGAAGACTCAGTCCGCGCTGCTGGAGGCAATGCAGGAGCATTCCTGCACGGTGCGCGGGCAACTCTACCGACTCCCAGAGCCTTTCTTTGTGCTGGCTACGCAGAACCCGATCGAATTGGAAGGCACGTATCCGCTGCCGGAAGCACAGCTCGATCGCTTTCTGTTCAACGCGATCCTGGAGTATCTGAGTCCAGAGGATGAACTGAAAGTTGTCGACATGACAACGGCGACGCGTGTCGCGAGGATCGAAGCTGTCACCTCGGCCGAGGAGTTGCTTGATTTCCAGCAACTGGTCAGGATGGTGCCGATTGCAGAAACCCTCGCGCGCTACGTGGTGAGCTTGGTCCGCGCAACACGACCGAAGAGTGAAGGCGCGCCAGAGTTCGTGAAGAAGTATGTGAACTACGGAGGCAGTACCCGCGCTGCGCAATTCATTGTGCTGGCCGCGAAAGCGCGCGCGCTCTCGCGCAAACGCTATCACGTGACGTATGACGACATTACTGCGGTCGCGGTGCCGGTGCTGCGCCATCGCCTTCTGCTCAACTTCCATGCCGAGTCCGACCGCATCGACACGGACGAAATTCTCAGCCAACTCATCGCGCATGTGCCTCGGCAGAAGGAGAGCTGATGCAACGGTTTCTCGATCCGGCGGTGCTGGCCGGCATCTCCTCGCTGGACCTTCTGGCAAAGACGGTGGTGGACGGCTTCGTCGCCGGTCTTCACCGTTCGCCGGATTTCGGCTTTAGCCAGGAGTTCGCGGAATACCGCGCCTACGTTCCCGGTGACGATCTGCGCCACGTGGACTGGAACCTGTATGCGCGCACCGAGCGTTGCTACCTGAAGCGTTATCTGGGCGAGACGAACAGCCAGCTGACGGTGCTGCTGGATGCGAGCAACTCGATGCAATATACATCTGGCCCTTCAAGCAAGATGGATTATGCGCGCTTCATCGCGGCGTCGTTGTTTTATCTTGCGATTCGAAATCAGCGCGATGCGGCCGGCTTGATCGTGTTCGATGACGAGGTGCGGGAGTACGTAAACCCATCCACGCGGCAGGGCCAGTTGGCGAGGCTTTTCGCAGCACTCGAACGGGCTGAGCCGCATGCGCGGACAGATTTTGCAAAGCCGTTGCGGCACTTTCAGGAGTTTCTGCACCGGCGCGGCATTGCGATTGTGATTTCGGACTTCTACCAGGACCCTGCAACCATTGTGCGCGCCGTTGAGCATCTCCGCTTTCACGGCAACGAGGTGGTGCTGTTTCATATTCTCGATCCGCAGGAGATACGGCCGGTGCTGAAAGGGTCTTCGCTCCTGGTCGATCTGGAAACCGGCGAGAAGATCGAAGTCGTTCCCGACAATGCAAGAACGACGTATGCTGCGAAGGTGGATGCGCATATCGAGCAGCTTCGCTCGCTCACGCGCGGCGCAGGAATGGATTATCAACTGCTCGTGACCGATCAACCGCTCGACACGGCTTTGCGCGAGTATTTGTCGCTGCGGCAGGCAGGCAACTGATGGGCTTCCTGGCGCCATGGTTTCTGGCCGGCCTGGCGGTGCTGGGCGTGCCGGTGTTTGTACACCTGCTACAGCGCCATGTGACCACGCCGCGACCGGTGAGTTCGCTGATGTTCTTCGAGCGCGGCACGCAGAGTTCGGCGCGACACCGTCGGCTCAAGCATTTGCTGTTGTTTGCGCTACGATTTGCGTTGCTGCTGATGGTGGTGCTCGCTTTTGCAAATCCGTTTGTGCGGCGAACCGCAAGCGATGCCAATGGACGTCTGCTGCTGATTGTGCTCGATCATTCCTTCAGCATGAGAGCTGGGAATCGGTTTCGAGACGCGAAGGAGCAGGCGCTTGCGCTCCTGGCTGCGAAGCCTCATGCGCAGAAGGCACAGATCATGGCTCTCGGCGGGCAACTCGAAGTGTTGACGCAGCCGATAGCCGACGAGGCACAGTTGCGCGCGGCACTTGAGAGCATGCAGGCCGGCGATGGGCATGGAAGCTTCGGCGACCTTGGGCGCGGAATCCAGCCGCTCGGCGATGCGGTGCATGGACCGATCGATTTACACCTCTTCAGCGATATGCAACGCACGGCGATGCCGGCGAACTTTAACGACATGGTGCTTCCGGCAAACATGACACTGGCGTTGCATTCTGTGGCAAATGGCGCAACGCCCCCGAACTGGACTGTCGAAAGTGTGAATGCGCCGGTCGAACTGTCCGATCCGAATGATCCCAGACGTTCGCGCGTCCAGGCCGTGGTGGCGGGGTTTAACGTTGCTGCGGCCACGAAGACGGTGTCGCTGGTGGTGAACGGCAAGACAATGGCGACGCGTAAAGTGAACGTGCCGGCCAACGGGCGCGCGACGGTTGAGTTTGCACCGCTCGACGTTGGATATGGATTCAATCGCTGCGAGGTAAGGATCGAGAGGGGCGATGCATTTCCCGCCGACGATACGAGCGTGTTCGCGGTGCGGCGATCCGATCCCGAGCGGGTGTTGTTTGTTCATGCCGCGGGCGATCGACGTTCGGGGGTCTATTTCGGCGCTGCGCTGAACGCGGCGGCGCAGGCTTCGTTCGTCCTGCAATCCGTAGCCGCGGAAGAGACCATCGACCTGGATCCAGCCAAGTATGCCTTTGTGGTGCTGTCGGATGCAGTGGTGCTGCCGTCGATTTTTGAGCACACGCTTCAGCAGTACGTCGCCAAGGGCGGCAGCGTTCTGATAGCGCTTGGCACCAGTGCGGCGCACCGTGCCCGAATTCCATTGTGGGGCAGCGATGTGAAGGGCGCACACGACTACGCGCGAGCCGGCGCCTCGGCGACGATTGGCCAGGTGGACTTTACACATCCGGCGCTGGAGCAAGTGCAGCCGGGGCGCGATAACGGAGGCTGGTCGGAAACCAAGATCTTCTACGCCGCGATTGTGGATGCGGGGCAGGCCCGCGTGGCGGCGCGGCTCAGCGATGGTACGCCTCTGCTGCTCGACAAACAGGTAGGCGAAGGGCGCGTGCTGCTTTTCACATCGGGACTTGAGAACCTGACCAACGACTTGCCTTTGCATCCGGTCTTTGTGGCGTTCGTGGACCGGTCGGCGCGTTATCTTTCGGGCAGCGAGCAACTGAGCGGATCCAGACTCGTGGATTCATTCGTGCAACTGCGCGCAGCGTCTGAGCCATTGGGAGCGGTTGCGAATGTCGAGGTGATCGACCCGGATGGCCGCAGGCCGCTCTCGCTGAGCGAAGCGCGGAGCGCACAGACGTTGCGGCTGGAGCGCGCGGGCTTCTACCACATTCGATTGGCGAATGGCCGCGACGCGGTGATCGGAGTGAACCCGGACCGGCGTGAATCGGATCTGGAGCCGATGGCGGAGGATGTGCAACAGCTTTGGAGCGGGAGTTCCGGCGGTGGCTCGACAGCGACGGCAGCCGCGGCGCAGGTAGAAGTGAAATGTCGTTCCGTAAGCCTCTGGTGGTGGGTTATGCTGCTTGCATTGGCGTTGGTGGTGGCGGAGTCTGCGCTCGCCAGCGGCTACATGGGCACGCAGCGGGAGGAAATATGAGCAAGCAGAGCGAGCTCAATTCCTATATCGCGGAGCTGCAGCAAAGGTTGCGGCTGGGGGCGTGGCTGCGCGGCGCAGCCATTTTCACGGCTACGGCGCTCACTGTCACAATCGCGCTGGTGCTGGCGCTCAACCACTTTGCTTTTCCGGCCGGTGGCGTCATTGGAGCGCGCTGGGTGCTCGTCGGGGCACTCGCAGCGGCTGCGGGGGTTGGCATTGTGTTGCCGCTGTTTCGCCTGACGCGTGCGCACACCGTGCAACAGGCCGAAGCCGCCAATCCAGATTTCGAGCAACGGCTGACGACCTTTTACGAGGGTGAACGCAGGAGCGTGGCTTCAGTAGAGACGGACCCATTCCTTGAGCTCCTGGCCGTCGATACGCTGGCCATGACGCAGTTTGCGGAGCCGTCCTCGCTTCTTCCCGATAGCCGTCTTATTGCGCTTGGCGGCGCGGGTGCAGCTTGCCTTGGCGTGCTGGCGTGGATGATCGCAGCCGGATCGGGCTACCTCGGCTACGGCGCTTTGCTGCTGTGGACGGGGGCGGCGAAGAATGCGAAACCGTTCTATGCGCTTGCAGTGACTCCGGGCAACGTAGCGGTGCGGCGCAACAGCGATGAGCTGATTGTGGCGCATGTGTCCGGGATGCGGCCAGACAAGGTGCAGCTGTTCGCACATTACCAGAGCGCTGCCGGATGGGAGCCAGTGACCATGCAGGCGCCGGCGGACGCAGGCGGCGCGGCCACGTATCAATTCGTCTTTGCAGGGCTGCCGGAGAATGTGGAGTACTTTGTGGCCGCGGGACCGCTGGTCTCGCCGCACTACAAGGTGCGCGTGGTCGACCTGCCGTCGGTAAAAGAGATTCATGTTACTTACCATTATCCGAAGTGGACGGGGATGAAGCCTGTGACGGAGGAGCACTTCGGCGACCTGCGCGCGATCGAAGGCACCGATGCGGCGATCGAAGTGGAGATGGACCATCCTTTGAAGGATGGGCAACTAATGCTCGATGGCGGGCAGACGATCCAGCTCACGGGCGGCCAAGGCAACAAGTACCAGGGCTCAATCCACATGGAGAAGGACGGCGCTTACCATGTTGCCGCCACGGACGAGGGCCAGCAGGTGCGGCTCTCGGAGGATTACTTCATTGCTACCGACAAGGCGCAGCCGCCTCAGATTTCCATCGTCTCGCCGGGCGGCGACTACCGCGCCAGCCCGATCGAGGAAGTCACGGTCGGCGTGAAGGCTGCGGATCAATTTGGATTGAACGATGTGCATCTTCATTATTCGGTGAACGGTGGCCCGGACCGCGATGTAAGTATGCTCAAGGCGCCGGGCGCGAAGAGTGCCGATGGTTCCCACACGCTGCCCCTGGAGGACTTCAGGCTGGTGCCGGGCGACCTGGTGAGTCTCTATGCAACCGCGAAGGACGGCCACCTCGAAGCGCGCACCGACATCAGTTTCATCCAGGTCGACCCGTTTGAACGCGAGTTTTCTCAGTCGCAACAGAGCGGCGGTGGAGGCGGCGGGGGCGGAAATAATAACCAGACGGAGATTTCCAAGCGCGAGAAGGAATTGATCGCTGCTACCTGGAAGCAGGAGAACAACAAGGATGCCACGCCAAAGGATGCCGCAGCGGCTGGGCAGTTTCTTTCCGAAGCGCAGCAGAAGCTGCGAGATCAGGTGACGGCTCTCTCGGCCCGCATGCAGAGCCGCGATCTGTCCAATGCGAACGAGGAGTTCACCGGATTCGATAAAGATATGCAGGCGGCGGCCGCGGCGATGGTGCCTTCAGCGGAAAAGCTGCAAGGCATGCAGTGGAAGGACGCGATTCCGCTGGAGCAGAAAGCGCTGCAGGCGTTGCTGCGCGCTGAGGCCACCTTTCGGCAGATCGAGGTCGCTTTCGGGCAACGTGGTAGCGGCGGAGGAGGCGGTGGCACAGATAGCGCCGGCCGGGACTTGGCCAGTCTTTTCGACCTGGAATTGGATACGGAAAAGAACCAGTACGAGACGGCGCAATCCGCTTCTCCCGCCGAGCAGCACGAGAAGGATGTGGAGGACGCGCTGGAGAAGCTGGACGCGCTGGCCAAACGGCAGGAAGAGCTGGCAAACCGGCAGCACAATCCTCAGCAAGGTTTTCAAGAGCGCTGGCAGCAGGAGATGCTGCGTCGTGAGGCGGAACAGCTTCAACGTCAGATGGAGCAGCTGGCGAAGAACGGACAGCAGGGCCAGCAGGGATCGAGCGGATCGCAGTCAGGCCCGTCGGGTTCGCAGCAGCAAAGGTCGTCGTCGCAGAGCGGCGCACAAGGCCAGAGTGGTGCGCAATCGTCGCGACAGCAAGCCGGCGGGCAGTCTGGCAATACATCGTCCGGGCAATCTCCCGATTCGACAGACCAACGAATCGAGCAGGCCCTGAGCCGTCTTCGCCAGGCTGGCGATGCAATGAAGCGCAGAGATGGTCCGCAGCAGAGCAACGAAGCCGCGCGGCGCGCCGCCGACGAATTGCACGAGGCGACCAATCTGCTCGCCGGTTCGCAACAGCAACTCGCTTCGAACAAACTGAGATCGCTGACGCGCGAGGCGGGGCGCCTGACAGAGCAGGAACGCGCACAGGCCGACCGAATCGAGAAGCTCGCCAAAGCAGATCATCAAGCCGACCCCAACCATACGGATCTCGCCGACATGATGGCTCGGCGTCAAGATCTCGATCGGTTGGCGCAGGAGCGGCAACAGCTCTCGGATGACTTGTCGAGCTTGCAGAAGAATCTGCGCGACACCGCTCGCGAGACGGCTCCCAATGAACCTGGTGTCGCTCAGAAGTTGCGTGATGCGCTTACGGAGATGGATGAGTCCGACCTCGACAACCATGTGCAGAGAACGGCGGATTGGCTGCGCAGCGGGATCAATCCGAATTCGAATGGCACCGAGAGCGAGATTGCGCAGGGACTGCAGAAACTGAGTCAGCAATTGCAGCAGGCGCAGCAGGGGATGGGCAAGGACAAGCCGGGATCGCGAGCCACAACAGAAGGCGACGAGACGGCGGCACTCGATCAGATCGAGCGATTGCGGAGCCAGATTGAAGCCATGGCGTCCTCGCGCGACGGCAACAGGACCAATGGCCAGAATGCACCTGCCGGTCCCGCACAAAACGGGCAACAGAGCGGACAGCAGCCGGGCAGCGGCAGTCGACAGGAAGGTACTGGCCAACAGCTAGGCAGGAAAGGGTCGAGGGAACAACAGGCCGGCACCCTCAGCCGGGAGCCGGGTGATCGCCTGGGCCAGCGCGGCGGCCAGGGAATCCAGCGCAGCGGCGATCTCGGCGGTCAGAGCGGCGAGGTGCGATCCGGCAGCGGTCGCGATGCGGACGGAACCGTCTGGAACAACATCAACACAGGTAATAATCGCTACGGTCAGCCCGCGCAGCAATCTTCCTCTTCCAACATTCCAGGCTATCCCGTCGATACCGACCAAATCTACCAGCAGGGGATGCGCGACCTGAGCCAGTTGCGGCACATGATCCAAGGTGACCCGCAAGCCGCGAAAGAGGTAGCGGAACTGGCGCGGCAGATGCAAAAGCTCGATCCGAGCCGCTTTCCGGGCAATCCCGCCATGGTGGAGCAGATGCACCGCGAGGTGCTCAGCTCCGTCGATCGCCTGGAACTCGAGTTACAGCATGACGGCGCAACCAGCGGCGCCCGCACCGGCAAGCCGTACGCTGTTCCGGCGGGTTATCAAGATTCGGTGGCCGAGTACTTCCGGCGATTGAGCGGGAATCCGTAGGAAAGGAAGCTTGTTGGATCAGGTGCGAAGGTTCTTCAGCGTAGGAGCTTCATCGATGCCTTCTTTCAACCCGGAGCACTTCACAAAGCGCGAGAGTCGCATTGCACCGTTGCGGCAGGCTCGGCTCAGATAATCTACTTTGTGAACCGGGGAAGTGGAATTCACAGGTCCGATGGCATGGAGCCTTCTTCACACAGCCGCACGCACGCTATCCAAGCCGGTGGGCCTTCCGCGCAACCCCTTCGCTGGCTCTTCGATGCGCAGACCGGCCCGCGAACCCGGCTTGTGCCGCGCTGGATCTTTCTGCGTGCGCTCGGCGTCTTCTTTTTTTCGGCGTTTTATTCTCTGCTGTTTCAAATCGAAGGCTTGATTGGACCACGTGGCGTTCTGCCTGCTGAAAAGTTCCTGAATGCGTTGCGGAGCGAAACAGGTTCGCTCCGGTTCTGGTACGCGCCGTCGCTGTTCTGGATCTCATCCGGCGAGCACATGATGATGGCCGTGACTTGGCTGGGCCTGATCGCGTCGATTGCGGCATTCCTCAATCTTTGGCCGCGGCTCAGCTTCTTCGTCTGCCTGATCTGCTTCCTCTCCTTCATAACGGCGGCAGAAGCGTTTTCCAGTTATCAGTCCGACGGCATGTTACTGGAGGCGGGTTTCCTGGCTTTGTTTTTTGTGCCGCGCGGATTGTTGCCGGGCCTGGGAATTGCGAGCCCGACTTCGCGCGCTAGTCTGTTTTTACTGCAGTGGGAGTGGTTTCGCATCTATTTTGAATCGGGCATAGTGAAGCTCCTAAGCGGCGATCCGGAATGGCGCAATTACACGGCGATGGACGAGTACTATCAGAACGGCCCGTTGCCCACCTGGATTGGATGGTATTTCGAACATCTGCCGCATTGGTTCCACGTGGCCACCGTAGTGGCAACATTGGGGATGGAGCTTGCGGTGGTCTGGATGCTGTTTCTGCCCAGGCGTGCGCGGCTCATCTGCTTCTGCATCGTTACGCCTTGGGAGGTCGGCGTCATTCTCACTGCCAACTACACGTTCCTGAATTACCTGGTGCTGGCGCTAGGCTTCCTGCTTCTGGACGATCGCAGCGTGCACTGGCTGCTGCCGGTGCGGATACGCGCTCTATTGCCAGAACCGCAGGAGCCTGAAGATGCCCCGCGCAAAACGGAGTCGCTTTCCATTCTGGATACTTCCAACGAGACCAATGAAGCGGAGCCGGCAGTTGCTCGCGGCTGGACAAGGAGACTGGGCACGACTCGCCTGGCTGTGACAGCGGTGATGCTCACATGGATTGCCTATGCGACCACTGTTGAGATGATTCGCATGCCCTGGCCCGAACTGCCATTGCCCACCGAGCCGGTGATTGCTCTGGAACCGCTTCGCATCGCCAATCAATACGGACTGTTTGCCGTCATGACGCGTGGTCGATACGAGATTGAATTCCAGGGCTCGAACGACGGCCAAAACTGGACGCCCTATCTGTTCCGGTACAAGCCACAGGCGCTCGACAAAGCGCCGGGCATCTATGCGCCCTACCAGCCGCGCTTCGAATGGAACCTGTGGTTCGCTTCGCTGGGCGATTGGCAGCAAAACAACCTTGTGCCTCTGAGCGAAGAACGGCTGCTCGAGAACGATCCGGATGTGCTCGGCTTGTTCCGTGGCAATCCGTTTGCTCAGGCTCCGCCGCGCTATGTGCGAGCCGTATTGTGGCAGTACTGGTTTACCTCGATGGAAGAAAAACGGCGCAGCGGAAACTGGTGGAAGCGCAACCTGATGGGTCTTTACGCACCGCAGCTGACGCGGCAGGCGGACGGAAGATTTGCGGTGGTGCAATGGCCGGACGAGTTGCCGCCGCACGACTGAAGATGGCCGCAATGAAAAAGAGTGCAATGAACGCATCGGGCCTGGCGATCGTCTAAACTTGAAAATGAATTCGTGGGCAAGTTACCGTCCGCAAGTCGCAATCAATCTGGCGGCCATGGGAACACGGCCGCGGAGAATCAGGAGACCGCTTGATGGCCGCTTCAAAGTCGGACGCGCTGGTAATCTTCGGTGTAACGGGCGATCTGGCCCACAAGATGATTTTCCCGGCGCTCTATGCGATGGTGAAACGCGGCACCCTCACCGTTCCGGTGATCGGCGTTGCCTTTCCAAAGTGGAGCCTGGAGCGCCTGCACAGGCGTGCCACGGACAGCATCAGGCGATCGGGCGGAGTGGACAACAAACGCGCCCTCAAACAGCTTCTGTCGCTGCTCAAATATGTGAGCGGTGACTATACAGATGGCAACACATTCACGGCCATCAAACAAGCGCTTGGGAGCGCGCGGCGTCCGGCGCATTACCTGGCAATTCCGCCGTCGCTCTTCGCCACGGTCATTCAAGGACTCGGCGCCGCTAACCTTGCCCAAAATGCGCGCGTGATTGTTGAAAAGCCATTTGGCCGCGACCTGGCTTCGGCGCGAGAACTCAATAAAGTTGCACGCTCTGTGTTCCCGGAAGACTCAATCTTCCGCATTGATCACTTCCTGGGGAAGGAGGCGATCATGAATATTCTCTACTTCCGCTTTGCGAATTCATTTCTGGAGCCGATCTGGAACAGCAACTATGTGGCCAGCGTTCAGGTCACGCTCAGCGAAACCTTCGGAGTCGGTATGCGCGGTGCATTTTACGAAACCGCCGGCTGTCTGCGCGATGTGATTCAGAATCACCTTTTCCAGATCGTGGCACTCCTGGCTATGGAGCCGCCTGTGGGCCGCGACTTCGGAGCCGTGCAAATCGAGAAGGCAAAGGTCTTTAAAGCTATGCGTCCTCTGAAGTCCGATGACATGGTGCGCGGCCAATATGCCGGCTACCGGCAAGAGCCGGATGTGGCCAGGCGCTCCGATGTAGAGACCTACTGCGCTCTGCGGCTGTTCGTCGATTCGTGGCGCTGGGATGGGGTGCCGTGGTATTTGCGCTCCGGAAAGTATCTTCCCGTCACTGCGACTGAGGTGGTGGTGGAATTGAAGCAGCCTCCGCAAAAGCTTTTTGCCGACGCAGTGCAGCCGACCGGGCGGTCCAATTACCTGCGCTTCCGGCTCTCACCCAATTCCGCGGTTGCCCTTGCCGCTCGCGTGAAACTCGCTGGGCAGGAGTTCGTGGGAGAACAGCGCGAGCTTTATCTGTCCGATGAACAGCCGGGAGAGGAAGCGCCTTACGAAAGGCTCCTCTGCGACGCCATGAGGGGCGACGGTGCGCTCTTCACACGCGAGGATGCGGTTGAAGCCGCATGGGCAGTTGTCAACCATGTGCTCAAGACGCATCACCGGGTTCGCCCCTATAAACGCGGCACCTGGGGGCCAAAGGATGCTGACGCGCTGATTGCCATGGACGGCGGATGGCATAATCCGAACACGGCAGAGGAAGCTGGACGCTAACGCTGGCGAAGCGCAGTTCATCTCCAATCCCATCGGCGGCGGCCGCCAGCATGACTCGTTGCAGTGTCCAGTGTTGCACAGCAAACGCCCTATGGGTTTGAAAAGATGAGGATGAGCCGGAGTGAGTGGGATGCTCCTGCTTTGCACCGAGTCCTCGAAGACCATGCCGGCTATTGAGAATGCAACGGCAAGCTATGAGCCTGTTCGTTATGGGAGCTTACTTGAAGCGAGTGGGACCTGTGGACTCTGGACAGATGGTCATTGAGATGAATGGCCGAGGATCCCGGCGCCAGGAGCGGTGGAGATGAATTTTTCAAATCGTCAGTGGCCGAACTGGGTTCCGCGCCTGTTGTGGATACGGCGTGAGTGCCCCTGGTGCAATTCGCTCAAATTCAAGCAAGCCGAATTGCGCCCGGTCGACGGCCTGCTCAGCATGTTCGCGCTGCGGCCGGTCCGCTGCATGTTTTGCTGGCGAAGGTTCTACTGGTTTGCGCTGCACGGCCTGGATGCAGCCTAGGCGGCGATTGAGAAAAGGCTGTTGCAGCTTGGCTTGTTTGTCTCAAGACAAAATCAGCATTTCCTTGAGTTGCGGCATAGCGCTGGCAAAAAGCGGGTGCAGCGCGGCGCCCTGGAGCGGTAGCGATCTCTGCCGGGCGCGGACGGCCAAGGGGACGGCGTCATCGCAGACGGAAAGAGTAGCACTTTCCTGGATGCGATAGGGATGGACGATTACACGCGCAAGAAAAAACCAGGGATACTGCGTCAACTGGATATGTTCAATCTCCACGGCGTTGAAGTAAGCACTTAATCGGCGAAGAGCCAGAGTCAGCGCACCGGCGACAGCATGCTGAGAAGTCGGGCCCACGCCGCTTCTCTCTAATCCAGAACTATTTCTGACCAGGTTCCACCCGTGCCTCAGAATCCTCTTTTGCAGGCGCCGAGCATCCACTGACCGCGTAAAGTTCCAGCCTTCGCGAAACTCTTCAGTTGCCATCCTTAGGCCATTGGGGAGTTCAACGCGCGTTCGGACAAGGATATTCGTTTCGGCAATTTTGCGCATAGGTTAATTTCCTTCTTGTCGCTTTCAGTAGTTGAAGCCAGGCGCATTTTGCAACCGGACTGCCGCGCCGCACTTATACCGAGAAGCCTGCATATTGGGCTGGTTTGATTGCTGGACGATTGCATACTGAATCGAAAAGCCGCAATGAAGGCAATGTGTCTCGATCAGCCGGCCGCCATTGCCGGCAAATGGCGGCGTGAAAGTCCTCAGGCATGCCTCGGCGGACCTGACGCAAGGCGGCGAAACCGTCTTCGGCGGTTCCCGCGCGAAAGCCCATTTCATCGAGCACAAGCGACATTGAAGTTCGAATCGAAAGACAATTGTCGACGATGAGGAATTCCTCTCTTGTGCTGGGCATCACTCACCTCTCCGAGCGAATCGCGTGTGTTATGCGTTGAGTGTTCCATGTCCGCAGTCGCGAGGCTGTTCAATTTTGCACACGGAAAATCGGGTGTGGATAAGCAACGTCGCGCACGATGGTTTTTCGTCTGCCGGCATTGAAACCTGCAGCCGAAGGAACTTTGCGCCGCCTTCGACGATGCAGACCGGAACCGGAAAGGTCCAGGCGCGCCAGGTCTCTGACCGTGTGAATTGGTTTCTGTTATAACCGGATTTCCGACATTCTGGCGGCAGCTTATGTGCGTGCAATGTTGTTCCGCTGCGTTACGGCACCAGCAGGATGGGCGCGCGCCAGTAGTTGGTTTTCTGGTTGGAAGGGTCAACTACGGTGACTTGGCAATCGTATTTTCCGGGCGGAAGGCGATCGAGGGCGAAGCTGAAGGTGAGAGGCGTAATGCCCAGCCGGCTTGCCGGATTGGGCTCCACGGCCGCCGGCGGAGTCTCGAAGACCTTGCTGTCGGCAAGATAGAGGCTTACGAAGGCAAACAGCGGCTGCGGCGGTGTTGCGCTGGCCGTTCTGTCGTTCGCGGCCGGCGGCGGTTTGTAGGCCTGCAGGTAAACGAACATCTGGCGAGCGGTGCTGAAGACACGAGTGACGCTGGGAACAAGCTTCTTCCCATCCTGAACCAGCGGGTTCACGGCGGCTTCCTTTACCTGGTCTTTGGCCTTTGCGGCATCGAAGAGCGCATCCTTCAAATCGACTCGCTGGCTGCTGAGCACAACGGAACTGATGGGAATGCGCTTTTCTTCCTTGTTCAGATTGGGGATGGTGAAGGTGGTCTGATAGGTGCCGATTCTGCCCGTTTCATCGTCGCGCGCCAGAAACTTGATCGAGTACTTTCCGGGCAGCAGGGTGAATCCTGTGTCGTACTCAATGGGCCGATGGGCGAGCTCTGCCGCGGTTGCGTCAGAGAGCTTGATATTGACGTTGTCGCGAACGTTTGAGACGGTGGCGCCGCCGGTTAGATCCTTGATCTCCCCCACGAAGTCGATAAGCGTGTGCTCGGCGCCGCCTCGCTTGGCCAGGGCCAGTTCGCGGCCAGGAATCTTGACGACGATGGGAACAAAGTACTCGGCACGATTGAGCTGGAAGTGATCGATCTCCATGGCGATGGAGAGCTCGGTGATGGGGTCTTCAAGCATCAGCGCATCTTCAAGCTGGCGCTCCTTGTCGACGGCGGTAAAGCGGCTGAACTCCTTGTCGGCGTAGTAGCCCTGGCGATAGTTGAGGCTGGCGGCGAGATCCTGGTTGAGGGTAATCTTCACGCGGCGGAAGTGGCCGTTTTTGGCTGTATTGGTGGCATAGTAGCCGAGGAGGTAGTAATCGGAGATGGCGTCCTGGGCCTGGACGAGGCCGCGGTCGAGGTCGTTACTGTCAAAGAGGGCCTTGCCGCCGGTGTCTCCAGCCAAGGCATAAAGTGTGTCCTGAGACTGCTGAAAGTTGGTGGTGTTGGCTTGCGCGGCCGTGCCGGAGTAGATCGCGGAATTGCCCGGCGAGCCCTGTGTTGCGTCGCCAAGCGGGGCCTGCGCAACGAGCCCGCGCGCGTCGATGGGCCAGAAGCTGACTCCCGCTTTGATGGCGGCGTCGACCGTGGCGTGAAGCTGGGCCTGGTTATCGATTCCGTTGAGCCGCAGCCCGCTTGCGAAGTAGACGAGCGACTTCTTCTCCTCCAACTGGCCCAGCATCCTGGCCGCAGTCTGAAGAGCCGATAACTGGCGATCTGTGTTGAAGACATTGAACTCGCTGTCGTCCTGACCGAAGGCCGCGCCGGTGTCCGCGCTGCTGGCGTCGTCGATGGTCTCAGTGTCGCCTTGAGCCTCTCCCACGACGAGAGTCTCGAGGATGCTGAGCAGCTTGTTGCGGTCTGCGGTAAAGTCCTGCAGGATATCGACGGAACCGCCCTGATAGCGGAGGATTGACACCAGATCGACAGTGGTCATCTGGGTGCGGATGAACTGCTTGGCGGCCGACAGGGCGCGCATCTGGTCGGCTGGTCCCATGGCAGACATGTCGAAGTAAATAGCAAGCAGGCGGCGATTCTTGTACCGTTCCTTGTCGACGGATTCTGGGGCGATCTGTGTGTGGGCGAGCTTCTTGTAGATTCTGATATCTTCGTCCGCCGGCTTCAAGACGGGCAGTGGCGTAGACTGCGCCGCAAGGTTCTGGTGCTCGCAGATGCGGACAGTCTGCGGCACTCCATCTTCGGTGAGCGAGAAGTCCTTTGCGGTGAGCCCTGGGATGGACTTGCCTTCTTTGTCCTTAACGACGACAGCCTCGACCACCAGTTGCACTTTGACTGAGAGCGTGAACTCCTGCGATCCGTCTGCCTGCTTGTTTTGGCCGATCTGCTGTGCTCCCGCGGAAGCGAGAGTGGCGAGCGCAGCGAGGATGGCTAATTGGATTCGCATGGCTAGAACCTTAGCCTTATCGTGGTTTGCAGGCTGCGCATGGGATTTGCCGCCGCAGGCAGACCGAACTGCGTGCTGTTGACCGTTGTCATCCAGCCGCTGAAGACGGCGTGATTCAGCGTGTTGGTGGCATCGATGCGCGCGATGAGATTGAATCTTGTGCTGGTGCGGAAGCTGCGTTCGAGTGAGCTGTCCAGGCTGAACTGGCCGGGACCGGTGATGGAGTCTCTGCCCGCGGTTCCCCACTCCCCCGCGGTGGGCGCCGCATAGGCGGCTTCATTCAGATGAAGGCCCGCGGCCGCTGCGTAGATGGATGCTCCGGTAACATTGGGGCGAATGGTTCCGGTGAAGCCGGTGCCTGGGACGGCAGCCAGATAGGTTGGTGTTTCAGGCATCCCGGTTCCAAAGGTGATCTGCGTTACCGCGGTCCATTCCTTGAAGAGTTTTCCGCGCCATCCGGTCATCAAGTCTCCACCACCGAGTCCCTGGCCGGTTGTGTATTGGGCCTGCACGCTGAGCAGGTGACGCTGATCGAACGTTGAAAGCGCCCGCTCCGCGCGCAGGTTGAGCCAGTTCTGCGCGATGGCGAGAGAGGGGGATGCGGTTTGAGTCTGGTCGCTCGCTGCCTGGCCCTGGGCGGCGGCGGCTATATGGCCCTGGCCGCCCAGAGCGGCGTCGTCATCGATGGATTTGGAATATGTGTAGAGAAGTGAAGCGGTGAAGCCATTACGGAGTCTGCGGCGCAGTTGCAACTGGCCGGACTGGCGCGTGGAGTTGCCGCCCGAGGTGCGGTACTCGAAGTCCAGCGGGCAAGCGGGACAGGACGTGACCCCGCCAATCGGGTAGGTGTTGGGCAGAAACTCCTGCACGCCATGTGTGCCTTTGACGCCAAGGTAGGTTGCAGTCATCTGCAGTGCGGCGGGCAGATCGCGCTGCACCGCCAACTGCCAGGTCTGCGCGTATCCAACGTGGAAGTTTGGATCGACAGCGTAGTTATCCTGGCCGGCGGACGAGCATGGGTTGAAGCCGTCTGCAAGTGTCAGCGGACATGCAGCGTTATTCTGCACGCTCAGGCTGGTGGAGAGCGGGGCCTGCTGGGCGAGCTGAAGCGCGGGAGCCAGGTACACGGACGTGTCGTCATAGATGCCGTATCCTGCGCGTACCACCAAGGTTGAAGCGGGTATGGGGCGCCAGGAGATGCCGATACGGGGCTCGATGCCGAGCAGGTCGGGACGGATGAGCGAACTGGGATAGTGCGTACCGGTGAGCGGGCCGACAGGATCGCTGCCAAGCACAGGGGCAGCGGCGCCAAAGCCTGGAGTCAGGTCCAGATTAACCAGCCGGCCATGAAGCTCAGTCATCGGCGCGCCATAATCCCAGCGCACGCCGGCGTTGATGGTAAGGATGGAAAGGATGCGCCAGTCGTCGGTTGCATAAGCGTCCGACACCGGTTGGCGAAAGTACTTGTCTGCGTTGCCGAAGGCAATGCTGCTGGTATCGGGCACGCCAAGCAAAAAGTCGGCAAGGTCGGAACCGGGGCTTGCCGCGCCCGCAGTGGCCGCACCTGTGAAAGTAAAAGCGCCTCGAGGGTTCTGCTCAAAGAAATCGTTGTACTGCTGCTTGCGGAAATCGCCACCCACGGTCACGTTATGGCGGCCGCGATAGATAGCAGCGGATGCTGAGAACGCGTCCGTGCGGTTGCGGTCAAAGGAACTGTTGGCATCGCTCAGAGCCGCAATGCCGCTGGCAAAGTTAAGCGCAGGCGGCCCCCAGTCGGCAGGGTTCTGGTCATTGCCGGTGATGCCTGCTGCTGCTGAAATATTCTGGCGGCTTGCAAAGTTCGGTTCAACCAGTGTTCTCAACCGGCTGAACTTGTAACTCGCATACACAAAGACATGCGGCTTGAGGCGATGCGCCCAGTTGATGCTTGAATTGATGCCGAGCGTATCGGTGGTGTCGACAAAGCCGAAGAGGCTTACGTTACCGGCCCTTGTGCTTTGCAGGTTGAAGGCTCCGTTAAGCTGGTCCCGGCGTCCGATTGATTTGTCCAGGCGCGTTTGCACCACATCCTGATGACTGCTGTTCAGAACCGGCACCTGGAAGTTATAGCCCGCTGCCGCGGCGATATTGGGCTCGGGGTAGAGCGCCAGCAGAGCCTGTGCCTGCGCACTGACCGGGACAACGCTGCCGGGGAAAGGCAGGCCGGTCGCGGGATTGTAGATGGTGACGGGTTGGCCGGCGGCATCGAGAATTCCTGACAGGTCGCCTGCGCGTTCCGCATCGGTAGGGACAAGACCCGGCTCGGTCGCCGCAGTGTGGTCGCGCGTCCATTGGTAGGCGGCAAAGAAGTTCGGCCCGTGCGGCAGGATATGAGGAATCTTGATGGGTCCGCCTACCGTGAAAATTCCGGTAATGCGGTCGTAAAGCGCCTTGGGAGCTTCAAGCCCGCTCAGCGAATAGGGACGCGCATCGAGAGCGGAGTTGTTGAGAATGGCGGCAAACCCGCCGTTGTAGAGGCTCTTGCTGTTGGGTCTCCTGTTTCCGAAGGCGCGGTCGAGCGAGTATTGGCTGGTGGCCGCGTTGTTGACGCTTCCGTTAACCAGGAAGCCGTCAGAGGATTGCTGGCTTGGCTCATCCGGCGCCTTGGGAATCTCCGTCGTGCCGGATGCAGCGTCGCCTGGCTTCTTTTGGACTGCGGGCGCGCTTGCAGCGGGCGGCAAAGTCGGCGGGGCCTGCGTGATCCTGGTGCGCGCCATAAGCTGGTCGATCGGCAGCAACGCGAGCTCCCACTTGCCCGCAGGCAAATTCGGAGTCACGGCGACATCGGCCTCGAGCTTCGAGAACAATTGCATCTCGATCTCAATCTTCCACGGTCCGTCGGGTAGATCGGCGAAGGAGTAAACGCCGCCCTGATCTGCGACGACGGTAAACTCCTTCGTTCCCTGTGTCGCCGTAACGGTAGCTCCGGGAACAGGGAACCCGCCGAAGGTGATCTGCCCGTGATACTCCGAAGCCGAAGCCGCACCGAAGGCGCAGAGAAGCACCGGAACGCAGAGCAGCAACCTGTTGATTCTGCGCCAATGCCTCACCGTCGACTCCAGTTTGCTCCTAATTCGCCGACGGCTTCTCGGCGTGGTCGAT
>DATKGE010000146.1:0-9785 GCA_035510955.1 Occallatibacter sp. | reverse complement strand
GCATGGCGGAGGCGCATCGCTACTTGCCTCCCGCATTGGCCTGGCCGCCGGGGCTCTCGACATAGACTTTTTCGCCCTCAATCAGCGAGTCCGGCGGATCCTGGATCACCTTGTCGCCGGCATTCAGTCCGCTCACAATTTGCACCGTGGCTCCATCGTCCTCGCCAATCAGCACCGGAACCAGATGCGCCTTGTTGCCGTCGACCACCAGGCCCAGGCGCATTCCCTCGCGGCGAAAGATCAACGCCGAAGACGGCACAATGAACGTCGGGCCTGTGGCCGGAGTCTTGAAGTGAACCTGGGCCAGAGAACCCGGCAGCAATTGGCCGGCGCGATTATCCACATCCACTTCAACCAGTAGCGTTCGGCTCGCCGGATCGATGGCATCTGCGGTGCGCACCAGCGTGCCCGTGTAGGTCTTCCCCGGGTACTCGACAAAGTTGAGATCGATCTTTTGGCCGCGCTTGGCAGCCCCCGAATAAATCTGCGGCAGGTTGGCATATACGCGCAGTGTTTGAATGGCCTGCAGGTGAAAGAGCTCGCTAGTCGAGCCTTCAGTGATCAACTGCCCGGTGTCGATGTTGCGCGCGGTCACCACACCGTCAAAAGGCGCGTACACCTTCTCAAACGACTGCAGCTCTTTCAGCCGCTGCACATTGGCCTGCGCGGACTTCACCGCCGCCGACGTCGCCGCCGCCTGGTTCACAAACGTGTCCGTGTCCTGATGCGAAACCGCATCCGTCTTCACCAGCCCCGTGTAGCGATCCGCCTGAATGCGCGCATTGTTCGCGGTGGCTTGGGACGTCACCAGGTCGGCCTCGGCCTGCGCCAGTTGCTGATCCAGCTCGGGCGTGGCAATCTCTGCCAGCAGCGCGCCTTTCTTCACACGCGCGCCAATATCGAAGTACCACTTGGTCAGGTAGCCTGAAGTCCGCGCGTAGATGGGCGAATCGGTGTAGGCGGTCACGTTGCCGGGCAGCACAAAGCTATCCACCGGGGCGCCCTGTTTGGGAGCCACGGCAATCACCGCGGGCGCGGCCAGGTCGGTGGTGCGGTCAGCCAGAACGGTGTTGGCATTCCGGCGGCTGATCAAGCCCCAGCCGGCCAGCACCGCGGCCACCAGCACCAGAATCACAATGCTCACAATCGCCTTGGCGCCGGAGATCGGCTTCTGCTCCGGCGGGGCATCATGTTCGTGACCGCCGGTATGTCCGGCTTGTGGCGATTCATGCGCGTTTGGTTGCGTGTTCGGTTTGGCTTCATCGGTCATATTGAAAGCTACTCCGCTAGCTGGTCAAACTCGTCGATGGTTCCGGCGCGTACTGCGCCTTGCGTCGTCTTGCGCCGGCTTTCCAGCCAGCCATGGACGACAGAAAAGAATGCGGGAACAAAGAACAGCGTGGCCACGGTGGCCAGCAGCAGCCCGCCAATCACGGCGCGGCCCAGCGGTGCGTTCTGTTCGCCGCCATCGCCCAGACCCAGCGACATGGGGATCATGCCGATGATCATGGCCAGAGCCGTCATCACCACCGGGCGCAAACGGACAAATCCGGCGTTCAGAGCTGCGCGCCGCGCGTCGCCCACCAGGATCTCCAACTGCTCGCGCGCAAACGTTACCACCAGGATGGAGTTCGACGTGGCGACTCCCATGCACATGATGGCCCCGGTAAGTGCCGGCACGCTCAGCCGTGTGTGGGTGACAAACAGGAACCAGGCAATGCCCGCCAGCGCCGCCGGCAGCGCGGCGATAATCAGGAATGGATCGAGCCACGACTGGAAGTTCACCACGATCAGCAGGTAGACCAGGAGAATTGAGAACGCGAGACCTGCAAGCAATCCGAAGTAGGACTTCTTCATAGTCTCGCTTTGTCCGCGCAAAATGAAGTGCGAACCGCGTGGCAGATCGCTCTGATGCTTCTGAATGATTCTCTCCATCGCCCGCGTCACGGTACCCAGGTCGGTGCCGTCCACATTTGTATAGATATCCAGCACGGGCTGCACGTTGTAGTGGCTCACAGTGCCCAACTCGGTCCCGGGCACAATGGTCGCCACATTGCCCAGCACATCCAGCGTGGCCGGAACTCCAGGTACAGCGGTCTGCGGCGCACCGGTCACGGGTGAGCCGGGCATGGTTCCGCCGGAACCCTGCTGCGCCGGTCCCGACCCGGTTACCGGCAAGCTCTTCAACGCGGCCAGCGAGTCCAGCCGGTACTGCGGGGTCTGAACGGCCACACTGTACGACACTCCGCTCTTGGGATCCAGATAAAAGTTGGGCGTTGTCTGAAAGCTTCCGCTCAGCGAAACCAGTATGCTCTGGGCCACATTCGCCTGTGTCAGGCCGATATCCTGTGCGCGCGTTCGGTCCACGGCCACGGTCATGTTCGGATAATCGAACGGCTGCTGAATGCGCGCGTCGGCTGCGCCCGGTATATAGCGCACTTCATCCAGCATTTTCTCCGCCAGCGTCCGGTTTCCGTAGAGGTCCGGCCCCACAATCTGAATGTCGATCGGCGCAGACAATCCGAAGTTCAGAATCTGCGTCACAATATCCACCGGCAACACGTAGAAGGTCACGCCGGGATACTCGCGGTTCAGCACCGTGCGCAGCTTCTCCACGTAGTCGCCGGTCGGATGGTGATCCTCGGTAAGCTGTACCTGGATGTCAGCATCGGCAGGCCCAATGGGCGCCGAGGTCGAGTACGACAGGTTCAATCCGGAGTAGGGCAGTCCGATGTTGTCGACGATCGTGACCAGTTCCTTGGCGGGAATATGTTCGCGGATGGTTCCATCGATGTGGTCGCACAGCAGAGCCGTCTCTTCAATGCGCGTGCCGGTGCGCGCGCGGACGTGAATCTTGAACTGGCCCGCATCGACGGACGGAAAGAAGTCCTGCCCCAGCGGCGGCGTAAGCAGAGCGACGGAGCCTAGCGCAAACACAGTGAACAGAATCAGAAACACTACCGCATGATCCACGCACAGGGTCAGCAGCCGCAGGTAGCCCAGGCGCATCCTCGTAAAACCCGACTCGAAGGCCAGTTGAAACCGCACAAACGGATTGCGGCTTTGCCGCTTCTTCGCCATCTCCGCATCGTCGTGCTCCTTCAGCAGGTACTTGGCCATCGTCGGCACTACGGTGCGGCTCAGCAGGTAGCTGGCCAGCATGGCGAACACCACCGCCTCTGCCATGGGGACAAACAGGTAGCGAGCCACGCCGCTCAGAAAGAACATGGGCACAAACACAATGCAGATGGCCAGCGTTGAAACCAGCGCCGGGGTGGCAATCTGCGCCGCGCCGTCCAGAATGGCCTGCTCAATCTCCTTGCCCGATTCCAGGTTGCGATTGATGTTTTCAATCTCCACCGTCGCGTCGTCCACCAGGATGCCCACGGCCAGCGCCAGGCCGCCCAGCGTCATAATGTTGACCGTCTCGCCCAGCACGTAGAGCATGATCAGCGAGCAGAGAATAGACAGCGGAATCGAAACCGCGATAATCACTGTGGAGCGAAAGCTGCCCAGAAACACCAGGATCATGATGGCCGTCAGGCAGGCCGCGACCAGCGCCTCGCGCACCACGCCGTCGATGGCCCCGCGCACAAAGATTGACTGGTCTGAGAGCGGGTTGATCTGCAACTGCGGCGGCAGTTGGCCCTTGATATTCGCCAACACGGTTTGCACGCCCTTGATGATGTCCAGCGTGGACGCCGAGCCGGTCTTCATGATGCTCATCAAAATGGCGCGGCTGCCGTTCACGCGGACGATGTTTGTCTGTGGCGGAAAGCCATCGCGCACGTGGGCCACGTCGCGGATGTAAATCACCGCTCCGTTCACCGCTTTGATAGGCAGATCGTTCAGTTCGTTCACGATGCTCGGCGCGGAGTTGGTTTCAATCGCGTACTCGAAGCGGTCGATCTTCATCGTCCCCGAAGGCGCAATCACGTTCTGCGCGTTGATGGCGTTCACCACATCCACCGGCGAAAGCCCCTTGGCCTGCAGCGCATGAAGGTCCAGGTCCACCTGGATCTGCCGCTGCTTGCCGCCGTACGGAAACGGCGTCTGCGCTCCCTCGATGGTGGCAAGCTGGGTGCGGATATTGTTCGTGGCCAGGTCGTTCAACTGCTGCTCATTCAGTCCCTGGCCGCTCAACCCCAGCTGCAGCACCGGCACGCTCGAGGCGTTGTACTGGATGATGAACGGCGGCGTGGTCCCCGGCGGCAGTTGCCGCAACTGCACCTGGCTGATCGACGTGACCTGAGCCACCGCGCTGCCGATGTTCACGTGCGGCTGGAAGAAGATCTTGATTACCGCGATGCCGTTCAGCGACTGCGACTCGATGTGCTCAATGTCGTTGACCGTGGTGGTCATGCCCCGCTCGCTGTTGAACACGATGCGGGTCGACATCTCCTGCGCGGACAGGCCGGAGTACTGCCACACCACCGTCACCACAGGGATGTCGATATTCGGAAAAATGTCTGTCGGCATCTGCAAAATGCTGAATACGCCGAGCAGCAAAATCAGGAACGCAAAGACGGCAAAGGTGTAAGGCCGCCGCAGCGCAAGCCGGACAATCCACATCATAAGGCAGGTTCTCGCTCCTGAGCCGGGGTTCACGCGTACCGTTGCCGGCACGGCAACTGGCCTGGCGGGCTCCCTCGTCCGGTCTTCACCGGCTCACCGGGGTTCCCGGAACCCTCGGCAATCAAGTGCCGCATGGGACCGGTCTAACATGCAGTTGAATTACTATGGTAGACGAAGACGGGAACAAAAGGCGCAAGTTCAAACAAATGGATAATTCTTCACACTGGCTTTGACGCCTTAAACCGCCTGAAAGATGCAGTTTTGGGCTTTAAGAATCCCGCCATTTGACGCGCCCATTCAGCTCCGGTTACGTTCCCAGGAAGGCAACCCATCCACACGCGGCGGCATCTCCCACTGCGGCTCGCCCTCAGCTTTTGCGCGGAAACTGCTGTCTTCCGCCGCGCCTCGAATCGTGTTGCTTGTCGTGGGCGGGGTGCCGGGCTCGCCATCCATTCCTCAACTGCCGCCCTGCAGCGTTCTCCAACCCACGAAACTTACCCGCAAATTCGTCCGTCCGTAGTAGTAGATAAGTGTGCCCACAGTCTGGCTTTTCCGGCCCCGGCCGAAGCAACGCTCCTCTGTCGGCTTTCACAATAAACAACACACCACGGGAATCGATACCATGTCCACTGAAAGCGTTCAGGAGTCGCGCTTGCCCGCAGTCGATCCAATTGGCCCATTTGAACCATCGCGCCAACCTCGTACCCGCAAAGGCTCGTGGGTCCGCATTCTCGTCTATCTCGTTCTCCTCGGCGGTCTCGGCTTCGTCGTCTGGCGCATCCACCAGAACCAGCAGTTGAGCGCTCAAAACAGCGCCGACCAGGCGGCCCAGCTGGCCAGTCAGCCCATTCCGGTGCAGGTGGCCGCGGCCGAGCAGAAACCCATGCCCATCTACCTCACGGCTCTGGGAACCGTCACCCCATACATGAGCGTTACCGTCAAGGCGCGCGTCAGCGGCGAGCTCGAGCCGGTCAAATTCACTGAGGGCCAGCAGGTCCACCAGGGCGAAACCATCATGATCATCGACCCCAAGCCCTACCAGGCCGCGCTCGATCAGGCCAAAGGCAACCTGCTCCACGATGAAGCCCTGCTCAAGAACGCCCAGGCGGAATACGCCCGCTACAAATCACTGTTTGAAGCCGGGGTCACTTCCAAGGAAACGCTCGACGCCGACGAAGCCGCGCAGGGCCAGTACCAGGGCGCCATTGCCGCCGACAAGGCCGCCATCGAGACCGCCCAGCTTCAGCTCGAATGGTGCACCATCCAGTCGCCCATCGATGGACGCATCGGCCTCCGTCTCGTCGATCCCGGCAACATCATCACTGCCAACACCACCAACCTGGTCATCATCAACCAGTTCCAGCCCATTGCCGTCTACTTCACCCTGCCGGAAAACGAGCTGCCCGCGGTGATGCGCAAGCTGGCCGGGGACAAGCGCCTCCTCGTCGACGCCTACGACCGCAACGACCAGGTCAAGCTCACCAGCGGCACCCTGCTCACGGGCGACAACCAGATCGACACCACGACGGGAACTGAAAAGCTGAAAGCTGTCTTCGACAACCGCGACCAGTCGCTCTTTCCCAACCAGTTCGTCAACATCCACCTGGTGCTTGAAAATCGGCCCGCCGCGCTGGTCGTTCCCTCCGCGGCCATGCAGAGCGGCCTTCAGGGCTCGTTCGTCTGGGTCATCGATTCCGCCACCGGCGGCTCAGGAACTGCCCGGATTCAGCCCGTAAAAGTCGCACTCTCCGAAGGCGCGTACACCATCCTTGAGAGCGGTATCAAGCCCGGCCAGAATGTTGTGGTCGACGGGGCAGACCGCCTGCGCGCCGGCCAGGCCGTCATTGCCACCGTCGCACATCCCTTCGCCCCGCCGCTGCCTGCGCCGGCAATCCAAACCACCCCAGCCCCCACAAGGCCGCAGCCGTGAGTTTGAGTCCCTCGCGCCCGTTCATTCTCCGCCCGGTGGCCACCTCGCTGCTGATGGTGGCCATCATGCTCACCGGCATCATCGGTTACCGGCAGCTTCCCGTCTCGGCGCTGCCTGAAGTCGACTACCCCATCATCCAGGTGCTCACCTTCTATCCCGGCGGCGGACCGGAGGTCATGGCCTCATCCGTCACCGCGCCGCTCGAGCGCCAGTTTGGCCAGATGCCCGGCCTCAAGCAGATGACCAGCGTCAGCTCCGGCGGCGGATCGGTCATCACGCTTGAGTTCAATCTCGATGAAAACATCGACGTCGCCGAGCAGGAGGTGCAGGAGGCCATCAACGCCGCCAACACGTTTCTGCCTGCCGACCTGCCCAATCCGCCCATCTACAGCAAGGTCAACCCCGCCGACGCGCCCATCATGACCTTGGCGCTCACCTCCGACTCGCTGCCTCTCGACAAGATTGAAGACGCCGCCGACACCAACCTCGCCCAGAAGATCTCCCAGGTCACCGGCGTAGGAATGGTCTCGATCGCCGGCGGACAAAAGCCCTCCGTTCGCATCCAGGCCAATCCCGCGCAGCTCGCCGCATACAACCTCAGCCTTGAAGACCTGCGCACCGCCGTCGCCGCGGCCAACATCGATCAGGCCAAGGGAACCCTCAACGGCGCGCGCCAGTCCTTTACCATCGACGCCAACGACCAGCTTCTATCCAGCTCCGACTACAAGCCCGTCATCGTCGCCTATCGCAATGGCGCCGCCGTCCGCGCATCCGATGTAGCCACCATCGTCGACGCAGCCGAAAACTCCCAGCAGGCCGCGTGGATGGACCGCCAGCCTGCGGTCATCGTCAACATCCAGCGCCAGCCCGGCGCCAACATCATCGCCGTCGTCGACCGCATCCAGAAGCTTCTGCCGCAGCTTCAGTCCAGCCTGCCCGCTTCGGTCAAAGTCAAAGTGCTCACAGACCGCACCATCACCATCCGCGCCTCGGTGCTCGACGTCGAATACGAGCTCATGCTCACCGTCGCGCTGGTGGTCTTGGTCATCTTCCTTTTCCTGCGCAACCTCGCCGCCACTATCATTCCGTCGGTCTCCGTCCCGCTGTCCATCGTCGGAACCTTCGCCGTCATGTACCTGCTCGGCTACTCGCTCAATAACCTCACCCTCATGGCGCTCACCATCTCCACCGGCTTCGTAGTGGACGACGCCATCGTCATGATCGAAAACATCTCGCGCTACATTGAAGAGGGCATGAGCCCCATGCGCGCCGCGCTCAAGGGCTCGGAACAAATCGGCTTCACCATCATGTCGTTGACGGTCTCGCTCATCGCCGTGCTGATTCCGCTGTTATTTATGAGCGACGTTGTCGGCCGCCTCTTCCGCGAATTCGCCATCACCCTCGCCGTCACCATCCTGGTCTCCGCCTTCGTCTCGCTCACGCTCACGCCCATGATGTGTTCGCGCATCCTCAAAGACAAATCCGTCGCGCGCGAGACGCGCTTCTACCACTGGTCGGAAAACATCTTCAACTCCATCGTCGCCGCTTACGGCCGCTCCATTCAGGTGGTTTTGCGCTACCGCTTCATCACCCTTCTCGTCACCATCTCAACGTTTGTCGCAACGATTCTTCTCTTCATCGTCGTCCCCAAGGGTTTTTTCCCCGTTCAGGATACCGGCGTCATTCTCGGCATCTCTGAAGCGCCGCAGACTGTCAGCTTCCAGAGCATGGCCCAGCGCCAACAGCAGCTCGTCGACATTCTGCTCCACGATCCCGCCGTCGACAACATCTCGTCTTTCATCGGAGTAGACGGAACCAACACCACGCTCAACTCGGGCCGCATCCAGATCAACCTCAAGCCTCTCGACGAACGCAAAATCTCCGCAACCGAAGTCATCCGCCGCATGGTTCCTCGCGTCAGCGGCATCGAAGGCATTCAGCTTTTCCTGCAGCCGCTGCAGGACCTGACCGTAGAAGACCGCGTCAGCCGAACTGAATTCCAGTATTCGCTCGAAGATCCCAACCAGCAGGAGCTCGCCGTCTATACCCGCAAGATGGTCGATGAGCTAAGCCGTGAGAGAGTCGTCACCGACGTGGCCAGCGACCTGCAGGACCAGGGCCTGGGTGCGAAGCTCGTCGTCGATCGCGACACGGCCGCCCGGCTCGGCATCGCCATGGCCGACATCGACAACACGCTCTACGACGCCTTCGGCCAGCGCCAGGTCTCCACCATCTTCACCCAGCTCAACCAATACCATGTGGTTATGGAAGTCGGTCAAAACTTCCAGACGGACCCCGGCGTTCTCTCAAATCTCTACGTCAAATCCGGCAACGGCACGCAGGTTCCCCTCAGCATGTTGGCTCACTGGGAGCAATCGCGCGCGCAGCTCGCCATCGGTCACCAGGGACAGTTTCCATCGACCGTCATCAGCTTCAACCTGGCGCCCGGCAAGGCTCTTGGTGACGCAGTAGACGCAGTCAACAGAATTGAACGGCGCATCCAGATGCCCAAGGCGATCAACGCCAGCTTCCAGGGCACCGCGGCCGCGTTTCAAACCTCGCTGGCCAACGAGCCCATTCTCATCCTCGCCGCCCTGGTCACCGTCTACATCGTGCTCGGCGTGCTTTACGAGAGCTACATCCACCCCATCACCATCATCTCGTCCTTGCCCTCGGCCGGCGTGGGCGCACTGCTGGCACTGCTCATCACGCGCACCGACTTCAGTGTCATTGCCCTCATCGGCATAATCCTGCTCATTGGCATCGTGCAGAAAAACGCCATTATGATGATCGACTTCGCCCTGCAGGCCGAGCGCAGCGAAGGCAAATCTGCCGAAGAAGCTATCTTCCAGGCCTGCCTGCTGCGCTTCCGCCCCATCGTCATGACCACCATGGCCGCGCTGCTCGGCGGTCTGCCGCTCGCGCTCGGTGGAGGCGTCGGCGCCGAGCTCCGCAAACCGTTAGGCATCACCATCGTCGGCGGCTTGCTGCTGTCGCAGCTGCTTACCCTCTACACCATCCCCGTCGTCTATCTCTACTTCGACAAGCTGGCCGCGCGGTTCAAGCCCAATCCCGCCCATGCCAGCTACGAACCGGAAACCGTCAGCGCCGACTAGTCCTGGGTGCCCCACCTTCGCCGCGTATTTTGCGGCTAAGGTCGTACACCTCAAATCTCAATCGGCCCAACATCAGGAACCCGAACGATGCACATCTCGTCCCTCTTCATTCGGCGTCCGGTAGCCACCTCGCTGCTCTCGCTGGCCCTCCTGATGGCCGGCTC
>DATKGE010000145.1:0-2289 GCA_035510955.1 Occallatibacter sp. | reverse complement strand
GCTGCCCTGAGCCACGGTGACGTTTGTGGGAGGGGGTGTAAAGGCGAAGGTGCCTTTGCCCGAGCTTGAGCCGGCGATGGATACCGAAACAGAGCCGGTGGAGGGCAAATGGGTGGAGTCGCCCAAGTATTGAGCAACGATGTTATGGACACCTGCCGTTCCGAAGTTCGCTGTGTAGATGGCTGTGCCATTCGCAGCCAGGGCTACCATCTGCGGGGTACAGCCGGTGGTGCCGTAGGATGTGCCGCAACCGTCGATGGAGAGGGTTACGTTGCCGGTGGGAATGGTTGTTGAGGGGGAATCAGAGGCGACGGTAATGGTGATGGTGTCGTTGGTGCTGACGGCCGGCGTTGCGCTTGCCGCAGTGACGGCGGTCGTGGTGCCAATGAGGGTGGCGGTGCTCAGCGGCCAAGCTGTCACGAGGGCGGAGAGATTTACCGAACCAAGGCCGGTGACCTGGTCATAGCCCGTCGTGGTGGTGTAGCTGCCTTCACTGGCGGTGCTGCAATAGGAAGAAGCAGAAGGAAGGCTCGATGGGCACTCGTTGTTGCCGGTGGTCACGTCGTGAAACGCGGCTGCATACGTCGTGGCGTTGGAGGCCAGCGTATATAACGTTGGGTTGATAAGCCCCTGGCCGGCGCCGTAGCCCCGGGCTTGATTGAGAACGGCCACCATGCCGGCGAAGATGGGTGTGGCGAAGCTAGTGCCTCCGGCGACGGTCAAATCCTGCGTCGCTGAATCGCGGAAGCCGCTGTTGCAACTGGCTTGTTGGGAGGTGGTCCAGTCGCTTGTGTCACTGGTGCAGTACAGATAACCGGGTAAGTCCGGCGATGCGTAGAAGGCCACGTCGGGCACATCGCGCTTGCCGTCACTTGGGATGCCGGGTACGCCGGTCTGCCAGCTCGGTTTGGTCGTGTAGAGCGTGCTGGCGCCGCCGCCGGTGGCACTCAGGGTAGTTGCTCCAGCCGCCACTGCGGTGGCATCGTCGTTCCAGGCCACTTCAGGAATGTACTCGAGAAGGGAAGTGACTTCGTCGGAAGTTCCCTGGCCCTCCCAATAGGTGGAGTTGGTGGAAACGTCATCCGCGGCTGTGATCTCGGTGCCACCCACGCCCGTGGCGTACTCGCTGCTGGCGGGATAACTGACGGCCAGTTCTTCCTGCGTGGTAAGTGGGGGAAGCCCGTTTTGGGTGGTGGGAACACCCTGGTAGCAGGCTGAGGAGCCGGAGTCGCCTGACGCGGCAACGAGGGTCTGCCCCTGGGTTGCGGCCTGCGCCAGAACCAAATCGAGAGCGCTTGCGCTGCCCGCAGACATCTCCGGTTCGCATGAGCCGTAGCTGATGGAGATGATGTTGCCGATCTTCTCATCCACGGCGTAGGTGATTGAGTCAAAGACGCCGTAATTCGTGCTGCTGCCGGTATAGATGAAGAAGATCTCGGCCCCGGGGGCGATGCCACCGGACCACTCGACGTCCAGGTCCGATTCGCCTTCGTCGCCGGCGAAAGTTTGCGAGGAACCGGAACCGGGTACCAGGACCTGGTTGGGATCCTTCACCGCCAGCCCGGAGGCATTTTCAAAATTTTCAATGTCGCTGTTCAGGATGGAAGACTGGCCCGCAATCGCGATTGATTGTCCAGCGCCCGTGCTGCCCGCGCTGATGAGGGTGTTGACGCCGTAGGCCAACTTGATGTCGCCGGGGGCGAAAAAGACGCTGCCGGAGGCGCTGGAGGTGAAGGCAGGATTGGCCTGGATCTTTCGGCTCTTCTCGATCATGGGCTTGGGCCGGAAATCGTCGAGGTTTCTGACTGCCATCACGACGGGCGTAAGCGCGGAAGGAAGCATGAGCGCCGTGGAGGGAGCGAAGTGTTTTTCTCCAGCGATGGTGTAGAAGTGCATTTGGGTCTGGAAGGCCTGCTCTAATCGGCCCACGCTGCCGGAAAACCGGATCATGTTGCGGCTGCGTGCGACCGAGTCGACGGAGAAGCCTTGCTGCTCGAGCCAGGCCTGCACCTTGTTCAAGTCCGATGGGGCCATGCCGAAGCGGGCGGCGAACTGATCGGGGTTGAGCCACTGGAGGTAGAGAGGCGAGCTGGGATTCTGCTGTGCGGCGATGAGGGCTTCAAGATCGGCCTGTTGCGCGGCCGAGCGGTTGAAGACGATGCTCATCCCATTCAGGCGCGTATCTGCGGGGACGCGACCGGAATCGTACTGTGCTTGCGCCAAGGGGTGAAGCGAGCCTTTTAAGGTGGATGCCGAGGAACTGGAGATCTCGGCCTGAAGGCGGGGCGC
>DATKGE010000144.1:0-12259 GCA_035510955.1 Occallatibacter sp. | reverse complement strand
GAAAAGAAAATCCTGCGCAACGTGCTCGAACCAGGCGACGCATGGTTTCGCACCGGCGACCTGCTGCGCAAAGACGAGAAAGGCTACTACTACTTCGTCGACCGCATCGGCGACACTTTCCGCAGGAAGGGTGAGAACGTGGCCACTTCGGAAGTCGCAGAAATCATCGGCGGATTTCCCGGGGTCCAGCACGCCAATGTCTACGGAGTCGCAGTCCCCGGCGTAGAAGGCCGCGTCGGCATGGCTATGCTGGTCACCGATCGCGACCTCGACCTTGCCGGCTTGCGCAATCATCTCGCCGGTTGCCTTCCGCCCTATGCGCGGCCGGTATTCCTGCGCATTCGCGGCCAGGCGGACTTGACCGGCACATTCAAGTATTCGAAGACCGAGCTTCTCCGCGAGGGCTATAATCCGGATGCCTGCGCCGGCTCGCTCTACTTCGACAACGCTGAAGAATTTGTTCCGCTCGACAGCGATCTCTACCAGCGCATCCAAGCAGGAGAGTTTCGCATTTAGCCTGCGGCCGGCTGAGCAATTTGCAAGTGTCGTTCGATGCAAGTGTTGTTCGATGAAGGATGAAAAGCAGATGCACATCGATCCAATCCGGGATGAATTCGCAGCGCTGGAATCCGTCATCGCCGATGGACCCATCGTTCCGAGTGTGACGGCGGGAGAAATCCGCGCCTGGCTCGGGTCGCGCTTTGACTTCAAGAGAGCCCTGCCGCTCGATGAAGTCATCGCCGATGTAGAACGGATGCTGCGCAAATGGCAGGTGCAGGTCACTCACCCGCGCTACTTCGGCCTCTTCAATCCAAGCGTCACCCTGGCCTCCGTTGTCGCGGACACGCTGGTGGCCATGTACAACTCGCAGCTTGCCAACTGGCGCACCTCGCCCGCCGCCAATGAAATGGAGCGCCACACCCTCGCCTGGCTCGCCGATAAATTCGGCCTGCCTGCCGACTCCATCGCCACCTTCACCAGCGGCGGTTCAGAGGCAAATCTAACTGCTGTTGTGGTCGCGCTCACCTGGGCCTTCCCTGAATATGGCGAGCACGGCCTGCGTCACCTCAGCGGTGATCCGGCGGTCTATCTTACCGGCGAAACGCATCACGGCTTCAATAAGATTGCGCACATGGCGGGCCTCGGACGCCGTAATCTGCGCATCGTCGCCACCGACTCCAACCTAAGAATGAATGTCGACGATCTCAGGCTGCGCGTGGCCGAGGATCGCCGCAACGGCCTCCTGCCTTTCATGGTCATTGGCACCGGAGGAACAACCGCCGCCGGCGTCATCGATCCACTGCCGGAGATTGCGCGCTTCGCGAAAGAGCAGCGCCTCTGGTTTCATGCCGACGCCGCATACGGTGGCGCCGCTGTCGTCTCACCGAGCCTCAGGCCTTTTCTCGCCGGCACTGAAGAGGCGGACTCCATCACCTGCGACGCGCACAAGTGGCTTTCCGTTCCCATGGGATGCGGCATGTTTTTCTGCCGCCATCGCGACAGCGTCGCTCAAGCGTTCCGTTCTGACGTCACCTATATGCCCGCCAAGCCGGCCAGCGAAGACACGTCCGCAACATTCAATCCACTCACGCACTCCGCCCAGTGGTCGCGCCGCTTTATCGGCCTCAAGCTTTTCATGGCGCTGGCACAGTATGGTGAGGCAGGCTACGCGGAAATGCTCGACCATCAGGCGCGCATGGGCGATGTGCTGCGCGAGTCGCTAACGGCTACAGGCTGGCACATCGTAAACTCCACGCCGCTTCCAGTCATCTGCTTCACCCGCGACGGTGTTGCTCCATCCGAATTGGTTGCTGAACTGCGCGAGCGCCAGATCGCGTGGATGTCCGACGCGGAGCTTGGCGGCACTCCAGTAGTGCGCGCCTGCATCACCAGTTTCAAAACCACAGAGAAAGACATTGCGTGGGTCGTAGACCAGATGAACAATCTCGCAGCCAATGCGCCGCGCCGCAAGACAGCATGAGCGAATCTCTTGAAGAACGGATGGAGCAATGAAGCCGGAGACGATCGCAATCCATAGCGGCTACGAAGTCGACCCGACCACCAAGTCCGTGGCCGTGCCTATCTACCAGACGGTCGCCTATGCCTTCGACAGCGCCGATCATGCCGCCGCGCTCTTCAATCTTGAAGCCGAGGGTTTCCGCTACACGCGCATTCAGAATCCGACAACCGCAGTGCTGGAGCGGCGCGTAGCAGCGCTCGAGGGCGGCCTGGAAGCAATGTGCGTCAGCAGCGGCCAGTCCGCGGTGAATTATGCCGTGCTGAATGTCACGGAACTCGGATGCAACATCATCTCCGTCCCGCAGCTCTACGGCACCACGCACACGCTCTTCGCACACATCCTGCCTGGCCAGGGAGTCACCGTCCGCCTCGCGCAGAGCGACCAGCCCGAAGCGATTGCCAAACTGATCGACGACAAAACGCGCGCGGTCTTTTGCGAGAGCGTCGGCAATCCCGCGGGAAACATCTGCGACATCGAAGCCCTGGCGCGCGTGGCCCACGCCCACGGCGTTCCGCTCATCGTCGATAACACCGTCGCCTCGCCTATCTTGTTGCGCCCCATCGACCACGGTGCCGACATCGTGGTGAATTCGCTGACAAAATTTCTTGGCGGCCATGGCACCACGCTCGGTGGCGCAATCGTCGACAGCGGAAATTTCGATTGGAAGCAGAACGCCACGCGCTTTCCGTTCTTCAGTCAGCCCGATCAGTCCTACCACGGCCTGGTCTACACAGACCACTTCGGAAGAGCCGCGTACATCGCGCGCTGCCGCAGTGTTTACATGCGCACCTGTGGAGCTGTCCTGTCGCCATTCAGCGCATTTCTGCTTTTGCAGGGAATCGAGACCGTCGCGTTGCGCGTGGAGCGCCACGTGGAAAATGGCAGAAAAGCCGCCGAGTTCCTGCACGCCGATCCCAGGGTCGAGTGGGTCAAATACGCCGGCTTTCCCGAAAGCCCCTATCATGCCCTCGCGCAGAAATATTTCCAGGGCCGCGCATGTTCGCTCATGTCCGTCGGCATCAAAGGCGGCTACGCGGCCGCCGTTAAATTCCACGACGCGCTGAAGCTGGTGACCAGGCTCGTCAATCTGGGCGATGCAAAGTCCCTGGTCTGTCATCCTGCCTCGACCACCCATCGGCAGATGTCAGCCGATGAACTCCGCGCCGCGGGAGTCCTGCCGGAGATGATTCGGCTGAGCATCGGAATCGAACACATCGACGACATCATCGAAGACCTGGATCAAGCGCTGGCAGCCGCCCGGTAAGCCGAGCGTGTCGTCAGGTGTTCGGTGGTTGCAATTCAGGAGACAGGCTAATGCCGGTTTATCTGCAGTCCGATCGTTCCAGCCGCGACAGCCTCGACAGTGAGGCTGGGCTCACGCGCCCTCGCCGCAAGCCGTCGTCGCTACCGGAGCCGTCCAGCCCCTGCATCACCATCGGACTGATCAACAACATGCCGCCAGCTGCTTTCACGGCAACCGAGCGCCAGTTCATCTCTCTGCTCGACTCCGCGTCGGAAGGCATTGCCATCCAGTTGTCGCTCTATTCGTTAGCTGGCATCCCCCGGCCGGAGCCGGGACCCGAAACCGCCGGCAGCATTTATTCCAACGTTGAAGACCTCTTGAAGACCACCCTCGATGGCCTGATCGTGACGGGCAAAGAGCCGTTGACGCCAGATCTGCGGGACGAGCCTTGTTGGAAGAGTTTCACCCAGGTTTTGGATTGGGCGCGCACGAATACCCACTCGGCAGTGTGGTCCTGTCTCGCCGCACACGCCGCGGTCCTCTACATGGATGGCATTGGCCGCCGCAGAAGCGACGAGAAGCACTTCGGCCTTCTCCACTGCACCGGAGTGTCCGGCCACCCACTGAGAGCCGGCGCGCCCGCGCGCTTCACTGTTCCCCATTCCCGCTGGAATGGCCTGCCTGAAGAAGAGCTGCAGGCCCGCGGATATTCTGTTCTCGCCCGCACCGCCGACGCCGGCGTCGATTCCTTCGTTAAGCAGGAGAGGAGCCTGTTTGTTTTTTTCCAGGGGCATCCGGAGTATGAATCCGACACGCTGCTGCGCGAATACCGCAGGGATGTCGGCCGGTACCTCAGGCGCGAAGCAAATACCTACCCTCTGCTCCCGCGCGGATACTTCGACCATGTCACCGAAAGCGCCCTGACCGCCCTGCGAGAAGAAGGCGTGGCTTGCAGGAGCGAGGAGTTGTTTGCCAGAGTCGAGAGCGTCTTGGAAACGGCAAACATCGAGAACACGTGGAGCCGCACGGCGGCGCGCACTTACAGAAACTGGCTTGAATATATTTGCGCGCAGAAGAGTGAAAGCCAGCGCGAGCTCAACGCCAGTGAACCAATCTCAACATCGCGATAGGCTTTTCTCAGTGAGAACTGTTCCATCGAATACGCTGGTTCTTCCCTTTTTTGCGCTTTGCTACTCAATAATGCGAAACTTCCCGCCGCAATGCCTTACCATGGCTTGTCCGGAGTCGAACCTATGCGCATGCATCCATTTCACGCCACCCTCTTCTTTCTGTTTTCCCTGGCCTCCCCCGCGCAATCACCCGTGCAGGATGCCCTTCCGCCTCCGACGGATGAACAGGTAAAAGCCGCTGCGGTCATGCCGTTTCGCAATCCGGCGCTTCCTATCGATCAGCGCGTTGACGACCTCGTCTCGCGCATGACGCTGGAGGAGAAGGTTTCGCAGCTCATCGATCGAGCCGCACCCATTCCGAGGCTCGACATCCCCGCCTACAACTGGTGGAACGAGGGCCTTCACGGCATCGCGCGCTCCGGCTACGCCACAATGTTTCCGCAGGCCATCGGCAATGCCGCAACCTGGGACGCGCCGCTCGTCAATCGAATCGGAACGGTCGTCTCCACCGAGGCCCGCGCCAAGTACAACGACGCCATCCTGCACGGAAACCATGACCGTTACTACGGGCTGACCATCTGGTCGCCTAACATCAATATCTTTCGCGATCCCCGCTGGGGACGCGGCCAGGAGACCTACGGAGAAGACCCGTTCCTCACCAGCCGCATGGGTGTAGCTTTCGTGAAAGGCATTCAGGGCGACGACCCGAAATACTTCCGCGCCATCGCCACACCCAAGCACTACGCCGTACACAGCGGGCCGGAGACAACGCGCCACCAGGTTGACATTGAGCCCAGCGAACACGACCTGTGGGATACCTATCTGCAGGCATTCCGCGCCACCATCACCGAAGGAAAAGCCGACTCCATCATGTGCGCCTACAACGCCGTCGACAAGGTTCCCGCCTGTGCCAGCAAACTGCTGCTCCAGGAAATCCTGCGCAACGACTGGGGATTCCAGGGCTATGTCACTTCCGATTGCGATGCCATCGACGACTTCTCGCAAAAGAACGGCCACCATTACTCCACCAATCACGAGACGGGTTCTGTCGCCGGAATCGAAGCGGGAACCGACACCGATTGCGGCACCGCCTATCGCGCGCTCGCCGATGCCGTTCACCACAATCTCATTACCGGAGCCCAGCTCGACGTCTCCGTCAAGCGTCTTTTCACTGCGCGCATGAGGTTGGGCATGTTCGACCCGCCCGCCAAGGTGCCGTTTAGTGCCATTCCGTTTTCAGCAGTCGACTCGCCGGAAAATCAGGCTCTCGCTCTTCGAGCTGCTCGCGAGTCCATGGTCCTGCTCAAGAACGATGGGCATTTCCTTCCCTTGAAGACGGACGGCGCGCAAACCATAGCCGTTATCGGTCCGCTTGCTGCCTCGCGCATCGCACTTGAAGGCAACTACAACGCCATCTCGCTCAAGCCGATACTGCCGGTTGACGGCATCGCCGCCGAATTCAGCAGCAATCACGTTCTCTATGCGCAAGGATCGCCGTATGTCATGGGCGGCGCCGTCCCGGTTCCACGCACCCTCTTCCGCACCGCAACCGATCCCAGCGTGGACGGCCTCACCGGCGAATACTTTGCGGTTCCATCCTTCGATGGAAAGCCGGAGTTGACGCGTGTCGACAAGGAGATCGACTTCGACTGGGCCAGTGCCAATCCTGTTCCCAGCCTCTCTGCAAACACCGCGGCCGATAGCTTCGCCGTTCGCTGGACTGGCGCCATCGCCGCACCGGTAGCCGAGACAGATAACTTTGACTTTCGTCTGCCTATCTGCTACCCCTGCGGAGGCAAGGTGAAGTTCGCTGTCTATCTCGATAACAAGCCTCTCGAATCGCTTGCCGCACTAGCACTTGCGCAAGCTGCGCCAGCACTGCCGCCGAGCGGTAGAAACTTCGGCGGTGTGCAGCGTTACGCGATTCCATTCGCCGACACCAGACCGCACTCCATCCGCATTGAATACATCCAGAGCGGCAAGATCGACGGCGGAGGCATCACCTTCGAATGGAGCCCACGCCACGAGCTTCTTCAGGAGGAGGCAGTCGAAACCGCTAAGAAGGCCGACGTCGTGGTCGCATTCGTTGGCCTCACCGCGCGCCTTGAAGGTGAAGAGATGATGGTCAACGCCAAAGGCTTTTCCGGCGGCGACCGCACCGACATTGTGCTCCCCGATGTTCAGGAGGAACTCATCGAGTCCCTTGCCAAGACCGGCAAACCGATAGTAGTCGTGCTGTTGAACGGCAGCGCGTTGGCGGTGAACTGGGCGCAGCAAAACGCAAAGGCCGTTCTCGAAGCCTGGTATCCTGGGCAGTCTGGAGGACAGGCAATTGCGGAAACGCTCAGCGGCAGCAACAACCCCGCCGGCCGCTTGCCCATCACGTTTTACTCCGGCGTTGACCAGTTACCGCCCTTTGAAGACTACTCCATGGCTAACCGCACTTATCGTTATTTCAAAGGCAAGCCTCTGGATAGTTTTGGAGACGGTCTGAGTTACACCTCCTTCACTTATTCTCACCTTCGGCTCTCAAGCAACAATGTGCATGCCGGCGACCCGCTCAATGTCGAAGCAGACGTTGAGAATACCGGCTCCATTCAAGGCGACGAAGTCGCGGAACTATATCTCGCGCCGCCCAAGACCCCGCTCTCGCCAACCCTGGCCTTGGCCGGCTTTGAGCGCCTGCACCTGAACCCCGGCGAGACACGGCACATCACCTTCCATGTCGATCCACGAACGCTGTCACAGGTCGACGCCGACGGTGTTCGCGCCGTCAGCCCCGGCCATTACCGCGTCTATGTCGGCGGTTCGCAGCCCGCAGGGGACGCTGCGCAAACGGTCAAGTCGGAAGACTTCAGCATCGTTGGCACGTTGCAGCTTCCACGCTAAAGCAACTTCAGGTCGACTGTTGCAACGGATGCTACGAACATGTCGACTTCGCCCTCCGAGCGCGTTGCACGCTGGTGCCCAGTCCAAATCCCCGGATGAGCCAAAGCGCGGTGTTCGTCACTTATGCAGCTTTCTTTCGTGTGCTTCAATTGCCTCTGCCAGATCCAATCCCGGTACGAAACGGGAAGTAGGAGAGGCTTTCGATCAGCGTGATTGGTTTTGAAACAAACTCACAAGACGGGAAGTTTTCCGATTGCCGAGACCTATGCAAGCGAGTATCGTAACTGCATCAGGTAATGAGTCCGGTCAGAGTCGGCACTTAGCCACCAGCATAATGAAATTACCTGCACTACCAGGGGGTCAACCATGGCGCTTTCAGACATTCTGGCAAGCATCGATAGCGAGATCGCACAACTGCAAAAAGCGCGGGCATTACTAACTGGGGCCGGCGCGCCGACTGCGAAAAAGAAACCCGGCAGACCCCGGAAAATTGTCGCGGAAGTTGTTTCCGCTCCCGCTAAACCTGCCAAGAAGAGAAAGAGAAATCTATCTCCCGAAGGGCGCAAGCGCATCGCCGATGCCGTCAAGCGCCGCTGGGCTGCCCAGAAAAAGGCTGCTGCGACAGCCGCAAAATAGCTGCCTGCCGAATATTGCGGATTGTGACGGGAACGGGTCTCGACTCCTCAAGTAACTCAAAACTCCACCTCCATTTTGTTCTCCCAGAGGTCAGCGCAGCTGACAATTGGAGACGGTATGCTTCCCAATGTCTTGTCCCCGGTTGACCTTTCCGAGTTGTGGGAACTGCACCGCTCAACCCGGATGAAATCGTCCTATTTTCCGTTGTATATTCAGCCATGCTTTTGAAGCGCAACCTGCACTCGGCTGTTTTTCTCCGTGTGCTTCGTGCTTCCTGCCGCGCACAGGTCAATGACGAGGTAACTGATTCTGGCAAAGTCGCTGCCAAATCCGCGCGCGTTCTCCATCTGCTCGACGCAAATCGCATCGCCTGGCAGACCCAGACTCCTAAGGTAGACGTTGGCGGGGGCGGCACCATCGGCAGCTTCCTCTCCATGCGCAACATGGAAGTCCTCGATGTGGGCATCCCTTTGCTCTCCATGCACGCCACCTACGAAATGTCGTCCAAGGTAGACGTTTGGTCCTATTACCGCTTCATGCTTGCCTTCTACACAATGGAGTAACTACATCGCGGACTCAGCCAGGTGCCTTTTAAAGAATTTCAGCGATCGCTCCCGCGCCACAACCGCGGCGTCCTTGTTATAGCTTGCGTCCACGTCGCGATTGAAGCCGTGTCCTGCGTTGTACCAATAGATTTCCACGTCAGGGTGCGCGGCGTGAATGGTCTCCACTTTTTCAGCCGGGATGTGCGCATCCTGCCTGCCAAAATGCAGCATCACGGGCGCGGCGAGTTTCTCGCCGGCATAATTCGAAATATGGCCGCCATAATAGCCCACTGCCGCCACCTGCAGCCGCGTTGCGGCCAACCAGGCAATCGTCCCTCCATAGCAGTAGCCCACTACGCCCACCTTTTTGCCCGTCTCGCCCACCGCGAACTCGACCGCGGCGGCAACATCCGCGAATGACTTCTCCGCATCGAGCTTGGGAATAAAGCTCATGGCCTTTTGTCTGTCTGCGCCTTCGTAGCCCAGTTCGACCCCTCGCTCAATGCGGTCAAACAGCGCCGGAGCCACCGCCAGGAACCCGTCTCTCGCATAACCATCCGCCACCGAGCGAATATGCGCATTGACGCCGAATATCTCCTGCACCACCACCAGGCCGCCGATTGGCTCGCCCGCAGGCCGTACCACATACGCATTCAACTCGTGCCCATCCGATGCCTTCAATGTTACGTAGTTTCCCATTTCGTCACCTCGCCTGCATTCCCAGTATCCACATTCCGGCCCTCGCGTTTCAACGCGCCCTGAGCACCGAATCCTCCTGCCCCTCAGCAGTCCAGGCTTTCAATGCCCGGACACGTATGGCACGCAAATCGTAGTCCAGGCCCATTTCCGCAAAACGCCGGTCGCAAATCCAGCCAGTCCTGCAACCACCCGCTCGTCGTCATCGCCGCTTGTGTCCGCCCCAAGGGGTATAATTTGCCTCATGGCGGCGACTTCTCCAACCAGTCTTCCGGAATCCGCTGATGCGCAGAACAGTCTGCACAGCGCCTCTGCCGGCCATGCGGAAACAGCGTCGCGACTCTCTGCCCTCGAAGCTCGGCTGGCGCAGCTGGGCAGTCTCATGGTGGCTTACTCCGGCGGTGTGGATTCGGCATTCCTGGCGGCCACTGCGCATCGCATGCTCGGTAGTCGCATGATCGCCGTGCTGGCCGATTCACCCAGTCTTGGCCGCCGCGATCTGGAGCAGGCCTGCGCCTTTGCTCAATCTATCCACATGCCGCTGAACGTAGTCGCCACGGCAGAACTGGAGCGCCCCGAGTATCAGCGCAACGACGCCAATCGCTGCTTCCACTGCAAGGATGAGCTCTTTGCCGTCATGGAATCACTCGGCGCGAAGCTCGGTTTCGCGCACATTGCCTATGGTATGAACGCCGACGACACCCGCGATTTCCGTCCCGGCCAGCGCGCCGCGGAGCAGCACGCTGTCCTGGCTCCTCTGGCTGAAGCCGGCCTCACCAAGCTCGAGGTGCGCGCTCTAGCCAAAGCGGCGGGTTATCCGCTCTGGGACCGCCCCGCCGCGCCGTGTTTGTCCTCGCGCGTCGAGTACGGCCGCACCGTCACCCGCGAAGTCCTTGAACAGGTGGAGCGCGCCGAAGAGAGCCTGCGCCAACTCGGCTTTCGCGAATTCCGCGTCCGCCATCACGGCGACCTGGCCCGCGTTGAAATTGCGCGCGTCGAGTTGCCCCGCGCTCTCTCCATGGAGATGCTCGACGCCCTCACCGCGGCCCTCAAGCAGGCCGGCTACCAATACGTCACGCTCGATTGCACTGGCTTTCGCTCCGGCTCCATGAACGCCATCCTGCCTGTAGAAATACTCGCCCGGCGCGGGGCATAGCCGACGATTTAGAATCACTCTCGATGCGAATTGGATATCTAGAATGTTTTTCCGGCATTAGCGGCGACATGCTGCTCGGCGCGCTGGTCGACGCCGGTGTTCCCTTCGCCCATCTGGAGCAGGCCGCCGTGGCATTAAATGTCGGCGCGCGCCTCGAAATGCGCAAAGTGACTCGCGGCGGCATTACCGGAACCAAAGTCGATGTCATCACCGCCGACCATCCACCCCATGAGCTGGATCACTCCCATCCCCACTCCGAACCCGAGCATACACACGAAGCTCATTCCCACGGAGATCATGCGCATGAATCACCCGCGCCTGTTCATCAGAAACACACGCACGCCCCCCATCGTCATCTCTCCTCCATTCTCGCCATCATCCGCTCCACCCCGCTCACTGATACAGCGAAAGCCCGCGCCATACGCGCCTTTCAGCTCCTCGGCGAGGCTGAAGCCGCCATCCATTCCATCCCCATCGAGAAGGTGCATTTCCACGAAGTCGGCGCGGTGGACACGATCGTCGACATCGTCTGCTCCGCCGTTGGATGCGAAGCGCTCGGCGTCGATCGCTGGCTCTCATCGCCGCTGAACGTTGGCAGCGGCACCGTCGTCTGCCAGCACGGAACATTGCCTGTTCCGGCGCCGGCAACGCTGGCCCTGCTCGGCGATGCGCCCGTCTATGCCGCCGGCCCGCCCATGGAGCGCGTAACGCCGACCGGCGCGGCAGTGCTACGAATGCTGGAAGTGTGCTACGAACCGCTGCCCGCCATGCGCATCGGGAAATCCGGTTACGGGGCCGGCGGCCGCGACACGCCCGGCGAGCCCAATCTTCTCCGCCTCCTCGTGGGCGAAACAGAAGAGGCACCGGTCGAACAATCTGAATCCATCGCCATCATCGAGACAGTCATCGACGACTCCAGCCCGCAGTTGCTCGGCTATGTCAGCGAGTTGCTCCTCGCCGCCGGCGCATGGGATGTCTATCGTGTCGCCGTGCAAATGAAGAAAGGCCGCACCGGCGTGCAGCTCTCCGTGCTTTGCCGCCCCGATCTTGTTCCCGCACTGCGCGATCTTGTCTTTCGTGAGACCACCACCATCGGCATCCACTGGCGCGTCGAAAACAAAGTCGCCCTGGCCCGAGAATTTCTCCCCGTCGAAACCCCATGGGGACCTGTGCAAATCAAAATCGCCCGCTGGCCCTCCGGCAAAGTCGCCAACGCCTCCCCTGAATTTGAAGACTGCCGCCGGATCGCCGCGCAACACACGCTCCCGCTCAAGCTCGTCATGCAGGAAGCCATGCGCATCTACGCCACCAGCTACGCGGCCAAGGAGCCCTGATGGATCGCTCGCAGATTGAATCGTTGCTCAATGAAGTGCGCGATGGCCGCACCGCCGTCAACGACGCCCTCGACCGGCTACGCGACCTGCCCTTTGAAGACATCGGTTTCGCCAAGGTCGATCATCACCGCGCCCTGCGCACCGGAATGCCTGAAGTCATTTTTTCGTCAGGAAAAACCCCCGCGCAGGTTGCGGAGATATTCGCCCGAATGGCCCGGCATGGCGGCAACGTCCTGGCTACGCGCGCCTCTGAAGATATGTTTCGCGCCGTCCGCGACCTCGAACCCGAAGACAGGCAGCCCCGCGCCCAATACCATGAAACGGCCCGCTGCATCACGCTGGCGCAATCTCCGGCGCCTTCGGGCAAAGGAACCATCGCCGTAGTCTGCGCCGGCACCAGCGACTTGCCCGTGGCCGAAGAAGCCGCCGTCACCGCGCGTCTGATGGGCAACACCGTCGAACTCATCGCCGACGTCGGCGTCGCCGGCATCCATCGCCTGCTGGCGCAAAAGGACTCGCTTCAATCGGCCCGCGTGCTCATCGTCTGCGCCGGCATGGAGGGCGCCCTGCCCACCGTCGTCGCCGGCCTGGTCAACGCCCCGGTGCTCGC
>DATKGE010000143.1:0-16314 GCA_035510955.1 Occallatibacter sp. | reverse complement strand
CCAGCTCCGCCATCACTTCCTGGGGCTTCCGCTCCGCTGCGGATCCCAACTTCACTCGCTTCGATTCCGCTTTAATCCTCTTCAAGGAATTGCTATCCTTCTTCACAGGTCGGCCTCCTCATCTGCTGAGATTGCACCTTTCGAGTGCGTCGATCAAAGCTAGCTTAGCGCTAGCACTGATCGGGGTCGACCTTCTCATCCCATCTATACGTACAGAACCCCGTTTTGCGCCCGAAACCGAGTTGGAGACGGTTTGCCGACAAACCGGGCGGAACCCTTTCCAAGACACGTCATGGCTCCCATCCGAGACTCTTGCTCAAGGCTCTGCGCAGGGACGCGTGTCTAACGAGTCGAGATTTATGGGGCACGGCCCCCTGGGATGACGGTAAGATTGCCTGCATGATAGGCAACGCGCTTTGCACACGGCATCTGAGCCGGCCAATCATCCTCTTCCTGCTCGTGGCGCCAGCGCACGCACAGTCGTCGAATGGATCGCGTACTGCATTCGAGGTGGCATCCGTTCGACCGGCAACGGGGCAAGAAGCGGGCGATGAGGGCGGGTCACGCTCGGAGATTCAATACGCGGCAGACAGCCTCACGATGCGGAATATCGATCTGCCTGAAATGGTGGAGTGGGCGAACGGGCTGGAGCACTACCAGCTTGCGGGTCGGAGCATGCTGGAGGGCAGGCGCTATGATGTTCGCGCCCGGGCGGGTGCGCCAACCAATGTCGTCTCACTCCGACTGATGCTTCAGGATCTGTTGGCAACCCGATTCAGGGTCGAGCTTCATCATGAGAAGAAACGCGCGTCCGTGTACGAACTGGTGGTGGCTAAGGACGGCCCCAGGCTTCCTTCGGACAAGACGGATTCACTCCCGCCTTCGTACCCGAAAGAGACACTTCCACGAGTGGTGGACGGAAGCTTTGTTTTCACCAATGTGTCGATGAATGACTTCGCGAGGCAATTGACCGAGCTTCGCGGCATCGATCTACCAGTGCTCGATCACACTGGCATCAGGGGAGTATATGACATCACTCTAAAATCGGCGGCACGGGCACTCTTGGAACCGGACGGACCTTCCCTGCTGACCCTGATCCACGAACAACTCGGACTCAAGCTTGTCACAGCGAGAGATTTCATCGATGTGATTGTTGTGGATCACGTCGAGGCACCTAGTGCCAATTGAACCTTCAATTCTTGCGGATAACCACCAACTTGGCGCAAAATTCGAGTCCAGAATGATCCCGATCACCTCGCCGGATTAGACTCTTTTGCACGTGATATCTCATGTCTGCGTAACCCTGCAAATTAATGATGTAGAGTCCACAACCAAATCGCTACAATCGGTCCGCTCCCCATTTCACCCAGGATGGCCCCATGAAGCGCTTCGGTTGGTTCCTTCTCCTCGTCGCAGCGGTTCCCGTCCTGCTGCCAGCTCAGACAAGAAAAATGACGGTGGCGCAATTGCAGGATGTGCTTACAGGGCTGCATAAGGCGAAGAAGAGCGACGAACAGATCGCCAACGAGCTGAAACAGAGCGAGTTGACTGAAGAACTGACCCCCGCCGCCATAAGCGGCATGGTGCCCCTCATCCATGGACCGCTCTCCACCGAGCAGATGTACGTGCTTGAGGCGCGCAGCGCCATGCTCGCTCCGCCTGACACCGACCTGCCTAAAGCCGCTCCTCCCGACGCCGCTACCCAGCGGGCCCTGCTTGCCAAGGCAGAGGATTATGCCGCCAAAACCTACCCCCAGTTACCTCGGCTCACCGTCACTCGTCTCGTCGCCCGCTTCCAGGATGGCGTCGAGACCATCCAGTCCTTTGGTGGCACCCAGGTCAAAATCCAGAATGACAGCGACCCTTTCTCCCACGATATCCAACATTACGTCCGCCTCATGAACGTCCACACTGACAAGGTCGAGATCGACAACGGTATCGACAAGCCGGGCGGCAAGGACACCACTCCCTGGGGACGCAACGGTTTCGTCAACTCCATGCTCCCATTCCTTCCACTCGATCTCCTGACAAGTGAAGCCGTCTCCTTAGGCAAACCAAAATTCCTCCGCTGGGAAACTATCACCGGCCACCGGACCGCCGTCTTCGCCTTCGCCGTCGGTAAGAAAAAATCCCACTACGCCATCAACTATTGCTGCTTCCCCGAAACTTCCAACTTCGGCAACGGCCTATACGGCGGCCACGGTGGTGGGAACCCCAGCCCCAGCGCTGGCACCCCCGCCGCCCTTGGCGGCCTTAGCGCCAGCCCTCTCGCGCACCCGGCCGGCAACGGCAGCCTTGCCTACGTGGCCGACTGGAACCCCTTCAACGCCAAGTCCGGCTACCACGGCGAGCTATTCCTCGATCCCGATTCCGGCGTCGTCCTCCGCACTATCGTCGAGGCCGAGTTCAAGCCTTCGGACTTCGTCCACTACGAGGGCATCCGCATCGATTACGCCCCCATGCCCATGGGCCGCAACAACCTCTACGTCCCCGTGCGTTCCTTCACCATCGCTGAGATCGTTCCCAACGGCGACTCCTTCGTGAGCAAATACGGCATTCGCCATCAGTACGTCACCCAGGACTACAAGGGCTTCCAGGCAACGGATGGCACATACCAGGTGGCGACCCTTCTCACTCCAGGTGGAAAGTTCGCCGAACTGCAAGGTGGAAAAACCGCCGAATCTGGCGCTTCCTCCCCTCTCAGCGGCGTGGATGACGACGAGCCGCCCCCCGGCGGTTTCCCGGCTCTTGAAACCATCTCCCGGCCTGAAGGTCCGCTGGCCATTGCCGCCTCTGCCAATGCCATCCAGCGTCCCCCGGACGACGAGATCGCAGCCCTCCTCGCCAAAGCTGCGCAAAGCGCAAACGTCTATTGGGATTCCCTGCCGAACTTCACGTGCCAGCAAGTCACTGAGCGATTTGCCGGTTCCAGCCGCGCGACCAAATGGGAACCCATCGATACGCTCACCGGACGGCTCAACTACTTCGACCATCAGGAAGAATGGGTGTTTCAGGAATACGAGAAAGACCACAAAAGAAGCTTCGACAGCGGCTCCGATCCTGGACGTGGCCTTTCCGGCTTCGGAATCTTCGGCAATAACATTCGCGGACTCTTCCGGCCATCCGCAAAACCGGAAATCTCCTGGTTTGAAAACGATGCGCTCGGCGACAGAACCGTGCAAATCTTCAAATATCGCGTCGCTAAAGAGAATTCGAATCTCTCTCTCCGTGCCAGTTCCAAGGAGGTGGTTTACGTCGGCTATCACGGTATGGTCTACGTCGATAGCGCCACTGGCGACGTCCGGCGCATCACCCAGGTCGCAGACGATGTGCCGAAGCATTATCCCATCTACGAGACACTCATCAGCGCCGATTACGACTACGTTTCCATCGGCGGTCAGCAGTACCTGCTCCCGATCGGGGCGGAGATCGTCCTGCGGCGGAGTCACAGGGGCAGGCTGGAGCTGAACCAGATTCGCTTCGGCGACTTCCATCGCTTCCGCTCCACGTCGAGGATTCTGAGCAACGGGCCTTCCTCAGCACAATGAGCTCTGCGCGGTCACTTTCTCTGCCGCCTCAAGTGTGCATGTGGCTCATCCCACCAGCCGCATCGCCCCCCTTCCTCATGAGAAAGTCTTATGGGCTTTGATTTGCAGGTCTGGTCTCCTATTGACAATCTATACGGACTGGCCCATATTCGTATAGAAGTTTGATAGGAACCTTTGATGGCCTCGGCCTAGACAAATCTTCTGCAAGGCACTCTGGATTTGCTCATCCTGAAGGCGCTCGGTCTTGGCGAACTTCACGGACTGGGCATCTCGCGGCGAATCGAGCAAATTACCAAGGGGACATTCCACGTCAAACCAGGGTCGTTGTTTCCGGCCCTGCACCGAATGGAGGAAGCTGGTTGGCTAAGCGCGTTTTGGGGCGAGTCTGAGAACAACCGGCGTGCCAAGTTTTATCGCCTTACCAAGATGGGAATAAAACAGGTAGAGGCCGAAACAGAGCATTGGGCAAGAGTCGCCCTGGCAATGACGAATGCTCTGAAGGCAAATTAGGAGCAGAATCATGAGACTCTGGTATCGCTTCACAAGCGCACTACGTAACATCTTTCGAAGGCCGCAGATTGAGAGCCAATTGGACGATGAGGTACGCACCTACGTCGATATGGTGACCGATGAGAAGATTGCGAAGGGAATACCCACTGAGGAGGCGCGTCGCCAAGCACTCGCCGAGTGCGGAGGAGTGAAACAAGTGAGGCAAGCGGTCCGGGAGGGCCGTGCCGGCACCAGCATTGAGCGATTATGGCAAGATGTGCGCTATACCCTGCGTCAGCTTAGCCGAAATCCAGCGTTCACCTGGACCGCTGTCATTACGCTAGGACTTGGAATCGGAGCCACTACTTCGATCTTCTCTGCTGTCTACGCGCTCCTTGTACGACCGTTGCCATACCCGCAGTCTGACCAACTGGCGTACATCTCCGCTGAATTTATACCCGAGGCCGGCGAACTGGTATCTCCCGAGTTCGTTGCAGCGCAGCAGGGTCTGAAGTCGTTCTTGCAGGTCGCAGGATACTGGTCGACGAGCTCCAATCTGACAGGAGCAGGAGACCCTGTGCGGGTGGACTGGGCGGGAATCACGGCAAACTTCCTTCCCATGCTTGGCATACGCCCTCAGTTTGGGCGGGGCTTTCTAGACGATGAGGAACGACCAGGTGGACCGGCGGTCATTCTGCTCAGCGATCGGTTTTGGCGAAGCTATTTTCATGCCGATCCAAGCGTTGTCGGCAAATCTGTGGCCATCGATGGCAAGCAGCAGACGATCATTGGTGTGTTGCCGCCCCATTTCAGTTTTCCGGATTTTGCGCTTGAACCTCAGGTTTACGGACTTGCGGATTTGGATTCTGATACCAGCCCCGCAGCGATGGGAAAGAACGTGTTCTTCATGCACGCGATTGGCCGTTTGAGACCCGGTGTGAGCATGCAACAAGCTCAGGCGGAAGTGCAAAGCCTTTTCCTCGTGCGCAGCCAAAGTTACCCCGCTTTTTTGGCTTCTTACTGGGCCAAACGCCGAATGGTGGTTCAGTCTCTGCAGACGCACTTGGCTGGCGATGATCGTAGCCCACTGTTGATTCTTCTTGCTTGTGTTACGGCTGTTCTATTGATTGCCTGTGCAAATGTTGCGAACTTGCAAATGGCGCGTGCCGTATCCCGGAGGCATGAGATGGCTGTGCGGGGGGCATTGGGCGCGTCACGATATCGGCTGATCCGTCAGTCTCTTGTAGAAAGCCTTACGTTGTCTGCATTGAACGCGGCGTTGGGCTTCGGTATTGCGTGGGTGACGACCACTCTGATTCGCCGCACTGGAAACGTTGCCGATTCTCTGTCTTCCGGACGGGAAACACAGATTCTGCGACTGCCGCTAGGAAAGATCAGTACCGCCATTCACGTTGATGGATGGGTGTTGGCGCTCACGATCGGCCTTGCACTGGTTACAGCCTTGTTGTTCGGCACTGCACCCGCGCTCAGTGGGGCGGCGGACGCGGACTTGAGGAATGCTTTGCAGAGCGGCGCTCAACGCATCACTGCGGGGCGTCAGCAGCGGTTCATGCGCCATGCCCTTCTGGTCCTGGAGGTGGGATTGGCCGTCGTACTTCTCTGCTGCGCCGGACTCCTGATGCGCAGCTTCGTGAATGTGCTGCGTTACGAGAATGGTTTTGATTCGACCCACACTCTGACTGGCACAGTCCTACTCAGCGGGAAACGGTATCAATCGCCCGAAGCGGCCCGCAAGTTCGCAGAACAGTTGTTGTCTTAACTTGAGACGATCCCCGGAGTTGAGGTGGCAGCGCTTGGTCAGGCCCTCCCATTGGGGCAAGTGGATGGCGATGCGTTTAGCGTAGATAATCTCAATCCGCCTATGGGCATGCGCGATGTTGTCCCCTCCATCAGCGTTACGCCCAATTATTTCCGCGCCTTTGGTACGCCGATGCTGCAAGGAAGGCCGTTCACAAGTGACGACACCGGATCGTCCAATCCTGTGGTCATCGTAAATCTCGCTTTCGCCCGCCGCTATTTCGGTGGAAATGCCCTTGGGAAGCGATTTTTTGTCGGCCAAAGCGTGAAGGGCGCTTTCCAATTTGTCCCAACGACTGTTGTCGGAATCACAGTCGACGTAAGACACAATGGCATCGAACATGACCTCGGGCCCGAGTTTTTCGTTCCCATGACGCAGATTCCTGCGTACAACGTCGACCTCATTTTGCGCAGCAGCATCGATCCGGCACTGCTCGCGGGCGCGATGCGCAGAGCTTTGACTGCTGTAGATCGCGAGCAGCCGCTCTTCAACATTCAAACGATGGAGGAGCGCGTCGCCAATCTGGTTTCACAACGCAGACTCACTATGCTGCTCACTTCATGTTTCGCATTGCTCGCTGTTCTCCTGTCCGCGGTGGCGGATTGGCGTCAATGTGAGTGCCAGATCCACTCAACCCCACCCTGCCCATATCGGCCACAGCGAGAACCCACTTGCGAGGCTCCTGTATACTACGCCGACGAGCGGGGTCGATCCTTCAGTGGGGTACTTAAATTCATGACTCGAATTTCGCGGGTTGCATATTGGGGGCTGGCCTTCGCCAGCGTGCTGGCATTTGCTTTGGGCGCGAGGGCGCAGGTCAATCCCGACCTTTATGCCGGCCTAAAATGGCGTAACGTCGGGCCTTTTCACGGCGGCCGCATCGCTGCCGTCTCAGGCGCCATCGGCCAGACCGGCGTGTTCTATGCCGGCATGCCCCAGGGCGGCATCTGGAAAACCACCAGCGCCGGCGTCACCTGGTTCCCCGTCTTCGATAAGGAGACGAGCGTGGACAGCATCGGCGCCATTCAGGTCGCTCCCTCCAATCCCGACATTGTCTATGCCGGCGCCGGCGACGCCATCCGCGGCAGCCTCGGCAACGGCATATGGAAGTCCACCGATGCTGGCAGCACCTGGCAGCATATCGGTCTGGAAGATTCGGTAAAGATCGCCAGCATCCTCGTCGATCCCTCCAATCCGGACCTTGTCGTCGTCTCCGCCCTCGGCGATGCCGCCCGCCACGGCGGCGGTATCTACCGCTCCACCGATGGCGGCCAGACCTGGACCAACGTCCTCAAGACTCCCGACTACGACGGCACGCGCGACGTGGAATACGCCTACGACGATCCCAGCGTGATGCTGGCCTCCACGCAGGGCACGGGCGGCGGTTTTCCCGGCGCCGGCGCTGGCCCCAACGGCGGCAATCAGCCCAAGCCCAAGCCGGCGCAGGTCTTCAAATCCACCGACGAGGGAATAACCTGGACCCAGATCAAGATCCCGCCCTTCATGGGCCGTGTTTCGGTGGCCGTTGCCATGCACACCAATGGCCAGCGAATGTACATTGTCGGCAACAACATCGAAAACGGCTCCGGCCTTTACCGTTCAGACGACGGCGGCGCAACCTGGCAGCACATGGCGGGCAAGGACATCCGCATCAGCAACGGCCAGGGCGCTTACAGCAGCGGCGTCTTCGTCGACTCGCAGAACCCCGACATCCTTTACACCGTCAGCACCGCCATGTACCGCTCGACCGACGGCGGTGTCACCTTCCAGGCCTTCAAGGGCGCACCCGGCGGTGAGGACTACCACAAGCAATGGATCGATCCCACCAACGGCAAGCGCATGATCGTCGGCACCGACCAGGGCGCAAGCGTCTCCCTCGATAACGGCAAAACCTGGAGTCTCTGGTACAACCAGCCCATCGCGCAGGTCTACCACGTCGCCACCGACAGCCAATATCCCTACTGGATCATGGCTGCGCAGCAGGACACCGGCGGGATCATGATCAGCAGCCGCGGCGCCTGGGGCCAGATCGACTTCACGGACTGGAGCCCGCTGCCTTCCTCGGAATTTGGAGTGATCACGCCCGATCCCAAAAACCCCCACACCATTTATGGCGTCGGCTATGGCCCCGGTGGCGGCGGCAGCGGCCTCATAAAAATTGATATGACCACCGGGCAGTGGGAGAACGTCGCGCCCAACTTCGGCTCCGATTCCACCAAATACCGCGCCAGTCGCGACTTCCAAAAAGAGTTCGACACTGCCTTCGATCCCAGCTCCCTTTACGTTGCTTACCAGTGCCTGCTGGTCACGCGCGACGGCGCTCAGTCCTGGAAGTCCTTCAGCCCTGACCTGACCACGCCAAAAAACAAGCCTCAGGTGGCATGCGGCACACCCCTGCCAACGCCTCCGACTCCACCAGCGGCGGCCTCGGCGACGCCATCCGGGATACCGCCCACAGCGCCTCCTGCACCGTCGCCGGCCACGACCCCCACGGGACCACCCCCGCCCCCGCCATCGATCACCGACTTCTCCATCTCCAAAATCAAGCCCGGCGTGGTCTGGACCATGAGCAGCACCGGTCAGATCTACAACACCATGGATCGCGGCAAGCTCTGGAACAATGTCACCAACATCGCCGACCTTCCGCCCCACACAAACTTCACCAGCATCACGGCCGGCGATGACGTCAACACTGCCTACATCACCGGCCGCATCGGCGGCGACCCGCGCTCCGATGCGGCCATACCTCCCACTGTCGACACCGACGTACCCCTGATCTGGCGCACCACCGACGCCGGCAAGTCCTGGGTCCGCATCGTCAACGGCATGCCCAGCGACGAGCGCACCGGAAGCTGGGTCAACGTTCTGCGCGCCGATCCCGAGCAGCCCGGCCTGCTCTTCGCCGGTACTGAGACGACCGTTTATGTAAGCCTCGATAATGGCGATCACTGGCAGCTCCTGCGCCAGAACCTCCCCAGCACATCCATCCGCGACATCGACCTCCACACTGACCACCACCAGAACGACCTCGTCATCGGCACATACGGCCGCGGCTTCTGGGTCCTCGACGACATCACGCCGCTGCGCCAGATCGCAGCCAACGCCCAGGCCATCAGCTCCTCTTCCGCATATCTGTTCGCGCCCCAGGATGCCATTCGCGCCCGCATGAACAGCAACTGGGATCAGCCCTTCTCAGTCGAAGTGCCTCATGCGCCCAATCCGCCCTATGGCGCAATCGTGGATTATTGCCTCAGCCACCAGCCCAACGGGCCCATTCAACTCCAGGTCTTCGACTCCCACGGCAGTCTGGTGCGCACCATGACCAGCACGCTGCCGCCGCCGATCGAAGGCGAAGAGTTTCCTCGCTACTGGCTGGCCTCGCCCGAGTCGCGCGCCCTCTCCACCCATATCGGTATGAACCGCGTCAACTGGGATTTGAACTATGATGACCCGCCCGCCTTGCGCCACGACCTCGAAAACGAAATGAACTCGGTCGAGGGCGCTACCACTCCCGGTCCGCACGGGCCGCAGGTGATTCCAGGCATTTATACGCTCAAGCTCACCGTCGACGGACGGATCTACACCCGCAATGTCACCGTCATGAACGACCCGCGCGCCGGCCAGAGTCCCGAGCTTATGGCCGACCTGCGCGCCCAGAGTCAGCTCTCGTTGCTCGCGGTTCACGCCATGCAGCAGAGCTATCAGGGCCATGACGAAGTCGACGCCGTCAAGGTCCAGCTTGCTTCCCTGATGAAGAGCAGCCTGCCCAGCGACGTCGCCGCGCAGGCCAAAACGCTCGACGAGAGCCTGACCAAGATTGGCGGCGTCGTTCCGCCCAGCGGCGCTCCCTTCCGCCGTCCAACTACCGATCCAAACGCCCTCAAATCCTTCCTCGCCCTGAACGATGACTACAGCACCATGGTCAGCATGATGCAGGTGGGCCTCGACATGGCGCCCACCCCGGCCCAGATCGACAATTGGGAGAGCGTCTGCTCCAGCTACAACCGCACCGTGGCCGCCTGGAAAGCGACGGAGCCACAGATCGCCGGCTTCAACGCAGCGCTGGTCAAAAACCAACTGCAGCAGCTCAACATCGCGCCCAGCAAGCTCACCGACTCCTCCTGCACGGTTTTAAGCACGGCTCGAACCAGTACCACCACGCACCCAAACCTGACGCCAACAGGGCGCCCCGCTCATTAAGTGGTTGAACACAATGCGTCGCTTCCGTTCATAGCGCTGTTGGTCTGTGCGAAAATCGAATGAAGCAGTGGAAGTAATAATTCCAACCTGAGGATCTTGAAATTAGTGAAGAACCTTGCGGTCCTTCTCGGGCTCCTTCTTGCCGCAGGCGCAGCCCTCGGCCAAAGCATAGGGGGATCGCTGCGCGGGACCGTTCAGGACTCGAGTAGCGCACGCATCGTCTCGGCGATCATAGCTGTTCGCGCGCCTGGCGATGCGACAGCGCGCAGCGTTCTGAGCGACGGTCGCGGATACTTCCGCATCGGCGATCTTGCTCCCGGATACTATCGCGTCACCGTTACTGCGAAGGGTTTTACCGTCGCCGCTGCCGATGTTTCCATCGAGGTCAGCAGCATTCAAGACATCACCGTGACCCTGAGTCCCTCGGCCGTGCAGCAAACCGTCGGCGTCGAAGCGCAAAGCTCATCGATCGCCACGCAAGCCATTGATCTGGCCAGCCAGGAGCACCAGAGCGTGATTACGTCCCACGATCTGGAGACCCTGCCCATGGCCGCCCGGAGCTTCGCCAATATCGCTTATCTCGCGCCCGGCACCGAGCCCGTCGAGCCTTCCGACCCCACAAAGGCGCGCATCACCGCCGTCTCCACTGGCGGCAGCTCGGGACTGAACAATGAGCTGTCAGTCGATGGCGGCGATAACTCCGACGATTACATCGGCGGATTTCTGCAAAACTTTTCGCCCGATTCTATCCAGGAGTTCTCCATCCGCACTGCACAAGAAGACGCCGACACCGGCGGCACCACTGCCGCTTCGGTCGTAATCACTACCAAGCGCGGCAGCGATGAGTGGCATGGGGATGCCGCTTTTTACGAGCGCGCCGCCGCTCTCAACGCGCGTTTTCCGATTGAGAATCCAGCGCCCAATCCCAAGCAGCCGTTCTCGCGGCAAAACTATGTGGGCACCTTCGGCGGGCCAGTGCGGCGGCAAAAGCTGTGGTTTTTCGCAGCCTACGAGCAGGTTCATGAGGACGCCAGTATCGCTTACAGCCAGGCAAACCTGACCCAATTCGATGCGCTTGCGGACCTTGCCGCCGACGGCCTCATTTCGGGGGTCGCTTCAATCCCGGTGCCGGAGAACGTGCCCATTCCGTTTCGCGACTATTTAGGCTCCTTGCGCCTGGACTGGGCGCCGACAGCAAGGTCTTCCTGGTTTCTGCGCGGCTCGGCCGATAACTACATCACGCATAACAATCTTGTCGAGCAGGGGACTCTTCCCTCGACGGGTCTGTTGACGCATAACAATTACCTGAACATGACTTTGAGCAACCAAACTATCTTTAGCTCCACCTGGTTGGGGAGATTCGTGCTCGGCGCAAGCGGCCTTCATCTTACCCAGAAGCGTAACTCGGATCTTGGATTTGCGCTGGCCTTCCCTTTCAGCTCTACGGCATTGACTATCTCGGGATTCGAGACCTTCGGTGACAATCAGTTCGCCACGCCCATTACATACTTCCCCTCCGAGCGCAGCCAGGAGAAGTATCAGTTGCGTTATGACCTCACCAATGCCCAACCGCGCCACGCTGTTACGGTCGGCGTCAACTTCATCCATGAGCCGGTGCTGAGCGGCGCCTTTCCCAGTAACAACGAAACGCTCTATCAGTTTTTGCAAAATCCTACTTACTATCTGGCCAGCCAAGCCAACCTTTCTCAATTCACTACCGATATGCAGGCCGACACTTCGACCTCGAACCTGGGTGGAGGCTTCTCCCAGGATGTGCAGCGCCTGGCTCTCTATGCCGAGGACTCATGGCGCATCACAAAGGGCCTGACAGTGAATTACGGACTCCGATACGGCACGACGTTTGGCCTGCTTGGTGCTTCGGGCCGCACACAGCTGAGCAATCCTGCCTACATCACTCTCCAGGCGCTCGAAATCCCACTAGCCAGCGGCGCGCCGAAGGACGACCGTGAACAAATCGGGCCCCGGTTCGGCGTCGCATATTCTCCCGGCGTGAGCGGCAAAACACTGTTGCGCGCCGGCATCGGCATGTACTTCAACGACCTCGCGCAGACCGGCTGGGCAACCGCGTTTCAGGCCGTAAATATACCTGCGGCTCCGTGCGTCGACCCCGTCGCAAATCCAGGAGGCAGCGAGAACCTGGGCTGCATCCCGGGCCATGCCTCCGGCGGAAGCGGAAACCTGATCGCACCGAATTACAAGACTCCCTACGCCATCCACATAACCGGGGGGTTCGAACATACTTTCCACGCCGGCTGGCTACTGAGCGCGGACTATACCCACGAGCAGGGAAATCATGGCTACCGCGCCTATAGCTATACCGGTGGAACAAATCTTTTGACACCGTTGCTGCCGGTCTCGAGCCCCGGCCAGGCCAACGTGGTCCCGGATATCAACCTCTTTCACTCCGACAATCGCTCCAGCTACAACGCACTTATGTTGCACTTACAGGGGAACATATCGAAAAGACTCAGCTTGATCGCGAATTACACCTTCTCCAAGGCGCAAACCTGGGGTTGCGTGCTGGGCGAGTTATTTGATTACGTCAACGGTGTCTGCAATCCCTTGGAAGCATTCGGACCCGGCGATTACGGCCCCTCCGGTGAAGACGTGCGGCACCGGTTCGTGCTGGCGGGTAGTTGGGAAGGTCCAAAGGGAATTGAGGTCAGCACTCTCACCCAGGCGGAAAGCGCGCGACCGTTCACCATTACCACCGCAGATAACAAGGAACGCATTGAAATCGACGGAACCCCGACTGTGTTGGATCAATTCCGCGGCACGCCCTATATTCAGGCGGACCTGCGCGTGGGCCGCCCCATCAAATTTGGCGAACGCGACACAATCATGCCTTTCGCGGAGATTTTCAATCTCATCAATCGCAATAACTCGGGGGCCAATTATGTAACCAACATCGCTTCGCTTCCGGTCCCTTCTTCCCAGGCCCATGGCGGCAACATTACCGATATCTGTTCGAATGCGGCCTGCACGACCACGCAACCGATCTCCAGCCCCGACCAGTTGCGTCTGGCTGGCGGCGCGCTCGGTGATTTCTTCGGCCCCGGCACCACGGTCGGAATTCCATTTGCGGCACAGCTAGGCATTCGGTGGACTTTTTAACAACAGCCGGATGCGGTCGAGGAACGTCGCTTACTCATTTTCGTCTCCCTCTTCAGGCGAGGCCTCGGCGCCTTTGGGCAACTGCCGTGGATCGGGCTTGACGGTCACTGATTGCGTCAGCGTCTGTCCATCGAGAGTAAGGCGAACTGTGTAGTTGCCGGGTTCCAAACTCTGCGCTCCGCGACCAGGGCGCATTGGCGCGGCCTCGGGCTGCGGCGCAGGCGTTCCCGCCGGATGGCAGGCGTCAATGGGAGGCGGCGCTGGTCTCCGGCCGAATCCGAAACCGCGCGGTGTGGTGACGTTGAGCGCTATTCGATGCATGCCTGGCGCGGCCGACGGCGGTGGCGCAGGTTCCTCCCAATAAGCCTGCACATTGATCGCTTCAGTGTCTACCGGCTTCACGGGCGTGTCGCTCGCGAGGCACGTTGCAACTTTTCCGCTTCCATCCACAAGCTCAAGCTTCAGCGGACCGCGGGGCGCGGACTTCAGCCAGTAACAATCTACGACACCTGCGGGAGGATTCTGTTCCTGCGGTTCTTCGTGGGGCAACGGCGTGCCGTTCTGACTGCCCTGGTGGATGGCCAGTGTTTCTCCCGGCACGAACAGATAAGCCCCGGCAGCCTCGATCTCCTTGCCGCGAACGGCAATCTGCCGCAGCGCAGCCATCTGGTCAAGCACCCAGAAACCACGACCGAATGTCGCCACGGCAAGATCGTCGCCGTGAACTACGAGGTCACGAACAGATGTGACCGGCATGTTGAGTTGAAGCGGTTGCCAGTGGTCGCCATCGTCAAAGGAAATGTAAACACGCAACTCGGTCGCAGCATAGAGCAGTCCTTTCTGCTGCGTGTCTTCTTTGATCGAGTTCACGAACGCGCCGGCGGGAATTCCATCGACCACGTTCTTCCAGTGTTTTCCACCATCGTGCGTGCGGTAGATGTATGGGCGATCGTCGGCCAGGCGATGGCGATCGACAGAGGCATACGCTGTCCCCATGTCGAAATGGCCGGCTTCAATTTGCGACACCTTGCTCCACGCCGTCATCGCTGGCGGTGTCACGTCTTTCCAGTTGGCGCCGTCGTCGCGCGTCACATGAATGAGGCCGTCATCGGTGCCCACCCACACGGTTTTTGCGTCAAGGGGCGAAGGGCCAATTGTATACACCACACCGAAACGGTCCGTCATGGACTGGTCGATGTCTTTGGCTGTTACCGGATCGAGAGTCTTCGGCACCTCCGGTTGCATGCGAGTGAAATCGGGGCTGATTTTCGTCCATGTTTTGCGGCTGGGATCGCTGGGATCGGCGGCGGGCAGTTCGCCGCCCGCGGGCGCGGGCAGATTCAGCGCCTGATCGCAGCGCTGATCGCCGCTTCCATAGAGCACGTTGCCGTCCCTGAGATCCGGCAGCACGGTATTGCTCTCGCCGGCCTGGCATATCGGCTCCCAATTGCGAAAGCTGAGCGTGCCCATGCGCGACCACGTGCTCACGCCCACGCGGCCCGAGTCCTGCTGTGCTCCATAAAGCCAATAGGGGAAGCGGTTGTCGGCAGCAAGATGATAAACCTGCGCGGTGGGCTGGTTGTACCGCGTGCTCCAGGTCTTGGCGCCGTCAACCGAAACTACGGTTCCCTGATCGCTCGAGAGCACCATGCGATTCCCGTCTTTGGGATTGATCCAAAGCTGGTGATAGTCGTCGCCGCCGAGCGCTCCTTTTACAGGAACCCACGTCTTGCCCGCGTCGAGCGTCATGTAGGTCGCGGTGTTGATGTCATATGCGCGATCGGGGTTCGCAGGATCTACAGTGATCTGGCCGAAGTACCATCCGCGGCCCCACAGGCGCTGCTCGTTGTTCACCAGCCTCCATGTCACACCGGCGTCGTCGGAGATATAAATGCCGCCAGATGGTTTTGGAGCGGACGCTGCCTGCGCAGCGGAACTGCCGCGGATTGGCCTTGCGATTGCGGTGCCGAGATCGTCAACGACGGCGTAAAGGCGATTGGAATTACTCGGGGCAACAGCGATGCCGATCTTACCCACAAAGTCATCCGTCGGAAGACCGCCAAGCTGGTGCCAAGTATCGCCGCCGTCGGTGGATTTGTAGAGGCCCCCGCCGGGCATATTTGATGGCGCGTAGACCGACCACGGCGGCCGGCGAGTTGCCCATAGCGAGGCGTAAATTGTACGAGGATGTTTGGGGTCGAGTCCGAGATCGACAGCGCCGACATCGTCGGGATCTTTCGCGCTGGCGAGAATCTTCTTCCAATGCGCCCCGCCATCGGTGGAGCGATAGACGCCGCGCTCCGGATTGGCCTTGTAGACATGACCGAGCGCGGCCACGTAGACGCGGTTGGGATCGGCGGGATCGACGACGATCTTCCCAATCTGCCGCGTTTCCGAAAGGCCGATGGAGCGCCAGGTCGTGCCCGCGTCGGTGGATTTGAAAAGGCCGATTCCGTACGAATGCTGGCTGCGAATGTCTGGCTCGCCGGTGCCCACGTAAATAATGTTGGGATCGGAAGGAGCCACGGCAATTGCACCGATCGAGCCGATCGGAATTCCCGTGACAGGATCGTCCGCGATGGGAAACCAGGTCCGGCCGGAGTTCTCTGTCTTCCACACGCCGCCGCCGACGGAGCCCATGTAATACGTGTCGGGTTGCGACACGTTTCCCGCGACGGCGTACGTTCGGCCGCCGCGCATCGGGCCCACATCGCGCCACTGCAGGCCGGAAAGCAATTCAGCAGGAAATTGTTGTGCCGCAAGAGGAAGCGCAAAGAAGAAAAAAGAAAACACGGCAAAATGACGGCGGACGGCGGCCATGCGGGGCTCCGATGCATTCAGGATTATTTTGAACAGCGGGGAACGCAACAAGATCGCGATTGAAAGAGATTGTAAATCACTCGGCTCTGATGCAAATAGCAAGGTCGAGTGGGTTAGAGTAATGATTTGGAAGAAATGGGCCGACGATGAGCAAGTTAAGAGGCATGAAGGATCTGTTTGCAGGGCGCCATTTCGACCGTGATGTGATCATCCTTTGTGTGCGCTGGTACCTGTGTTATAAGCTCAGCTTTCGTGTTCTGGTTGAGATGATGGCCGAACGTGGACTGCATCTTTCGCATACAA
>DATKGE010000142.1:0-7522 GCA_035510955.1 Occallatibacter sp. | reverse complement strand
GCCGACACGCTGCGGCACTTCCGGCTGGCCAATCCGATGCATCCCCTGCATCAATTCTTCGAGACGTTCTTCGTCTTGCAGCAGCCCACTTACAGTTCCATCTACCCTCTCGGGCAGGGCCTCGCCCTGGCGCTGGGATGGATGGTATTCGGGACCCCCTGGGCGGGAGTCATTCTGGCGGTAGCGGCCTTTTGCCCGCTCTGTTATTGGATGCTGCGCGGCTGGACCACTCCGGGTTGGGCTTTGGCCGGCGGGACGCTGGCTGTGATGGAGTTCGGCCCGCTGAGCCAGTGGATGAACGGCTACTGGGGAGGTGCGCTGGCCGCCGCGGCCGGCTGCCTGGTATTCGGCGCACTGCCGCGATTGCGCCAAGGCAACCGCCGCCGTGACGCCGTGCTTCTGGGGCTGGGCCTCGCAATCCACCTGCTCACGCGCCCGTATGAAACGCTGTTCCTGGCGATGGCTGTGGCGCTCTTTTTTGTCCCGGCGCTCCGGACCGCCGGCGAAGCGCGGAGGCTGCTGCGGATGGCCGCAGTGGCCGCGCTGTGTATCGCACCGGCTATCGGACTCACGCTGCTGCAGAACCGCCGGGTCACCGGCAGTTGGACCTCCCTGCCCTATTCGCTCAGCCAATACCAATACGGCGTGCCGGCATCGTTGACCATCCAGCCGAATCCCGTCCCGCACGCGGAATTGACGCCCCAACAGGAGTTCGACTATCGAATGCAGACTTCGTTTCGTCCGTCGGGCGGCGAAAGCCCGCGCACCTACCTGGAGCGCCTGGAATACCGTGTGCGCTTCTACCGTTTCTATTTCCTGCCTCCGTTGTATCTGGCGCTGGTGGCCTTTCTGCCCGCGCTACGCCAGTACCGCTTCGCCTGGGTGGCCGTCGCGTTGGCGTTGTTTGCGCTGGGCACGAATTTCTTTCCGGCGTTCCAGGTTCACTACATCGCGGCCGCTACCTGCCTGTTCGTGTTGATGAGCGTAACGGGCCTCGAATGGCTCGGCCGGCTGGCCATCGGCGGACGTCCGGTTGGGGCGGAAGCGGCACGCCTGGTCTTCTTCCTCTGCGTGGTGCACTTTCTCTTCTGGTACGGGCTCCACGTCTTCGATACTGGGGAGATTTCGCAGGCTGTGCGGCCCTACGAGACCTGGGACAGTATTAACCACGGCAATCCCGAGCGACGCATCGCCGTCAAGCAGCAGTTGGACTCACTGCCGGGCGATTTGCTGGTATTCGTGCGCTACTCACCGCAGCACCTTTTCCAGGAGGAGTGGGTCTGGAACGCCGCCGATATCGACCGCGCGCACGTAGTATGGGCACGCGATCTGGGGCCGGTGGAAAACGAGAAGCTGCTCGCCTACTACCCCGCCCGCACGCCCCTGCTGTTCGAGCCCGACGCCCGCCCCATGCGTTTGACCCGTTATCGGCCATAGTCTGTTGCCGCGAAAGTGGGCAAGCTTGCCCCACAATCTTATTACTGCGCTTTCGCGACTTCTACCGCAAACACGTAAGTCGGTCCGAACATATTCGACCGGAACAGCACCCACTTCGCATCGGGAGAGAAGCGGACATTAGGTTCCAGCGTGTACTTATGCCGCGACATGTTCACCAGCTTCTCCGCGTGCAACACCCCGGGCTTCACCATGCCTTTATCGTCGACTCCCTGGTTGTGGATCAGCTCCGGACGAAATAGGTAGATCCACTCTCCGTCGGGGGCCTTGGCTACCTGTCCAGGATCGCCGCCGTCGCCGCACATCAGTGTTCCGTCGGCGCTGACGTTGAAGTGGATGGACCACTCGTTACGCTCCAGGTGATACCAGGTGCGCTCCCCGTTCTCTACGCCATAAGCGGCCAGCCAAAAGTCTTCCCCGCGCGGCGTCTGCAAGTCATAGTAGATCGTCTTGCCGTCGGTGCTCCAGAATTCGTGGCCGAAGATCTCCATCGCCATGGTGCGGGTGTGAAGCTTGGCGATCTGCGAGCCATCCGTGCGGATGGTCCAGATGCGGTCCACTTTGTGCCAGGGCCCTTCGTGGCAAAACATCAGCAGCGTGGGATCGGTGGGTGAAAAGAGCAGATGGTTCAGCCAATCGGTACTGCGGAGGATGGTCTTGGACTCGCCGGTTTTCGTGCTAATGACGAACATGCCCATGGGAATATGAGCCGCCAGGCGCTGCTCCATCATTTGCCCTTTGTTAGCCGGTTGGTCGAGCGCCTGCGCCTGCTGTCCGGGAGCGGAGTAGGCATTGTTGGCCGGCCCCGAAGCTTCGGTATAAGTCCCGGCGAGCAGCGTTTCGTCGGCATTGATGGTGCTCACCGATCCGTTCGGCGGGAGCTTGGCGATCTCGCGCGTCGCACCGGATTCGGCGTCGGTATAAAAGATGGAGCCGCTCTTGATGTAATAGACGCCCGGCGTCTTCTTGCCCGCTTCCACCAGGCGGACACGGCCCTCGACGACCCGTTTCGAGGCGTGCGTGGCGAGGTCCATGGTGTAGATGCCGGTGGGAGATGTGTAGACCAGCTTCTTGCCGTCGGGCGTAAACCAGTTCTGGTTGAAATACAGGCTGGCGCTTCCCGGCTCATCGGTGAGGCGGACCACACGGTGCCCGGTGGCCGGGTCCACCCAGGTCTGGGGAGGTTGAGTCTGGGCAAACAGCGGTAGCCCGGCCAACGCGGCAGCAAGCGGAACGAAACGCATCGCGAACTCCTTGTAAATCTATGATCGAATGTGGAGAGCCTCGCGTCAACAGCGGAAATCGGAATCGCAGCGGACAATGCACTATCGTTCTTTGATGAGCCCTTCGAGGCAGGCGATGGTGCGGCGCACCTCCTCGATCTTCAGCAGTGCGCCAGTGCGCGGCGGGCGGAGTCGCACTGGGTCCCGCATTTGGGGCAGGGAGTTGGTTTCCGAGGGCGGCCACCACTGTTGGATTTTCGCGAGGCGGCCATCTTACGGGCAGTGCGACGGGTGAGTACGCGGGCCAACTTACGTGCCCTCCTCGGTGTTGCCGTTTCTCCGAATCGGCTCGCCGATGGCTGAGACCAGCTTGTCGATGCGTTCGCCGGTCTCGCGGAAGCGCTCATCGGTCTCCCGCCAGCGCTTATCGGTCTCGCGCCAGCGCTCATCGGTCTCGCGCCAGCGTTCCTCCGTCTTCAACTGCGAGGCGGTCAACTCTTCCAACCACTCGCCGTGTCCTTTGAGTACCCCGCCTTGGCGCGTCTGTAACTCGCCCGTGACGAGCGACGCCTCTTCCAACTCCTTCATCGCGTTCCGCAGCTTCGGCAGGACCTTTTCCGCTTGCGCCAGTTGACCCTCCACCATGCCGACGCGCGTGGAGGTCAAGCTATCATTGACCTCGCGCAAGCGTTGTATCTCGCGCTGATGCGCAATTTCGAGTTCTAACGCCGCCACCCGCTCTTCGATCGTCATGCAATCACTATAGCAGTTTGCACAAACAGCGCTGAGGGGAATTGCGCGCGCGTCAACCGTTCCGCCGGCGGTAATCACACCCGCTCGAAAATCCCCGCCGCGCCCTGCCCGCCGCCCACGCACATCGTGACCATGCCGAATTGCGCATCGCGACGCTCCATCTCGCGCAGAATCGTGGCCGTCAGCTTCGCCCCCGTGCACCCCAGGGGATGCCCCAGCGCGATGGCGCCGCCGTTCGGATTCACGCGCTCCGGGTCCAACTTCGCGGCCCGTATCACCGCCAGCGCCTGCACCGCGAAAGCTTCGTTCAGCTCGATGACTCCGACATCCGCCAGCCCGATCCCCGCCAAAGCCAGCGCCTTGGGAATGGCCACCACGGGGCCGATCCCCATAATCCCGGGCGGCACGCCGGCGGCCGAAAAGCTTACCATGCGCGCCTTGGGCTTCAATCCCAGCCGCCGCGCGCATGTGTCCGACATCACCAGCGCCGCCGCCGCCCCATCGCTGGTCTGCGACGAGTTCCCAGCCGTCACCGTACCGTTCGCATGGAACACCGGCTTCAGTTTGGCCAGCGCTTCCAGACTGGTGTCCGCACGTGGCCCTTCGTCTTCCTCGAAGAGGCTCTTTTCCAGCTCCACCGGCACCGTTTCATCCAGAAATCGGCCGGCCTCCTGCGCCTCGACGGCATGGCGGTGGCTGCGCAGCGCGAACTCGTCGGCATCCTCGCGCGAGATCCCGTATTTCCGTTGCACGCGCTCCGCGGTCAGCCCCATCGTCAGATAGATCTCGGGATAGCGGTCCACGAACCAGGGATTCGGCGCGGGCTTCAAGCCGCCGCGCGGTGTCAGGCTCATGGATTCGCTGCCGCCCGCGACGATCACGTGGGCAAAGCCCGCGCGGATACGCTCCGCCGCCAGCGCGATGGCCTGCAGTCCGGAGCTGCAGAAGCGGTTGACCGTCATCCCCGGGACCGTGTCCGGCAGGCCGGCGCGCAGCAGCGCCCCTCGAGCCATGTTGTTGCCGGCTTCGCCTTCCGGCATGGCGCAGCCCAGAATCACGTCTTCCACGCAGTCTTTGGCTTGCGGATATCGCTCCAGCAACGCGCGGATCACGGTGGCGGCCAGGTCGTCCGGGCGCGTATTTCGAAGCGCGCCGCGCGGAGCCTTTCCCACCGGCGTGCGCAGACAATCGATGATGACAGCGTCGGCCATGCTTCCTCCAAATTACCCCGCCCCTCCATGCACAGCCTCTCACCGAGATGGTATGAGAAGGCCGGTCTCCAGCGGGATGCGGTAAGCTTCCCAGAAAGCGCACTCAATCAGGTGCAAAAAAGAGACCGGCTTATGAGAAAGAATACCACTGCGAAGAAGAGCTCGAACAAGGTACTGGCGAAAGGGCAGGCACAGAAGATCCGTCAACTGGCGGCAAAACAGAGGCTGACCATTGGGTTAGACCTCGGAGATCTCACCAGCCGCTACTGCATTTAGGAGGAAGCGGGAGAAAAGGCGAGCGAAGACCAACTGCCGGCAACCAGGGCGGGATTGACTTCATCGTTCGCCAAGATGCCGCCCGTCTGCGAATTGGCCACGATCACTTCATGCCCCAACGACGCCACTTGACTCCCGCGCCAGGGTCGCCACGCTTCCATCCGCACTCTGTTTGTGGCTGCCGGTTCCGCCAGAGGATTATGGATCAGGGGGAGAGTCGGGGAGTACGCGGCGGACAGCGGGCTGGAGGCGCGCATGAGGCGCTGCCTCATACTCCGCCAGGGGGCGAGCCCACAGATTCCCTTCCTTCCGAAGAAACACATCCTGGCTATCAGGGAAAGGGGGCCCAAGAACGGCAGCCTTATCGTGCCTCCCGTTGGTCGGCCCGAGGTTGTGAGAAAAGGCGGACAATTTAGCGAGATTTCTCTTGACACAGACCGGCCTTCTCATGGAAGCCGCACCCTTACGGTAACCGTAAGGGAGCGGCGTCTTCCATACGCGCCGGAACTTCCGAATCAGCATCCTACGCTAGAATGAGATTTACTCCTCCATGATCCAACTCAACGGGGCGGGAAAGCGCTACGGCCCCAAGATTCTCTTCGAAGGTGTCGACTGGCTGGTCACGCCTAACGAGCGCACCGGCCTGGTGGGCGCCAATGGCACCGGCAAAACGTCGCTGCTCAAAGTGCTCGCCGGCATCGAAGGCCTGGATTCCGGCGGCGTCACCACCCAGAAGGGTGTCACGCTAGGCTACCTGCCGCAGGACGGCCTTTCGCTTTCAGGCCGCACCGTCTTCGCCGAATGCATGACCGTATTTGCCGGCTTGCGCGCGCTCGAAGAGGAGCAGGAACAGCTCACCCAACGCATGGCCGAGCTCGACCCGGCCAGTCCCGAATACGCCCAGGTGGCCGACCGCTTCCACATGTCGCAATCCGAATTCCACGCGCGCGACGGATACACCGTCGAGGCGCAGGTGGGCAGCGTGCTCTCCGGCCTGGGATTCCCGCAGCGCGATTGGAAGCGCCGCACCGAGGAGTTCTCGGGCGGCTGGCAGATGCGCATCGCGCTCGCCAAACTGCTGCTCGAAAAACCCAACCTGCTGCTGCTCGACGAGCCCACCAACCATCTCGACCTGGAAGCCCGCAACTGGCTGGAGGATTACCTCCGCGATTACCCCCATGCCGTCGTGCTGGTGTCCCACGACCGCTATTTCCTGGATGTCACGGTGCGCAAGATCGCCGAGCTGTGGAACAAGGACATCCACTTCTACACCGGCGGCTTCTCGCGCTACGAGCAGCAGAAAACCGAACGGCGCGCGCTGCTGCAGTCCGCCTACCAGAACCAGCGGGACCGCATCGAGCAGCTCGAAGCCTTCATCAATCGCTTCCGCGCCCAGGCCACCAAAGCCAAGCAGGTGCAAAGCCGCATCAAGGAGCTGGAGAAAATCGAGCGCATCGAAATCCCGCCGGAAGAGAAGGCCATCCACTTCAAATTCCCGCAGCCGAAACCGAGCGGCCGCATCGTGGCGGAGCTCAAAGGCGTTGCCAAGAGCTATGGCGACCACACGGTCTTCTCCGGCGTGGACTGCTATATCGAGCGCGGCGACCGCGTCTCGCTGGTGGGCATCAACGGCGCCGGCAAGTCCACCATGATCAAGATCCTGGCCGGGGCCGAGCCGGTCAGCGCCGGCCAGTACACCTTGGGACACAACGCGCAGCCCGATTACTTCGCGCAGGACCAATACAAGGAGCTCGACCCGCAAGCGCGCATGCTCGACGACCTCTCCACGGTGGCGCCGCGCGCCGGCAACACCGAACTGCGCAGCATTCTGGGCAGCTTTCTCTTCTCCGAGGACGACGTTTTCAAGCCCATCGGGGTGCTCTCCGGCGGCGAGCGTAACCGCTACGCGCTGGCCCGCATGCTGATGCAGCCCTCCAATTTCCTGCTGCTCGACGAGCCCACCAATCACCTGGACATGCGCGCCAAAGACGTGCTGCTCACCGCCCTGCAGGCGTTCACCGGCACGGTGGTCTTCGTCTCGCACGACCGCTATTTCATCGACAAGCTGGCCACGCGGGTTTTCGAAGTGGAAGATGGCCGGGTCCACGTCTATCCGGGGAACTACGAGGACTACCTATGGCGCAAGAGCGGCGGCGGCCCGAACCCCACGCTCGACGCGCCGAGGGCCGCGTCCGGCAACGGTTCCAACGAGGAGACGCCCGAATCGAAGGCCCCCGAACGGCGCGTGAATCCCATCAAACTGCGCCAGATGCAGGAGCGGCGCGGGGCCCTGGAGGCGGAAGTGAGCAAGTCCGAGGCGGAGATCGCCGAACTGGAAGCCGCGCTGGGGAGCTTCGTCAGCGTGGAGGAAACCGTTCGTCTCAACGATCGGCTGAACGCGCGGCGCGCGGCCTTGCAAACGCTGCTGGCCGACTGGGAAGAGGTCGTTCAGTCGATTGAGGCGAACGCCTGAACAATTTTCACTGAGCCTCGACTGTCAGAGGGTAGGGCAATACGGATCGGGCAGTGCGCAAATCCCTTGGGGTGACGGCGCGGCTCAGTGACGGCACGGGGTCGGTGACGGCGCGTGCTCGGTGACGGCAC
>DATKGE010000141.1:0-8556 GCA_035510955.1 Occallatibacter sp. | reverse complement strand
TGCTCTATGCCGAGCGGCTCCCCGATTCCGTTCAGCGCAGCCACATCGACTGGGGCTACCATCTCACCGCTCTCTATGGCACCGACTATCGCTTCACTTTCGCAAAGGGTTATTTCAGCGGCCAGTGGCTGGACAACCATCGCCAATATGGCTTCGATCCGACGCTTGAGTATCTCGATCTATATATCCCCAACTGGTTTGAGGGAGCGAACCTGCGCCTGGGCCGTTTCATTTCCGTCCCCGGCATCGAGGCCCAGCTGGCGCCAAACAACTACATCTTCAGCCACTCGTTGCTCTATTCCATTGACCCGTTCACTGACACCGGCGCCCTGGCCACACTCAAGCTCAGCGATCAGTGGCTGGTTCAAGCGGGCATCACGGCCGGGCACGATGTCGCCCTTTGGACCCCTGACGCCAAACCCTCTGCCACGGCATGCATCAGCTACACCACGCATTCGGTCAACGACAATCTATACGTCTGCGCCAATGGCATCAACAGCGGGAAATACGCCTATAACAACCTGCAGCAGTACGATTCCACCTGGTACCACAAATTTTCAAAGTCGGTGCACCTGGCCACCGAGACCTGGTACATGTACGAACGCGATGTACCTGCAATCGGAGGAAGCATTCAGCCCGAAAACGGCGCCAATGCCGCGTACTGCTTTCCAGGCCAGCAGCGTTGCACTGCGCCCGAATATGCCGCGGTAAGTTTTCTCCAGAAAGAGCTTTCGACCCACGACTTTCTCTCCTTTCGAGCCGACTTTCTCGACGACAAGAAAGGGCAGCGCACCGGCTACGCAACCAGGTACTCAGAGAACACCATCATGGCCTGTCACTGGATCGGCACGACCGTGCAGATTCGTCCGGAGCTGCGCTTTGAACGCGCATGGGATAAACCGGCCTACGACAACGGGCGCCGTCAAAATCAACTTACCGTGGCCAGCGACCTGATCTTCCACTTTTAACTCAGCCGCCAGCCAGCGGCCGGCCAATCTCCCAATGGTGCCCGTAAGGATCGACCACGCGCCCCAGGCGCCAGCCATGCTCGTCGTGGACCCGGTATACCTGGGACGCGCCCGCCTTGATGGCCCTCGCGAAGACTGCATCCGGGTCGGCGACCGTGAAGATGATCCGCACCGAAGAGCCGCCCAGCGATTCAGGGCTGAAGTTGAAGTGCTTGGGCGATTCGTCGCCAACCCAGAACTCCGCACCACCCACGGAGAGACGCGCGATCGTACTTTCGGGCGGACCGAGTCGGAAGACCTCTTCAGCTCCAAACGCGGCTTTATAGAACTCGACCGCCTCAGCGCTGTTCCTGACTGTCAGCCAGAGAGCAATCGTGGTTGGTACGGAAATTCCTGCATTATCGGCCATTCAAAGCTCCTTCGCCGGCGTTCTTACCAATGCAATGTCAGATGCACCGCGACATGCATTGCCACCACCAGCGCCATGGCCAGAATGCCTGCCGCCATCGGTCCTCTTTTTCGCCACAGCATTACCGTCGCGGCCACGAAGATCGCCTCCGGAATTGCCAGCACCGCCAGCCAGTAAGCCCAGGGCGAGTGTTCCAGTCCCGGAAACAGAATGCTGATGATGCGCAGCCCAGCAAGTGCGCACCCCACCAGCGACAACGCAGACAGCATTCCCAATCCAACTCCAAGCGCTTTTTTCCCCGTGTTGTTCATACCCGCCTCCTTGTTTGATTTTCTGTTCAGCAACGCACGCCAACCGCTCGCAGCGTGCCGCAAAATCGCGGCCGCACTCCCCAGCGCCCAGAACAATGCCGCCCAGTCGCCCTCAATAAAGTCCAGCTCGCGCAGCGTTGCCAGAGCCCAGTCGCGGCTCTCCTCGGGCGCCAGCCGCAGCACCGCTCTCAGCAGCCTCGCAGCCAGGTTGCGCGGCGTTCCCATCAGAATTCCACCGGATCAGGCGAAATCAGTCCCAAGGCCACCTGTCCTAACCCGCCGCTCGCAGCCGCCGAAACACTGGACCGCGCAAACCGCAACCCGTCCGGCGTGAAGCGGTACATGTGCCGCGGAGGTTTGCCCGGCTCACCGGCTTCCCACTGGGTCTCCAGCAGCTCCCGCTCCGCAAGCCGCATCAGGATCGGATAGAGGGTGCCCGACTTGAGTCCAGTAGCCCGGCTAAGGTCATAGCCGTACTTCCACGCCTCCGCCTGCACCAGGAAAGCATCGAGAACCAGCAGTGTTTGCGGTGACAATCGCAGCTTCATTTCAACAAACTCTACATATGTAGACTAATTTCGTCAACTACTAATTTGGCCGAGCTCCGTTGTCCCCTAATCGCCCGACCTTGCACCGACCCAGGCGCAAAGCCACGCTCAAAACAATCAGGTTCCCTTCGTATCTTTTCCTCGGTGCCCCTTGCGCTCACCCGCGTTTCGGGTCTACGCTATTGGCTATGCGTCGATGTCGCTGACACCGGTCCGGTGAGAAGCTCCGATGCAGACGTGCGCCCGATTCGCGCGCCTTCCCAGGTTTTGACAGCTCCAATCCACCCAAGTCGCTTTTGAATTCAATGGCCGGGGCCCATTCGCCCCAAAGAGGAGATCAATATGGCGCGCATTGCCGCGGATGTAACTGAAATCATTGGCCGGACCCCGCTGGTTCGGCTCAATCGCGTGGCGGCTGGCCTGCCTGGCACCGTCGTAGCCAAGCTGGAGAGCCAGAACCCCTTGTCGAGCGTCAAGGACCGCATCGGCCTGGCGCTCATTGACGCCGCCGAAAAAGCCGGCAAGATCACCCCCGGCGAGACCGTCCTGATAGAGCCAACCAGCGGCAACACCGGCATCGCCCTGGCCTTTGTGGCCGCGGCCAAGGGCTACAAGCTGATTCTCACCCTGCCGGAAACCATGAGCCAGGAGCGCCGCGCCGTTCTGCTGGCTTTTGGCGCTGAAATTGTCCTCACCCCCGGCCCCAACGGTATGAAGGGAGCCATCGCCAAGGCCAACGAAATTCTGGCCAAGACCCCCAACGGGTACATTCTGCAGCAGTTTGACAACCCCGCCAACCCGGCCATCCACTACGCCACCACTGGCCCGGAGATCTGGGACGACACCGACGGCAAGGTCGACATCCTGGTCTCCGGCGTGGGCACCGGCGGCACCATCACCGGCGTGGCCAAATACATCAAGGAGCGCAAACCCGGGTTCAAGGCCATTGCCGTTGAACCGACTGACAGCCCCGTGCTCTCCGGCGGCAAGCCCGGCCCGCACAAGATTCAGGGCATCGGCGCAGGCTTCGTCCCCGGCGTGCTCGACGTCAGTCTGATCGATGAGATCATCCAGGTCACCAACGACGAGTCCATCGCGGCAGCCCGTCAGCTTCCTCTTGAGGAAGGGCTGTTTGTCGGCATCTCCTCCGGAGCCGCTGTCTCCGCCGCGCTCAAGGTTGCCGCCCGTCCCGAGAACGAAGGCAAGCTGATCGTCGTCGTCCTGCCCGACTTCGGCGAGCGCTACTTGTCCAGCGTGCTGTTTGATTCGCTGCGCCAGAAAGCCCTGGCGCTGCCCACCGAGGCCATCGCTGTCTGAACCGGTCCCTGGGGGCAGCAGCAACTCCCCCGCCGGGACCCGTCCCAAATGCGCCGTGCCCCACCCTTGCGACTTTTTTCAGTCGCAAGAGTGGGAAACCACAACTGTTCGACCGGCCCGCTTGCCGCGAAGCCGCAAGGCCGCCCATGTCTCTCTACGCCCGCATTCGCGAAGACATCGACTCCGTCATGGAGCGCGACCCTGCCGCCCGTTCCCGGCTGGAGGTCTTTCTCTGCTATCCGGGCCTGTGGGCCGTCTGGTTTCACCGCATCGCGCACGGACTGTGGCGGGCGAAACTCCGCCTGTCGGCGCGCATCCTTTCCCAATTCGCCCGCTTCGTCACCGGGGTCGACATCCACCCCGGCGCGCTGCTTGGCCGCCGGCTTTTCATCGACCACGCGACTGGTGTCGTGATCGGTGAAACCGCCATCGTGGGCAGCGATGTGACCATCTACCAGGGCGTCACCCTGGGTGGAACCGGCAAGGGCCACGGCAAGCGCCACCCCACGGTTTGCGACGGCGTCTTCATCGGCAACAACGCCAACGTGCTGGGCAACATCACTGTTGGCGAGAACTCCCGCGTGGGGGCCGGCTCTGTTGTTCTTTCCGACGTGCCGCCCAACTCCACCGTCGTCGGCGTACCCGCACACATTGTCTATCGCAACGGCCAGCGCGTCCTGATCACCGACCCGCACGACGTAAAAGACCCGCTCTCCGACGCCCTCATCGCCCTCTCGGCCCGTGTGGAAGAGCTGGAAAGATGCCTCTGCGTGGAAGGAGCCGAACCGCATCCCGCCGAACCATTCGCCGCCGAAGAAGCCGAGCGCGAAGCCTATCGAGAAGAGCTGGAACGCCTCCGCGAATACGTCTCCATGGGTGAGGGCATCTAGCGCCCGGTGATCGCTCTCGGTGCTAAAGTGGTTTCATTCCCATTCTCTCGCTGGGGTCTCGTTTCTTGCCGGTACTTCGCCCGCTCCTTAGCGCCGTTCTCGCGCTTCCCGTTGCCCTCCATGCTGCCTCCCGCGTCCAGGCTGCGCCGGTCCCTCCGGAATTGAAGTCCACAGACTTCACGGTCACTGTGAAGGGGCAGCCCGTCGACGTGGCCCACGCCGCCGCCAGCTATGACTGGGTCAGCTTCGACATTACCGCCCCCGTCGACATCGCCATCACAGCGGCCGAGGCCGGCTTCTGGGATCGCGGCGTCGATGTCCAGCCCTGGCGTCTCGGCATCCGCCCAACGCGTGAAGGCCAGACCATCCGCTTTCATCTTGCCGGTGCGGCCAAGCTTTCCATCTCACGGCCCGGTGACTTCCTCAACAACGCGCACATGCTCTTCCTCTTCGCCGGCACGCCGCCACCCCCGCCGCCCACCGGTCCCCACGTCTCCCTAATCCCAGCCGGCATTCATCGCCAGAGCCTCAACCCCAAATCCGGCGACACGATTTATCTCGCTCCCGGCGCATTCGTCTTCGGCAGCCTCAACCTCTTCAACGTTGGAGGAGTACGCATCCTGGGCCGCGGAACCATCGTCTATGAAGGCAATCAGGACCCCAACACCGACGAGGGCTGGATGCAGAAACCCGATTGGCACTGCATCGGTTCCATCAATGCCCGCAATGTCCAGATCGACGGACTCACCTGCATCGTCCGCGCCCGCACCTGGTCCATCCAGATGAAGGACTCCTTCGACTTCACCTTCGACGACCTGCGCGTCATCGGCGGCAATCCCGGCAACGCCAACCAGGACGGCATGGACTGGCTCGGCGGCGGCGATACGATTGTGCGTGACGCATTCATCCGCTCTTCGGACGACGACTTCGCTCTGCAAGGCAACTGGGACGGCTACACCGACGAGGACATGCTTCGCCCCGGCAAGAACGTCGAGAACATCCTCATCGAAAAGAGCGAGCTGTCCACCAGCATCTCCAACATCGTCCGTTCTGCATGGCCGCGCAAAATCTTCAACTCCAGCAACTTCACCCTGCGCGATTCCGACGTGCTCCACGCCGGCATCGGCGCCTGCGGCCAGACATTCGGCCTGCTCGGCATGTGGGGCGCGGACGGCGCCAAAGGCGACCACTCTAATTACACTTTCGAAAACATCTTCGTCGACAACTGGTACTCGCTCGTCCAGATGGAGCAGGAACAGCCCGGTATTCACGGCTTCACCTTCCGCAACATCTGGGCCCTTGACCAGCCGCCGCTGGCTGATTCCACGCTGATCGGAGACATTGCTGGAGTCACCTTCGACAATGTGAAATACGCTCAGAATCGCGCCGCCAGCAACGAGGACCTGCCGGTGCTCTTCAGCGCCGGTACACAGCAGCCGCAATTCGTTCCCGGCAACCCGCTCGCTACGTTCACCGTCGACCCTCCATTCTTCGCCCCAGGGCAGAAAGTCACATTCACCGCGCAACCGTCACTCGGAGCAAAGTACACCTGGCTCTTTGGCGACGGCACGAGCGCCACCGGCCGTATCGTGAGCCACACCTTCCCCGATGCCGACGGTACCGAACTCGACGGAACGGCAACCGGCGCCGGCCGCTTTCGCGTTCTGTTGCATGTCGAAGCGAAGTCGGGCAAACAGGACTGGGCCGCGCAGGGCATGGTTGCCGTGGCCAAGTGGTTCAGCAGCGTGGATGCAGCTAACCCCACGATTCCCGGCCTCACCTGGCAAATCTACCCCGGCAGTTGGACCGAACTGCCCGACCTGACCAAAGAGCAGGTAGTCTTCAATGGCGGGGCGCCCAACCTCTACGCCAACGGCCAGGGATTTACCCGCTACGCCGCTGCCTGGGACGGCTTGATCGACATCCCCGCCGACGGCGGCTACACCTTCCACCTGCTCGACCGCGACGGCGCACGCCTGGTCATCGACGGCATTCAAGTAGCCAAGACCGGCCCGCCCTTTGCGCAGGTCTGCGGTGCGCCAGGTAACGCCATGCGCTATGACCGCGGATCTCTCGGTCTCCACGCCGGCAAACACACGATCCACGTCGAAGGCCTTCATTCAGTGAGCCAGGGTGACCCGCAAATCCTGTGGGAAGGCCCTGGACTCCCGCTGGGGCCCGTGCCTTCCGCCGCCTACAGCCACCTGAGAGATGACGCGATCAAAGCCGGCAACGATAAGCCTGCCAAGAAGTGAACAAAAATTAGCGAAGAGGAACGGAAATTAAAAACTAACCCGGCAAACGAAGCGTCGTGCCCCACCCTTGCGATTTTCTCTGTTGCAAGGGTGGGAATCCACGAACCCATCCGGAAAATGAAAACTGAGGACGGACAACGATCACTTCGGCAGTTGCGAAGTATCCCATCCCCCGCCCAGGGACCGGACGAGCCCCACGCTGTCGACAAACTGCCGCGTCTCTAAGCTGATCGCGGTCTGCTGATTCTGGATCAGCGTCGCCTCGGCCGTCAGTACCTCAAGATAGCTCGTGACCCCGCCCTTGTAGCGCTGATCGGAAATGTCGTAGGAGTGCTGAGCCGAATCCACAGCCCTCTGCTCCGCGCTCGCTTCCTGTTCCAGAATCCTCAACCCGGAAAGCTGGTCCTCTACGTCCTCAAAGGCCAGAAAGATCACGCCCTTGTAGCCGGAAACCTGCGCCTCATACGTGTGCTTGGCCTGATCCGTCAGGGCGCGTCGCTGGCCGGCGTCGAACAGCAGCTCCGTCGCAGAAGCGCCTAATGACCACAGCGCGCTCGGCCCCTGAATCCATGTTCCGCCGTGTGTGCTCTCGAACCCGCCTTGTCCAGTCAGATTGATGGTCGGGTAGAACGCGCTCACCGCAATTCCTATCTGCGCGTTGGCCGCCGCCGTGCGCCGTTCCGCCGCTGCAATGTCCGGGCGCCGCTCCAGCAGCTGCGATGGCACCCCGAGCGGAATCTTCGGCAACTGCAAGTCGAGCGGAGAAAACGGAATGCTGAAGGCGGGCAGTTTGTAGTCGGCAATGGTGCCCACCGCGTGCTCATATTGCGCGCGCGCCACGCCTACATCCACCAGTTGCGCTCGCGTTGTTTCCAGCTGCGTCTGCGCCAGGGCCACATCGGCTTCGGTGGCCACTCCGCCCTTGAGCCGCCGCTCGGTCAGGTCGAGTTGGTGCTCGAGGTCGGTGATCGTCTGTTGCAGCAGCTTGGTCTGCGCATCCAGGCCGCGCAGTTGGAAATAGTCCGTGGCCATGGCTGCCTGCAGGCTCAGATTCACGTTGGCCATGTCCGCTGCGCTGGCCTGCGCATTCTCGTGCGCAGCCTCCACCGTCCGCCGGATGCGCCCCCAGAAGTCCGGCTCCCAACTGCCCCCGCCGGCAAACACCAGGTCGTTGTAATTGGTTGCCGTGGTGGGCGTCACCAGCGGCCGATTCGCCGAAGTCTTTTCATGCGTGACCGTCGGCCCCACAGAAAGCGTGGGATAAAGCGCCGACCTGGCCGCCTTTACCTGGTCCTGCGCCGCCAGATACGTCTCCAGCGCCTGCCGCAGCCCCTGGTTATAGCCCGCGATCCGTTCCTCGAGCTGATTCAGTTGCGGGTCCTGGTAGACCTCCCACCATTTGCCCTTGAGCATTCCGTCAGAAGGCGTGGCCGGCTGCCAGCCGCCTCCCTGCGGATTCGGCGGTGGGATCACAACGGTCGACGCGCCCGTCTCCTTGTAGTTGGGCGGCGCGGTGTAGGTCGGACGACTGTAGTTCGGACCGACTGGCTTGCATCCGGCCAGCGGGATGAGAACGGCTAGACTGGCTGCGAACAGGCATTTTGCCTGAAACGGCAATTGCAGAGGGAAAACCTCAGGGGCTAAAGCCCTTCTCGATTCGAGGCGTCTTGTGCCGGGACTGAAGTCCCGGCCTACCGCCCGATCGAGCTTTTTCTCAGCATGGCGGAGGCGCATCGCTACTTGCCTCCCGCATTGGCCTGGCCGCCGGGGCTCTCGACATAGACTTTTTCGCCCTCAATCAGCGAGTCCGGCGGATCCTGGATCACCTTGTCGCCGGCATTCAGTCCGCTCACAATTT
>DATKGE010000140.1:0-2478 GCA_035510955.1 Occallatibacter sp. | reverse complement strand
GCCGGGTGCCCCACATCTCGCTTTTGAGATGTGGGTTCTCTTACACCTTGACCGTCAAGCTGCCGTCACCGCTGTGAGGGCCGGAAGAACCCTAAGCCGTGCCCGCATCCCCAACCGGTCCGCATATCGAAGCAGCTTTTCAATGCTCACCTGGTTGATCTTCCCCTGCAGCAAGTTGCTGACTGCGGGTTGATGCTCGTCGAGAATGTTCACCAGTTGCCTCTGGGTATAGCTCCTTCGCTCGATTTCTGCGCGGATGGCATCCAAGAGGTCGGCCTTGAACTTCAATGCAGTTGCTTCGGAACGCGCGAAACCCAAATCGTCCAGCACATCGCCCCGTGTCACGTGAGTCACCGCCTTAATCCTCTTCATCGCCTTCCTCCTTTGCTGTTCTCAATTGCGCCAAAACCAACTTCAAGCGGGATGCGGCAATCTCCCGGTCGCGCCTGTCCGTCTTCCGACTGCTCTTTTCAAATGAGTGGAGAACGTAAATTTTGTCGCCGACCCGCGTAAGGTAAATCACCCGATACCATGAGCGTTCATCGGCGGTCTTCAGCTCCCAGACGCCTTTGCCTACGGATTCCATTCGGCGCGCATCGCAATCGGGAAGAAGCCCCTTTTGCAACCTGCGCAACGAATATCCCAACACGCTCTTGACGGGTTCAGGAAAGCCGCTCAGCACGGTCTTGGCATCGCCCACCCAAAGGATATCCGCGTGCTCTTTCACAGGAAAACTATATCATATTTCATATAAACCGAAGGGCCTTCTCATTGCAGCTCCTCGCCTCAACCCTCCACCGTCCGCTTCAACTGCCCGCAAGCGGCGAAGATGTCGCGCCCGCGCGGTCTGCGCAAGTAAGTCGGAACGCCCTCGCCGGCCAGCGTACTTCGGAATGTCTCAACCGCCCCCGACGCCGGCATCGAGTAGGCAATCCCGGGCCCGGGATTCCAGGCGATCAGGTTCACCTTGACCGGCAATCCAGTTCGCCGCACCAGCCGCGCCACCTCCTTGGCGTGCGCCGGCTGGTCTGTCACCCCGCCCAGCAGGACATACTCGAAGGTGATCCGCTCCCTGGGACGCAGCTTGACCTGCCGCACGGCGTCCATCAAAGCCTCAATGTTCCACTTGCGATTAATGGGCATAAGTTCCTGACGGATAAGATTGTTGGGCGCATTCAGACTGATGGCCAGCTTGGGCCTCACCTCAACCGGCTCCTGGGCAAACCGCTCAATGCCGGGGACGATCCCGGAGGTCGAAACCGTCATGCGTTGCGGACTCAACCCCACCTCGCGCACCAGCAGCCGCACCGCGCCCATGAAGTTGTCGTAATTCAGAAACGGCTCGCCCATGCCCATGAAAACCAGGTTCACGCGCTGCCGGCCCACCTCAACACCATGCCGTGCCAGTACCGCGACCACCTGGCCCGCGATCTCCCCCGCCGTCAGGTTGCGCTGCAGGCCTAGCTGGGCCGTCAGGCAAAACTGGCAATTGACCGCGCAGCCCACCTGGCTGGAAACACAGATGGTGGCGCGGTTCCATGCCTTTTCGAATGCCGCGGCTCCGCCTTGTCCACCGGCATCCGTGCCGTCGCCGGCTTCGCCATCGTCGCCCTCGGGCATCCACACGGTTTCCACAGTCTCCACACCCGCAGCTTCTCCGCCCTGGCATTCGACCAGGTACCGCTCCGTCAAATCCGCCGACTGAAACACCTGTGCAATCCGCGGCCGGCCCACTTCCCACCCTGTCGCCGCCAGCTTCCCGCGCAACGGCTTGGATAAAGTGGTGATTTCATTTAGATCGGCAACTCGTTGGCGATAAAGCGCTTCTGCTAGCTGACTGCCGCGCCAGGCGGGCTCGCCTAACTCCTCCATGAGCGCCGCCATCGCCTGCCCATCGAGTCCGAAAAGCGGTTTGCGGTTCGCGCCCGATTGCGCAGAGCTTCGACACGCAGGTTTGGCTACGTCTAATTGGGCTGCGTCTAGTTGAACCAGCTGGTTGTGATCGGCGCTCACGGCTGCGTCCAGCATAGTGCATTTCATCCTCAACCCGCAGCTCGATGGCCTGAGCCGGACCGACCAGACAAAGCACGCCCCATCGGTGAATCATCCAGATAGGTGGTCATGTGCCATTGCGCCCAATTGCCCTACAATCAAATCTGAACCGATGATGACGACAAACGACCGAAACCTTCGCCGCACCGTATTGCCCAACGGCCTGATCGTCCTGACCGAGCGCATGGAACACCTGCGCTCCGTGGCCATGGGCGTGTGGATCAAGTCCGGCTCCCGATGCGAGCCTGCCGAGACCAACGGCATCTCCCACTTCGTGGAGCACATGCTCTTCAAAGGCACCCGCTCCCGTACCGCCCAGCACATCGCCCGCGAGATGGACTCCATCGGCGGCAACCTCGACGCCTTCACCGGCAAGGAAACCATCTGCTTCAACGTCAAGTCGCTGGCCGACCACGTGCCCATCGC
>DATKGE010000139.1:0-9985 GCA_035510955.1 Occallatibacter sp. | reverse complement strand
GCCATACCGTGGGAGTACTCCCTCGATCTGGGCGAACCGCTGGGCAACGTCGCGCGCATTGTTGGGCTGGTGCTGCTGCTGGCCGCGATTCCGGCGGTGCTGCAGGCAGGACGGGTGCGCACTTCGGGGCTCATGCAGTGGCTTGTTTTGGCGCTTTATCTCTGGTTCTGCTGTTCTTATTTCTGGACCATCGAGCCGCTGGCAACTCTGGGAAAAATGCGCGGCTACTTCCAGGAGATGATGATCGTCTGGCTGGTGTGGGAGTTTGCCGAGAGCCCGCGCGATCTGCGCTTCCTGGTGCAGGCGTATGTTGCGGGAGCCTGGGTGCTGGCGGCGCTGACCCTGGCCAACTTCAGCTCGCCGGAAGCGATCGCGGCCGGGCAGATCCGCTTTGTGGCCGAAGGACAGGACCCCAACGACGTGGCTCGCTATCTCGATCTCGGGTTTCCCCTGGCCGCCCTGTTGCTGAACAGCGAACGGAGCTGGCCGGGGCGCCTGCTGGCGCTGGGTTATCTGCCGCTGGGACTGGTTGCCGTAGTGCTTACCGCTTCGCGGGGAGGATTTCTGGCGGTCGTGGTGGCGCTGGGTGGGTGCGCATTGCTGCTGCTGCGCAGCCACGCCAGGGGAGTGGTCGCCGCGGCTCTGGCTACACCGGTGTTTGCTGCAGCGCTATGGTTCGCAATTCCTCACGAAACCTTCGAACGGCTCGCAACCATTCCGTCGCAACTGCAGGGCGGGGATCTGAATCAGCGCATAAATATCTGGGCCGCGGGGTGGGATGCATTTGCGCGCTCGCCGCTGGTTGGAACCGGTGCGGGAACCTTCGTGAACGCCGCGGGAACCAATCCCATCGATACGGCGCACAACACGCCGCTGTCGATCTTTGTCGGAGGTGGGCTGATTGCATTTTTCCTGGCCACGGCGGTTGTGGCGCTGGCGGTGCGCGCGGCTCTGGCCACCCGCGGGCCACTCAGGATCGCGTTGCTGACGGCGCTGCTGCTTTGGGGCTTCGCATCGCTGGTGGACACGGTCGAAGAGAACCGCACCTCCTGGCTGCTGCTGGGATTGGTTGCCGTGGCCGGGCGTCTGGCCGCGGAAGCTCCGGAAGGGCTGGAGGAATGCTTTGCCGGCGGCAGCGCAGGCGAGCTGGCTGGCGCGCTCCCCGGCCTGCCTCACGAACCGCCAACCCTCAGACAGGCGAATTGAGGCATGGGTTCCGCAGCCAGAATCGGACGGCTCTTTCAAGGCGGCAGCGTCAATCGCCGCATCTTTCGCGCCGCAGCCTCGGTCACCGCGGTTGGAATCCTGGTCAAGCTGGTGGCCACGTTCAAGGAGATCGCGGTGGCCGGCGTCTACGGCCGTTCCGACGCCATGGATGCGTTCCTGGCCGCGGCCCTGCTGCCTGGCCTGCTGGTCAACCTCATCTCCGAGTCGATGAACCAGGCGCTGGTGCCCACGCTCATCCGGGTGAGGGAACGGGAGGGGCACGACCGCGCCCAGCAACTCCTGTCCAGTTCCATGCTGTGGATGTGCATGCTGCTGGCGGCCGTTTCCGTCCTCATGGCGGTCAGCGCGCGAGGCCTCTTCCCGCTGATCGCCTCGCATTTTCCCCCCGCGAAGGTGGACTTCTCCATCCGCCTCTTCTACGGTCTGTTGCCGGTGGTCCTCATCACCGGCGTCGCCACCAACTGCACCGCCGTCGTGAACACCTTCGACCGCTTTGCTTGGCCGGCACTGGCCCCGGTGGTGATCCCGATCGCGATCGTCGCCGCAGCTCTCATGCTGGGCGAGCGTTTGGGCATCTGGGCCTTGGTGTACGCGACGGTGGCCGGATCGCTGATTCATGCCGCGGTGGTGGCGGGGATGATGGACGCGCACGGCTACAAATTCCGCCTGCGCTGGCACGGCATGACCGAGGCAACGCGAGAAGTGGCGCAGCAGTACGGGCCGGTGCTGCTCAGCGGTGTGGTGGCTTCCGGCGGCCTGCTGGTGGACCAGTCGATGGCCGCCATGCTGCCCGCCGGAAGCGTCTCCGCGCTGGTTTACGGCAACCGTTTTGTGAGCGTGATTATCGCCCTGCTTGCGGGAGCGGTTTCAACCGCGGTGACCCCCTACTTCTCGCGCATGATTGCCTTGCGTGACTGGACCGGCTGCCGCCACACTATCCGCACCTGGGTGCGGCTCACCGCGATTGTCTCGGTGCCGCTGGCGCTGGCGCTGATCGCCGCATCGCACGCAATTGTGAAGATCGCGTTTGAGCATGGCGCCTTCGGCCCGCGCGATACCGCCGTTGTCGCCTCGGTGACGGCAATGTACGCCATTCAGATTCCCTTCATCGTTTCCAGCCGCGTCTTTTATCGCTTCATCATCGCCATGCGCCGCACCGATCTGGCCCTTTATTGCGGCATTCTCAATCTGATTCTGGATATAGCGCTGAACCTCATCCTGATGCGCTGGCTGGGGGTTGCCGGAATCGCACTGGCCACCTCTCTCTGGACGGTCAGCACGTTTCTGTTTCTCTGGTATTGGACGCGGAGACTGCTGCCTTATCCGGCTCAAACTGGGGCTCGGGAAAGCTGATCGGAGGAGGCAATATGGTTCCCAAGCCGGCGCAATATCTGCTTCGCTTCGACGATCTTTGCCCCACCGTCTCGCGCAGCAACTGGGAGCGGTTTCTGCCCCTGCTTGAGGAGTTTCGAGTGCGCCCGATCCTGGCCGTGGTGCCCGACAACGAGGACCGCGACCTGGAGCGCGCCGCGCCGGACCCTGAGTTCTGGGCGCACATGCGGGCCATGGAAGCCGCGGGAGCCGCAATCGCATTGCACGGCTACCGTCATCTTTGCCGCAGCAAGGGCAGCAGCCTGGTGCCGCTGCACAGCCATTCGGAATTTGCCGGCGTCGATGCGGACCTGCAGCGGCAGTGGATTGCGTCGGGGCTTGAGATTCTGCGCGGTCACGGCCTGAATCCACGCATTTGGGTTGCCCCGCGTCACGGCTTTGACCGCAACACGCTGCGAGCTTTGCGCAACGAAGGAATCGGGCTGCTCTCGGACGGATTCGCGCGCATTCCATTCACGCGCGGCGGCCTCACATGGATTCCGCAGCAGCTGTGGGCGCCGGTGGAAAAGGCTGCCGGGCTGTGGACCATCTGCGTGCACGCCAATACCGCGCGCGATTCCATCGTAGATCATCTGCGCGAATTTCTTCGACCTCATGCCGCGCAGTTCACGTCGGTAGAGCGCGTGGTGGAGGAACTGAAGCCCGCAAAGCTGGGCCAGGTGGAGCGACTGCACGAATTTCTTGCGCTGTGGAGGATTCGAGCTTCCAGGGCCCGGAAGCGAGCCATTTTCACGACGAAGAGTTAGCGCTCAAGCGAAACTCCGAATACATCGCGCGCTAGCTTGCTGACCCGCTCTTGTTCTGCCCCGGAAATTCTCATCAAAAATGGTGAAGGACAAATGCAGATTCTTCGGCTCACCACCCCCAAACCGAAAGACGTTTGGGGCTCCGTTCGCTCAGAATGACAACGCGATTCAGAATAACAACCTGATGCAGAATGACAACCCGATCATGTTTGGAACTTCTGGGACGCCACACTATCGCCCCCAACGACGGCGCATTGGATTCCGCTCGAGCAACTCCGCGTAAAGAGCTTCCCAGCGATCGAGGGCAGCGTCCAGACTGTAGTGCTCCTGCACAAACTGGCGTGCCCGCTCGCCCATGGCGCGGCGTTCCTCTCCCGGCATTTCCATCATGCGCGTCATCGCCGCTGCCAGGGCCTTTGCGCTTCCTTGCGCGGCCAGCAGGCCGGTCTTCCCGTCGACAACGACCTCATGCGTGCCGGGAACATCGGTGGCCACGGCCGGCACACCGCAGGCTGCGGCTTCAAGAACCACCATGGGCAGGCCCTCCCAGCGCGAAGCCAGCACGAATCCATTGGCAACGCGCATCCAGCGCAGGACATTGGGCTCGAAGCCGAGGAACTGGACGCGGTCTTCCAATCCCAGCTCATCGGACAGTCGGTGCAGTTCGTTCTCCATGGGCCCGCTGCCGGCAATCACCAGATTCGCCGCCTCTGGCACATCGACCATGGCCTGAAGTAGCATGCCATAGTCCTTGACGGGATCCAGGCGGCCGGCGGCGAACCAGAGGAACTTGCCTTGCAGTCCGAGAACGCGGCGAAATGCGTTTCGCACTTCGGCGTCCGGCTTCCAGGTTTCCAGGTCCACGCCGTTGGGCAACACGGCAAGCCTGGCCGCGGTGACCATGCGGGCCTGAAGATGCGCTTGCGCCACGGCAGCGCTTACGGCGGTCACCCTGTCCGGCAGCCAGTTGCTGAAGCGATAACCAAAGCGGCGGCCCAGGGTTCCTGTCGACGAGCTGTGCAGCGTGTCTACCAGCACGCGCATCGGCGCAGCGACGCGGGACCAGCGCGCCAGCCACGCCGCGTGCGGCAAGTGGGCCTGCACCACGTCCGGGCGCTCTCGCCGCAGCCAGCGGTTGAAACGCATCCAGCCGCGCGGATCGGCCAGGCCCTTGCGCATGTGCAGGCTCAGGAACGTCACGCCCGCCGCCGTAAGCTCGGCGGCAGCTTCGCCTCCGGCGCCGGAGAGCGCCACCACGCTCACCCGCCAGCCGCGCCCGCGCAGCCCTTTGGCCAGCAGCATCATCTGCCGCTCAGCGCCGCCGATGCGATCGAGACCGGGGATAAGCAGTGCAATGTGATTCATGGCTAGCGTTCTTCGTTGGTTGCATCGATGAGTTCCTGGTATGCGCGCGTCGCCCGGTCCATTCTAAACGGCTCGATGAATGCGTGCGTAAATCGCTGCGCCGGTCGCAATTCCAAGAGCGCTTCGCGGAGCGTGATTGCCAGTGCAGTTGCGGAGACCTGCGGCGCCAGCCACACGCCGGGCTGGCCGCGCAGCAAGCCGGTAACCCCGCCCGAAGCCGGTGAAGCCACAATGGGAAGACCCGCTGAGGCAGCCTCCAGCAAGGCGTTTGGCATCCCTTCATGCCGGGACGGGAGCACAAACAGGGCAGCTCCGGGGAAATCTTCTTCGGGATGCTCGACGTACCCCGCAAAGCGCACCGCAGCTTCCAACCCCAGCGCGCGACATTGGCCGCGCAGCGCAGTTTCCTCAGGTCCCGCGCCGGCAATGAGCAGGTCAGCAGCGGGGAATGATTTCTGCACAGATGGGAAAGCTTCAAGAAGCAGATCGAATCCCTTCTCGTGCGACAAGCGGCCCACGGCCAGCAGATGGGGGCCTGCTCCGGTCCACTTGTCCGGACAGTGCTGCACTGAGGCGCGGATCGCATCAATGTCAAGAGGGTTAGGCAAAACAATTATTCGGTCCGCATCGAGAGCCAGTTCCCGGGCAAGGTCGTCAGCCATTGCGTCAGTCTGGCAGATGACGCGGTCTGCCCGCCGATAGAGCAGACGGTAAAGCAGTCGAGTGTAGACAGGCAGGGCATCCTGGGCCAGGGAAGCAGAGACAGTCCCATTCTGCCGCACCAGGATACGCGTAGCCCGCGGAAACAGCGGGCGCAGCAGCAGCACCAGGAAGTTGAGATGAAACATTCCGGAGACGATCACGTCCGGTTTCAGCCTGCGCACCAAACCGAGAAGACGAAGTGCCGCGTAACGTACGCGCGTAGCGCCGAGGGTGTGGATGGTCACGTTCGGGGGGTGCGCATCCGCGACAGCGCCGCTTGAGGTAACAATCCCCAGATGCAGCTCATACTTTTCGCGAGAAAGCTCCCGCGCCAGCAGGGCGAAGACTTTTTCCGCTCCGCCCCCGCCAAGATGCGGGATGAGCAACAGGACGCTGGTTCGCTGCTTCATGGGCTCTTTTGAATGAAAGATTGAGTATAAGCCTGCACACAATACCTTCGTGTTTCCTGTTGGTCGCAAATCGCTGTGCAGAAGTGGTACATTACCTTTAGCTTCGAAGGAACAAGACCACATCGCTCGAAGATTACACAGCGAAGCGCCTGGTCTCGTCCTATCGTTGTTCTTGCTGCATCTTGATTCCGAGCGAGAGCCAGAACCGACCTTCAGTCCCTGTGTTGAACGCGGGCATCCGAGCAGGTTTCTTAGAACCTGCTAATGGGTTGCCGGGAATGCAGGCGGGCCAATGCACGTTGCAGAAGCGCTTCGATTTTTTGTTGGGCTGCCGCGGGAAACAACGCAGCGACCCTACCACATTGTCATCGGCATCACCCATCCACAGACCTGCCTGACGCTCACCGGACGCCTGCGCGCACTGCGCAATGCGGGGTTTCGTGTGACGCTGATCTCCAGCCCCGGCGAGTTGTTGGAGCGCACCGCGGCGCGCGAGGGAGTTGAGGCCGTCAGCCTGCCCATGCGGCGCGAGATTGCGCCTTTTGCCGACCTGGTTTCGCTGGCGAGGCTCTGCTGGGTCCTGTGGCGTCTGCAGCCGGACGTGGCCGAGTTCAGTACTCCCAAAGCCGGTCTTCTGGGCAGCCTGGCATCGTGGTTCGCCGGCGTGCCGGCACGGGTTTACATGCTGCGCGGGCTGAAGCTGGAGACCTCCAGGGGAATCAAACGAAACATTCTGCTGGCTGCGGAGCGCACCTCCTCTCGCCTGGCGCACGTGGTGCTTTGCAACAGCGAAAGCATGCGGTCTGAGGCGGTCACGCTGGGCATTGCTCCGGCGACAAAAATGCAGTTGCTGGGCAACGGCAGCAGCAACGGCGTCGACGTGGAACGCTTCTCGCCGGGATCGAGCGACATTCGAAACCGCCTGAACATTCCGGGCCAAGCCAAGGTGGTGGGATTTGTTGGCCGCCTGACGCGCGACAAAGGCATTCCGGTGCTGGTTGAGGCTTTCGACACGATCCTGAAGCAGGAACCGGAGGCGCATTTGCTGCTGGTGGGCTGGTTCGATGCCGCCGAAGATGCGCTCGGGGCCGGGACGCGCGCCCGCATTGAAAGCCACCCCCGCATCCATTGCACCGGGTTTGTGGCCGACACTGCGCCGTACTATCGGGCCATGGACCTGATGGTGCTGCCCAGCTGGCGCGAGGGATTTCCCAACGCCGTGCTGGAAGCCGCAGCCACCGGCCTGCCCGTCATCACCACCGAGTGCACAGGATCGCGCGACTCGGTTGTGCCTGAAGTGACCGGCCTGCTGATTCCGCCGGGCTATCCGGAAGCCATCAGCGAGGCGGTGCTGAAGTTGCTCAGTGACCCTTTGCGACGGTGGACCATGGGTCAAGCCGCACGCGCCTGGGTCTGCGCGCATTTTGCCGACGAGCATGTTCTTCGTCTGGCCACCGAGTTTTATACCAGTCTGCTGAAGCGAGAACCGGAAACCCGGTCCGCATCAACCCCCTCCGCGGCGTTTCAAGACCGGGTAACCGCGTGGTTGAATGCCCGCGAGAAGGCAGCTCTGCGGCGAACCGAGGCAAAGCCCACACGGCCGGATTGATTGAAAGTCGTTTGATGGCCAGTGATTGTTTTAGTGCTTCAGACCGAGCGTCAAGGGCTCAATCCCCACCCGGTGTGCGTCCTGCTGCAGCCTAGGAGGCGGTTGCAACGTGTGGGCGCTGGCTTCAGCCGCGCGCAGCACTTCATTTGGAACGATGCCCAGGATGAGCGTGGCAGCGACGGCGAACAGCAGGGCCGCCCCTACGGCGAAACCCACCTGCGGCGCGGGAGCGGCTTCAGCCCTGCCTTCGGCCGGGCGCTGCGCAGAGACCAGGGCCAGGTGCAGATAGTAAGCCGCGGCCAGGCCGGAGTTGAGCAGGCCGATGATGGCCAGCCAAACCGCTCCGCCGCCCACCGCTGCTGAAAACGAGTAGAACTTGCCGAAGAATCCGCCCGTGAAGGGAATGCCGACCAGCGAGACAAGAAAGAAGATCAGCACACTGCCAAGCAGTGGCGAGCGGTAAAGCAGCCCGCGGTAATCCTCGATCATGGGCAGGGCCTCGTCGTATCCGCTGATCACGGTAATGACCGCAAAGATGCCCACGTTCATGGCCGCATAGGCGGCTGCATAAAAGGCCGCGGCGGAGATGCCGCTGTTCCCCAGGCCTGCGAGCGCGGCAAGCAGATAGCCCGCATGGGCGATGGAGGAGTAAGCCAGCATGCGTTTCACGTTCTGCTGGCGCAGCGCTGCCAGGTTGCCCACCGTCATGGAGAGGACCGCGACGATCCACAGCAGCGGCGACCAGACCGGGCGCAGCATTGGAAACAGCTCATAGACCACGCGCAGCAGCACGGCGAAGGCCGCGGCCTTGGGCGCGGTGGACATCAGCGCCACAACCGGCGACGGCGCGCCTTCATACACGTCCGGCGTCCACAAGTGGAAGGGCGCGGCCGACACCTTGAAAAGAATGCCCACCAGCATGAGCGCCATGCCCGTCACCAGCATCGCGTGGTTGAGCGCGAGGGGCGCCTGCTGGGCGATTTCGTAGATCTGCGTGGTGCCCGTAGCGCCAAAGACCAGCGCGATGCCGTAGAGCAGGAACGCCGTGGCGAAGGAGCCGAGCAGGAAATACTTGATGGCCGCCTCCGGACCGCGGGCCGTTTGCTTGCGATAGCCGGCCAGAACGTAGGTGGCGATGGAGGAGATTTCGAGAGCAATAAAGACTACCAGCAGCTCGACCGCGCCGGTGAGCAGGCACATGCCGACCGCGCCGAAGACGACCAGCGCATAGAACTCGCCCTGGTGATGGCTGTCCTCGGGCAGCGTGTCGAGCGAGAGCAGCAGAGTGACGAGAACGATGCCGCAGATGAGCACGTGGAAGAAGATGGTGAAGGCGCTGGTTTCGACTGTGCCGAAGAATCCGGAGCCCTGAGGCAGGGAAAGCTGCCACAGGCTGGCCCACAAGGCGAGGGTGGTTCCGATAGCCGCCACCCAGCCGAGATTGCGGCGCGGAACAACGGAGGGCAGCGACGCGTCGATCAGCATCACGACAACACCGGTGAGCGTGAGGATGACCTCAGGAAGGATGCGGTAAATGTCGGGCACTGGGTTCACCGCTGGCCTCCCGGAGGAATGGAAGTGATGGTCACGATTCCGGGGCTCGAATGAGTAATCAGCGGCAGTCGGCGCACGCCTTGCTGGATGGCATTGAGCCAGATGGAGGGTGCAAGGCCCATGACCAGCGTGAGAACGGCGATCGGCCACAGCAGCGCGAGCTCGCGTAAGTGCAGATCGTCGGGCGGCTTCGAAGCGACCAACTCGCTCTGCGGTCCGTAGAAAATGCGCTGCACCAGCCATAACATGTAGGCCGCACCCAGAATCACGCCCAGCGCGGCGGCGACGGCCCAGCTGTGGCTGACGCCGCCGAAGGTACTCGACAGAATCAGAAACTCGCCCACAAACCCGCTCAGGATGGGCAGGCCGATCATGGCCAGTGTGGTCAGCACAAACAAAGTCGCGGTGCTGGGCAGCCTGGCCGCCAGCCCGCCGTAGACGTTGATCTGGCTGGTCGCATAGCGATCGTAAAGCGCGCCGAGCAGGAAAAACAGCGCGCCATCGACAACTCCGTGGCTCAGGATCTGGTAAACGGCTCCAGCCGATCCGATGAACGTGAAGCCGTAGATGCCGAGAACGATCAGGCTCAGGTGGCTGACAGCGGCAAATGCGATGAGCTTCCAGAAGTCGCGCTGCACCAGAGCCAGGCAAGCGCCATAGAGCACGCCGATGACCGCCAGAGCAATGAGATACGGAGCCGCGGCGCGCGCCTGCACAGGGAAGAGGCCGATGTGGAAGCGGAGCATGGAGTAGAGCCCAAGCTTGCCGGCGACCACCATGGCCAGAGCGACCGGGGCTTCGCTATAGGTGTCCGAGAGCCATCCGTGCAGCGGGAAGATCGGCACCTTGACGGCGAAGGCAAAGAGGAAGGCCAAGGCTGCCCAGTACAGCGGGCCGGCAGGGAACTGGCCGTAGGCGATGAGGGTCTGCAAGGTGACGAAATCAAAGCTGCCGGTCTTTGCGTAGAGCCACAGAATAGC
>DATKGE010000138.1:0-2762 GCA_035510955.1 Occallatibacter sp. | reverse complement strand
AGGCTCGGCGCCACCACATCGCACTGGACTCCCAACTGCGTCAGCTGCCAGTACAGTACCAAGCCTGTCGGGCCGGCTTCATAGCAGGCCCGCAGATGCTCGGGCGGACCAAGCTTCCTGATCAACTTGCGGATCGATTCTTCGCGGTTGGCGATCGTTCCCAGGCCGCGAACCTCGCCATCCGGCTCTGCTACCGCAACGGCTATCGTTTCGGCGTGGACATCCAAACCTAAAAATCGTAACTTCTCTCTCATGACCGGTCCCCTCCGCTTGTGGCTCTGGACTGTGGTTCTGCAAACTACCTCAGCCTAACCCACGACTAGCGCATCGAGCCGGTCACACCATAATGACTACTGGTTGAACACTGGCGCATTGCTGGCTATCGGACAATCTCCGAAAGTCGCGTCGTTTTGGCCCGGTGAGCGCATGGCCTTGAGGTCAACTGTCGCTGATTGGCTCGGCAACCTCTGCCGACTTTTTCATTCGCTGATGGGAACCGAGTTGCAGCGTCAAAGGCGATCAGCATTGACCGTTCTCACAGTGATGGGTTCGATCTTTAGGCCGACGAATTCCGCTCAAGCAGTTGGTCGATTGCGTCATATCCAGTGGGAAGATCGATGCCGTCAGTTGTAGCACCGGCAGCGAGCAGGGCGGCGACCGAGTCCGACTGGCGTCGGTACTTCCAGTACGAGTCGATGCAAGCTTTGACCGCGAGTTGAAGAGCGGTTCGGTTGCGGGTGTCGATGGCATTGATGGGTGAGCCGGCAGCGATGAGCGTGCGAACGACGTCATGATGTGCGCGCCATGCCGCGACGTGTAGGCTGGTGCAGCCGGGTGGCAGCTCCCAGTAGAGGTCGCCGTCGAACCAGAGTGCCGAGGCAGGGACACCGAGAGCCAGTAGGCAGCGAACTCCGGCGGAGTTGTCTGCGCCGGAAAAGCGTGCGAGCAGGGCACCGCCCATCGACAGCAAGTGCGAAAGCTGATCAGGGCTGCCGTTGGCCATGGCTTTCGCGGCGTCCAGTTCGGCGCGTGCGCACGCGGCAACAAGACCGTCAAGACCTTCCAATTTGATCTCGAAACCGCGTTGCTCAAGGGTGGACAGGATATCGCCGCGGCCATTGTAGGCCGCCATCTGCATGGAGTTGCGCCCGTCTTGTTTGTTCCGGAGGAACGGGTCGGCTCCGTGATCGAGAAGCATTTCGATCATTTCAAGGCCATTATCCCGGCGGATGGAGTGCTGGAACGGTGAGTGTTTCCAGACGGTCATGTAGTTGGGGTCTGCGCCGCGGTCGAGAGCGAGCTTCAGGCCCTTTTCGTCGTGCCAGTCGCATTTGCGAGCAGCAATTGTGGCGAGGCTTGCCGGGCTAAGGCGACCTGCGTCGAGCAGAATCTGCAGAACGGTGTTGTCGTAAGTCTCCGAGACGTGGTATGGCGTCTCTTCGTCGTTGGCGTCGGCGCCGTAGTCGAGCAGAAGCTTTGTCAGACCTGGATTCTGCGCGATGCCGGCAGCACCGTAAATTACTGGCTCGCGCACCGGCCGCGGTGGGTCATCAATATATTCAGTCCAGCCGGTAGTGGCACTGGCGCCGGCTTCGAGGAGCGCACTGGCGGCGGCGATGAAGTTTTCAGAGAGCGTCTTGTCGATGCGGAGGTATCGCGAAAAGCACAGGTAGGTAAGCGCGTCCCAATCGTGTGGGCCGCCCGTTGCCGTGGCGAGCGAAGGATCACGTGCAACATGGGCGCGAACCGCGGAAGCGTCACCAAGGATAGCGGCGGCGAAGATGTTGCCGGGGAAAAGGTCAGGGTAACGGGTGCGAATGAGGTCTGCGTTTTCAAGCGTGCCGGAGCCGTGCCAGCCATGGCGGTCGACACTTGCAACTTGAATGAACGTGTTGAGAGGATCCTTGATTTCTTCGACAGCGCGAATCAAGCGTAGCGTCTCGACATGGGCGGCGAATCCGGGCCAGGATTCGTACCCAAATTCCCCCGCGAGAACCCTTTGGGCGTCGGCGAGCGCCAAAGGGCGGGAGTGGTCAGGGTCGAAATCATGGAGCCGGGGGTGATGCTTGCGAATGCGAGCAAGCGCGGAAGGCAGGCCAGCCGCGGCATCGTGGAGAAGTTCTTTTGCTTGCTTCTTATACTGTTCGAGGTTGGGATGGTCTGGCAGAATGCGGTCGGGCATAGGAAGCTCCTTTCATGTTGCGCCTGGACTGTCCGCATGGATCAGGCTGAAAGAAGATTCATCGGATTGTGAAAACCTAAGGTGGGCACGGCCCTTTCCGCGGACTGGATGCGCCCTTTGCGCTGAAGACACGGTAAAGGGCAGAGAACGTGGACGTCAACAAGGCAGGGCGCACGTCACATCATCCGTCGTTGAAACTCGGGTTCCTGGCGAGTCATCGGCTATCCGGACATTACCCTCTGTTGGATCATGGCAGGGTGGCATGGAGGCCACACGCCATGAAGCAGAAGCCGCGCTCCTGAGCCGACCGCAAGAAAGTAAAGACCGTCTTACGCCTGCTTGATCTTGAGTTCACCAAGACCTCGGTCCTGAGCAGTCTAACGAGTCTCGATGCGCAGCGGGGATATCGCCATGCCATCGACGAGATCGTTGACTGGTATTGCTCGGAACCACGTCTGGCGTTCAATCGAATCGTGGTTCTCAGATACCGGAGCTACCTTGAAGCCCGGCAACTGGCTTCAGGCACCATCAACCTGCGCCTGGGTGCTGTACGCCGCCTCGCCTATGAAGCCGCCGACTG
>DATKGE010000137.1:0-3811 GCA_035510955.1 Occallatibacter sp. | reverse complement strand
CTAATGGCGGGGTAAAGCCTGTTCCCAGTGCAATCAAGACTGGAAATGAACGGACTCTGGGGTTGTTGTTCGTTTGTGTTCCCACAAACGAGGAGGAGAATTCAGGAAACCTACCGTAAGTCATTGATAAATATGGTAGGCACGACTGGACTCGAACCAGCGACCTCTTCCGTGTCAAGGAAGCGCTCTAACCAACTGAGCTACGCGCCTGCAAAGCAACTCGAATTAGTTTATCAGGATCTGGGCAACGGAGAAAGACGGCGCTGTTCGGCCTTCAACCTATGCTGTACCATCATTCACGAATCGGGAAGGTATCCGTTCCGCTTCGCGTAATACCGTTGAGCCCGCGGCATGGCGTTTCCAGGCTTTTCCTGGCGAGATGCGGCGGGTTGAGGCCGGCCCGGCCTGTTGTGCAGCGCTTCTGTCCGCTGTAGATTGATTCTTTCATGTCCGATGTTTCGAGCACGCGATTGAACCGGTTCCGAACTGCACCCAACCTGCTTACGCTGGCGCGCATCTGCCTGGCTCCTTTTCTGGTCGCGGCCATCCTTGAGGGCCGCTTTGCGGTGAGTTTTTACCTGTTTCTGGCCGCGGGCCTGACCGACGCGCTGGATGGCATCTTGGCCCGTCTGCTCCAGCAGCGCACCAGGCTGGGCGAATATCTTGATCCGGTTGCCGACAAGCTGCTGCTGAGCACACTGTTTCTTGTTCTCATGCACATGGGCCTGATTCCAGTCAGGGTCACGGTCATGGTCTTCGGGCGGGATGTCGGAATCCTGCTTGTCGCGGCCCTGCTTTACGCTGCCGCCGGACGGCGGGAATTCATCCCCAGCATCTTCGGCAAGGCCAACACCTTTGCTCAGATCGCCGCCGTGGCCGCAGTGCTGCTGCACCAGTTGACCGCAGCCCAGTGGGTCGCCGAGGTTCGCATGATTGCCCTAGGCGCCACCATGGTGCTCACCGTGGTATCGGGCCTGCATTATGCATGGGTGGTGTCGCGGCGGGTCGGCGCTCCAGCCAACGGAGGCACCGGCGTCAGGGAAAGACCCTGATTTTGAGGTCTCAGTCTTCGTTCAAGGCGTCCTCTGGTTCGGCGGTTTCTTCAATCTCCATGTCGCGAAACTCCTCGGAGTCAAAGACCTCGCCACACTCCAGGCACTCGACAAACTCGGTGTCTTCGTGCCGGGAAACGATACGTACCCTGGGGTGCTTGCAGATGGTTGCCATTGCTTCGGATTCGGAAGGGCCTCTTTCCGCAAGATTGTAGCGGTCTTTGAGCTAATTTGGAACGGGTTTTTGTTGAATCTTTCGGCTTGCGGCGAAGATTCTTCCCACCTGGAGCCGAAACGATTCCGGCGGGGCTTGAAAACCCGACATAAATGGTCGTATACTGAACACGGACTGAAGAAGTCGGATATTCAATGCTGAAGCTGACCAAGAAAGCGGATTACGGGTTGATGGCGCTTAAGTACCTGGCCGAGCACCCGGAAAAGGCTGCCCTGAGCGCGAAGGATGTGGCCGACGCCTACGGAATTCCGGCGCAGCTTCTGGCCAAGATTCTGCAGTTGCTGACCAAGCACGGCCTGCTGCGCTCGCACGCCGGCATGAACGGCGGTTACGCCTTGGCGCGCGATGCCCGCGAGATTTCGGCCTACGAGGTGATTCATGCCATCGACGGCCCGTTTTTCATCACCTCCTGCACCAAGGGCGCAAAGAACTGCGACCTGACGCCCAGTTGCACCATCAAAGAGCCGTTGGCGCGGGTGAACGACACCATTGCCGGGGTGCTGAAGAGCATCAGCATTCAAGACCTGGCAGAGCACGAACAACCCGCACACCGGCCGCACGCGCCGCAGGGGTTGGTTGCACTGACGCTCTGACGAATTTAACGTTACAACGCAAGGTTTTCCTTCGCTACCGGCGGCGGAGACGAGCATCGAAAAGGATGGAGAACTGAAATGGCTACAGTTGCCAGCAATGTGGAAGTGCCCGCGGGCGTAAGCCTGCCGATTTATATGGATAATCACGCCACCAGCCCGCTGGATCCGCGGGTTCTGGAGGCGATGCTGCCCTATTTCACCACCAAGTTCGGCAACGCGGCCAGCCGCAACCACTCGTTTGGGTGGGAGGCCGAGCAGGCCGTGGAGACGGCGCGCGAGCAGATCGCCAAGCTCATCGGCGCTACCGCCAAGGAGATCATCTTTACCTCCGGCGCCACGGAATCGAACAACCTGGCCATCAAGGGCATTGCGGAGATGTACCGCGAGCGCGGCAACCACATCATCACCCAGGTCACCGAGCACAAAGCGGTGCTGGACACCTGCAAGCGCCTGGAAAAGTACGGCTATCGCGTCACCTATCTGCCGGTAAAGGCCGACGGGTTGATCGATCTGGACGACCTGAAGCGGGCCATGGACGACAAGACGATCCTGGTTTCGATCATGGCGGCGAACAACGAAATCGGAGTGCTGCAGCCCATCCGCGAGATCGGCAAGCTGTGTCACGAAAAGGGAGTCATCTTCCACACCGACGCGGTGCAGGCGGTGGGCAAGGTTCCGGTGAACGTGATCGCCGACAACATTGACGTGCTTTCGCTGTCGGGCCACAAGATTTACGGGCCCAAGGGCGTGGGCGCACTGTACGTTCGCCGGCGCAACCCGCGTGTGCAGATCGCGGCGCAGATTGACGGCGGCGGCCACGAGCGCGGCATGCGGTCGGGCACGTTGAATGTGCCCGGAATCGTGGGGCTGGGCAAAGCTTGCGAGATCGCCTATGAAGAGATGGACAACGAGGCGGCTTATCTGCGCGGCCTGCGCGACCGGCTGAAGGCGAAGCTGGAATCGGAGCTCGACTACGTCCACGTGAACGGCTCCTGGGAGCATCGACTTCCCGGCAACCTGAACATGAGCTTTGTTTACGTTGAGGGCGAGTCGCTGCTGATGGGCATCAACGATGTGGCGGTCTCCAGCGGTTCGGCCTGCACCTCGGCGACGCTTGAGCCGTCTTATGTTCTGAAGGCGCTGGGACTGGGCGACGATGTGGCGCATAGCTCGATTCGATTCGGTCTGGGCCGGTTCAATACCCAGGCGGAAGTGGACTACGTGGCCGCCAAGGTGATCGACATTGTGAAGAAACTGCGCCTGCTTTCACCGCTCTATGAGATGGTGCTGGAAGGCATCGATTTGACCAAGATTCAATGGGCGGCGCACTAAGAACCAGCGGTTAGTGATTAGTGGTTAGTATTCGCGGTCAAACGAATCTCGCCACTGGGTTTTCTAACCACTAGCCACTGATCACTAACGACTAAGTACCACCGCGGCTTCCCCGCAGAAGGATGGACCAATGGCATACAGCGACAAGGTAATCGACCACTACAACAATCCGCGCAACGTGGGCCAGTTGGACAAGGCTTCCACCGAGGTCGGCACCGGTCTGGTGGGTGCGCCGGAGTGCGGCGACGTGATGCGGCTGCAGATTCGCGTGAACCCCGAGACGCAGGTGATCGAAGAGGCCAAGTTCAAGACCTTCGGCTGCGGTTCGGCCATCGCCAGCTCGTCGCTGGCCACGGAATGGATCAAGGGCAAGACCGTCTCCGACGCGCTGGAAATCAAGAACACCGACATTGTGAAGGAACTTTCGCTTCCGCCGGTAAAGATTCACTGCTCGGTGCTGGCCGAAGACGCGATTCGCGCGGCCATCGGCGACTGGAAGAAGAAGAACGGCGTGGCGGAAGCTGCTCAAACCGCGGCAGTCGCTCACTAAGGACGATCATGTCGAACATGGTGACAATCGAATCGAAGCCTGCGGAAGG